>JAQVSS010000236.1 GCA_028700415.1 Kiritimatiellia bacterium
CTTTGGCCAGAATCTGGTGCAGGATCTCTCCACCGAGGTCGTGCAGGTCAACGAGATCGACTTCCCGGCGTACCGCGTCAGTCAGCCTGCCCCACAGGGCGAGGCGGGCGTCCATGTCCAGCGGCCGATCGAAAAGAACCGCCACGTCCACATCGCTTCCGGGACGCATCTTGCCTGCTGCCGCCGACCCGTAGATAATCGCGACCTTGATGCCGAGCTCACCGGCCATCGTGTCCGCGACAGCTTGGCTGATGTCAGTCGGTTTACTCAATGTGTCGTGGTTGGCCATTGTGGAAATGCTAAAGTTCGAGACGCCTAAAGTTCTAAAGTGACGCTGGCTTCAATCGCGCCTGCGGCGCTGGTTCAAGGGAGTGGGAAAAAGTAAAAAGTAAAAGTGAAAAGTGAAAAAGGGAAGACATGATCATTTTTCTCCTTTCGCTGTCTTGACGGATGACGCAAGGATTGCGATGATTGACGTGCATTCGCTCATCAGAAAATCGGTCGATTCACCATCCGGGAGATACTTCGTTTCGGCCAGCAACTCAAGCCAATAACGGGTTTCATTGGCTTCTTTGAGTGCAATCGTGTACTTGTTGACGAAATCTGCGCGAGATGCGCCGAAGAGCCCCTCTGCGACATTCGCGCCGATGGATGTTCCCGAACGCAGCACTTGTTTCGACAGAACCCTCTCGTGTCGCTCGTCGACAAGGTACTGATAGAGTTTCACGATGCGAATCGCGAACTGCTTCGTTCTTTTGTCTATCGGAATCAACCCCTCCATACTTTCTACTTTTACACTTTCACTTTTTCGCTTTTACTTTTTCACTTTTACTTTTTCACTTCATACGTGTTCTAGGGGTCATGTTTAGACAATAGGCAATGGCGAGAAGTTCATCCTTCCAAGGCGACCTGCCGCACCGCCTGCCGGATGCGCTCTTTTGTTGTTTCCCAATCCAAAGGCTTCAGCATCATCGGCATGGGATCATCTTCCGCGTCGTCAAAGTAAACCAGACTGCGCAGGACCAATAACATTAACCCGGATGGATATTTTTTCTGATACAAATCCAACATCCTGCGGATGTCAAATTGATCCAGCAAGAAAGCAATATCCATGAAATCTTTTTTCTTTCCGCGACTGGTCACTGCTTCAAGTTTCATGGCAACAATGTCTTCAATGTGTGCCATGCGTATCTCATCTTCAACAACCGGATTTCTAAGCCATGGGCATTCATAAGTCACAAAATCGACTTTTACCTTGTCGATCTCGTAAAACTGCAGCCGTCCTGATCCGCCGGTGCGGATGACAGCCCCACATGACTCCAATGCGGGCTGTAAGTTTCTATCTTGCCAGGTTCCAAAAAAATCCAAGTCAATGGACAACCGATGCCCCAACTGTAGAGCCAGAGCTGTTCCTCCGACTAACCGAGTCTCGGACAAAACCGGCAAGGCCTGGATACGCTTCACCAAGTCCAGTGTGTCGGATTCGACTGTCTCCATGTGTAACATCGGAAGCTTTCCTTTTTTACGTTCCCTACACACGCGATAAAAGCAAGTGCGCTTGGCTCTAAAGAACGCAGTTGCTGTGCCGATTCAACGATGCCCGAGATTGTGTAACAGGCTTTCAGCCTCTCCCAGTCGGAATCACGTCCGCGCTCTAGCACCCGCTGGACAATGAATTTGCGGTGCTTTTCAAGATCAATCTCGTCCGGGTTCACATCCCAGAAAAGCTGCTTGGAAAATTGGGTAATTTCGGTGGCCATAACGTCTGTTTAAAGGGTCGTGTTTAGACATTAGACAATTGGAGAAGTTCTAAAGGAATAACAATGCGCAGCCTGATCGCGCACACTAAAGTAAATTGCCACTCCCAACTTACAGCAATCAAGCTGTGCCTAATCGCTAAATCACACCCTCCAGAGCCTTGTCCACCAGAAAACGGCGCACTTCCTCGTCGTTAACCGCAAACCCCGGCATGTAGTCAACCTGCTCCGCGTAATCGATATCTTTGTGGTAGGCGAGCTGTGAGCGGAACAACTTCGCCAAAAACTCATCCTCAAAAATCTCTTCCGCCTTCTGTACTATTTCGCTCAAGCTGAACTTGTCCCTGAGCAGGAAATACAGATCCACGTAATCCTTCCACTTAGAACGTCGGCCAAGCGCAAAGGCTTTCATGGCGGCAAGAGAAAGTAAGTCCGGCATACGGAAAGACGTGTCTTCGACGGCAACGTCAACGGGATACGGATATTCAAAAAAAGTCATCTTGACGCCATCAACAGACAAGTTCATCTGCTCACTGACCCGCCTTGTAACCGTGACTGTTTTTTCTGTCTTCCTGAAAACATTCAAAATGCGCCTAGAGCCAAATGGCTTAGGTGTAAACAAATCAAAATCAATGGACTGCCTATGGCCGAATTGAAGTGCAATAGCAGTGCCGCCTACCAGATAAAACTCTTTTCGGAAAAGTTCCACAATTGGGAGCAGGTCTTTTTGACCGGAACTGAGAACTTCAGTGTGCATAATGCGTAAACAACAGATTGAAAAAATTCCATATTTCAGGAAAAAAATTCTGTGCCTTGCGGCCTTTCATTCCGCGAAACACCTCAGCCACCCGATCCAGCCCCATGACACGGAACAGTTCCCGCACATCATCCAGCGTTCCGTAGTTCAGGATATGCTCGACCAGAAGCTCATCACTCACGGTCTCTCCTTTGTCTTCCGGGGAGTACCAGAACAGGTCGTCGTGCTTCCGAATATACTCTTTTAGCGCCTCGTCTCTCATGTTTGCATTGTACCACACATTAGAGCCCGCGGTGTGTTCCCGGGGTCGTGTTTTGACATTAGACAATTTGAGAAGATCTAAAGTTCGAGAGTTATAAAGTTTAAAAATGCTACGGGTTAAAAAGGTTTCGGGGTTCAAAGGCCCCAGTAGCGTCCCACAGGACGCTTAGGTGTTTAGCTTTTTTAGCTGTAGGCCATTAGGTAAAACCTATCTGATTAAAGTTGTTTTCCATGCAAACGGTGTTTACCATAAACATGTGGCTTGTTTGTGACGGTTCACAAACAGTGCGTTTTCAATGAACACATCAACACCTGTTAACCTAAAACCCTTAAATCCGGCATCCCTATGGGATGCTGGTGAATTCGCGGAGATTAGCGGACCAAATCAATTTGGGTCACTCATCGCGGGCCATGTACTAACACATCCGCAAGCATCCTTACTCGGATGCTTCGGGGAGGATCCGGAACGGCACCTGGATCCGCTCTTCTAGCGCTTTCTGCCTCGCGACTTTCATCGGGTCGGCATGGGTCATGGACTCTGACAGAAACACCATATAAGCGTCCATATCCAATCTTGGCAACGAACGCCCCGCTTCACGTGCCGCACATTTGGAATAGACTGGAAAGGTCATGCCTGTAACGCCTCGATTTGATCCGACACCATCTTGAAAACGGTTTCCGACGCATACCGGATGGCGAGCGGATGAATATCTCGTGTCAGATCAAGCCCGTTGAGAACAGACAGGTGAACGATATCCGGCAAGTCTTTTCCCATTCGCAGCGCCGGATTCTGCGCAAGAGAAAAAAGTTTCATTGCGATCAGATCTTTCAGCGCCGGAACATTGACCGTCACACCATGGACAGCAACGCTTTGGACCCTCGACAGTAGTTGTGTCACAGTGCCCGCGTCCGCTTCAAGGAAATCAACCCGCCAGTTCGATCCAGGCCGCTGAAAAAACATCACGTTCGCGTGAACCGCTGAATTCGTGAACCCCTCCCTTTGCATAACAGCCCGCACAACATCTCGCTGTTCTGCTGCAATCATCCAGTCGACATCCAAAGTGTTGCGCGTATAGCCATAATAGTTCACAGCGAACCCGCCGATCAACAGGCACTTAACTCCTGACGAAGCCAGAACCCCCGCCGCCAAGTCAAAAACGATTTGCAGATCACTTAAATTAGATGAGGAGAGTGTGTTCACGAGGGAAGTGCCTTACAGGTCAAAGTGTTCGCGGGGGCGTGAGGCAAAGATATAATTTATGGTATTGGCATTATTCGCGGTTAAAACTTACCGGGCAATGCCAACTTTATAACTCAATCCTCACCTCTGCAACGCAGGCTTGATGGTGGTGCAGTTGATGACGCTCATGGTCTTGACGAGAGTTTTGTACTGCGATTCGTCTTCGTAGGTGCCGACGATCGCTCCGCCGGAGCCGGCGAATTTAGCGGAGCACCCGGCCTGCCGCGCGGTCTGCACCATGCGCCGGTTGGCCTCGGACACATTGAATATGCGGTCGCGCAAATCGAAGTTGGCATCGATCAAGGCCGGCAGTTTATCCGGGCGCTGGTTGACCAGCGCGTCGCGCGCCTGCTGCGCCAGATCGGCGAACTCTCCCATAGCCGCCAGAATATCCGGTTTCTTCTCTTCAAAAAGCACCCGCAGCTTTTGGTGGTACACACCTGAAACCTCGGCCCGCATCGGATCGTAGGAGATGTAGAGATTGGGCAAAAGTCCGGGCTCGATCCGCTCATAGTGCCCGTGGCCGGTCTTTTCGACCGTGCCGCGATCAAAATCCATGAACACCACACCTTCGTACATCTGAATCACGCGGTCTTGCAGACCGCACTGGATACCCAGCTCTTCGCGTTCCGCCTTAAGGCACAAGGTCGGAGCGTCCTCTTCCGGAATGCCGACCTCGTAAAACCGCATCAGAGCCTTTAGCATGGCGGTGCAGATCGCGGACGAGCCGGCCAACCCCACCAGACGGGGAATGTCGGACTTGTACTGGACTGTGAAATTGCGGCGCGGCAGCGAGACGCCGTGTTCGCGGCAGTGGTGCAGGAAAACCTTTGTGACAGCCTTGAGAAGCCTGATGCCGCCATAGTAGCCGAACAACTGGATCTCGCGCAAAAGCTCTTCGGGCGAGACGAAACAGGCGTCGTCCACGTCAGCAGGCACGAAACCGAGTTCCGGCGTCTCGTACATGGTCAGGTCGGCACGGAAATTCGCAAAAGCGAAGGAGACCGTCTTGCCGAAATAACCGTCGGACGGGTTGCCGATCAACCCCGCCCGGGCGTATGACGATGTGTGTATGAGCATCTTGGGGCTCCTAATTAGTGCGGAAGGAGAAGTGCTTGTGCGAGAAGTAGGCGACAACGGTGGTCGTGAGCACGCAAAAAACATTGGCGACCGGCGGGCGCAGATTGATCATGGTCACCAGCAGATAAAGCAGGAGCGCGTTAAAAACCGTCATGCCTCCGTAAACCGCATAACACCGCAGATATTCGCGCCAGTAATTGCCCCGGGTCTTGAAGACGATGAACTTATAACCCATATACGCATTGGTGATAGCCAGCACATTGGCGGGTATCAGCACAAGCAGATAATGCATATGCGGACCAAGCCAGCGGTAAAGCAAAGCGTAAATGCCCGCGCCGAAAACCGTGTTCCACCCGCCGACAAGAAGATACCGCAGTATTTGGTTTTGGAACATCGGCATGAAGCGCGTTCTCTTCCCGCATCAACAAACTCAAGAAGTCTGTGAATCGCGGAGATTAGCGGGCTAAATCAGGCTTTCACGCACTGAACCGGCATGACGTTGCGGGTGTCGACCACTAACCGCGCCCAAGCCGCAAGTTGCGCGTAATCGACAGACGCGTGGGCCGTGGCGATCAGCACGCAATCGAAACCACGGATGATTTCCTCGCGCCACTCAACCGAGCGCGCGCCAGCCCATTGCGGATGCTCACGCGTCGGGCGGATCACCGGCACGTAGGGATCATGGTAGGAAACATCAGCGCCGCGCCGCTTTAAAAGTTCCATCAGCACATAACTCGGCGACTCTCGGTCGTCATCGACATTGGCCTTGTAAGCCAACCCCAGAACCAGAACCTTGCTGCCGTTGAGCGGTTTCTTGACTGTGTTCAGGGCTTCGGCCACGCGGTTGACCACATGCTCCGGCATGCGGGTGTTGATCTCGCCGGCCAGCTCGATGAAGCGGGTGGACTGTCCATACTCGCGCGCCTTCCAGGTCAGGTAAAACGGGTCGATCGGAATGCAGTGGCCGCCCAGCCCCGGCCCGGGATAGAAGGCCATGAACCCGAAGGGCTTGGTCTTTGCCGCCGCGATCACCTCCCAGATGTCGATGCCCATGGCGGCGTACACGACCTTCAATTCATTGACCAGCGCGATGTTGACGCAGCGGAAAATGTTCTCCATCAGCTTGGTCGCCTCGGCGGCGCGGCAGGAGGAGACCGGCACAAGCGTCTTGATCGCGATGCCGTAAATCTCCTGCGCCTTGGCCAGGCAGGCGGGCGTGAGCCCGCCCACCACCTTGGGTATTGCGGCCACCACACTCTGCGGATTGCCGGGATCCTCGCGCTCGGGCGAGAACGCCAGATGGAAGTCCTGGCCGGCAGTGAGCCCCGAGCCCTCTTCCAGCACCCGTCGCAGGTCCTCGTCGGTCGTGCCGGGATAGGTCGATGACTCCAAAGCCACCAGAGCGCCCTTGCGCAGATGCGGCGCGAGCCGCCGCCCGGTCTCGACAATGAAGGAGATGTCAGGCTCGCGATTCTTGTTGAGCGGTGTGGGCACACAGATGATAACCGCGTCAACATCCTGCGCGGCCGCGAAATCGGTCGTCGCGTCCAGCCGGCCGGATACGAACTGCTCCTGAACCGACTCTGCGGTTATGTGCTTGATGTAGGAACGCCCCTGCTTCAGGGCTTCGACTTTGGCGGGGTCGATGTCAATGCCGATGACCTTGGCCCCTGAACGGCAGTACTGCAGGGCCAACGGCAGACCGACATATCCTAATCCGACGATAGCGATTGTTTTCATAAGAATTTTTCC
>JAQVSS010000237.1 GCA_028700415.1 Kiritimatiellia bacterium
CACGTTTTCGTTTGTGCCGGTGTAACCGCGCACGGTCACGCGCAGGCACGTCCAGATGTCCGGCGTCAGCCACTCCGGAACCGGCGACAGCGCCAGGCCCGGGAACGTGAAGGCCGCCGCGCCGTCCCTGAACGCGACCGACTTGGGCGCGCCCTGGGAACTCACGGGGATCTCCATCGTCAGCGTGCGCGTGCCGTTGGTGACGGCGGGCGCGAACGTGTGCCACTCCCTCAATCCCTGCGGCCGCAGGAACCACTCGCCGCAGTCCCAGCCGACAATAAAATCGGTCTCTTCAGCAGCCAGTGCGCCGTCGGCGGGCATGGTGTCCCGGCCGAAGGCGACCTGCACGTTGTTCGATGGCGTGGCGTCGAAGGTCATCTCCAGCCGGAACGTGCGCAAGTCGTTCGTCCGGCCCGCGGGCAGGGCCGCGTCACCCGACACTTCCCGGTCGGCGAACGAGGGCGCGGGCAGCCTGGCCACGTCCAGCGTGACGGCGAAGGCGGGTAGCACCACCAGCGCGGCGGCACCTGTTCCGGAAAGCGAAAGAACGCATATGATTAGTCTCATGTGGTCTCTCTCCAACAACTCTCTATCAAGAAAATGAAGGTCAATCTATCAGTTGAACAAGGGCAATGCAATCACATTTACGTCTTATATATACTATTATGGTGTGTAGATTGTCACGCACATTCTTGGTGTGCTAAGAATGTGAAATCGAGGAAGCCTATTCCCTCATATCGCAAAAAGATCGGGTACGCCATCAGGGTGCGACGCGAAGCAATCGGAATATCCCAAGAAAGGATGTCCGAAGTAGCCGATTGTCACCGCAATTACATCGGTCTGATCGAGCGGGGAGAGCAGAATCTAACTGTAGGAAGTCTTGTCCGTGTCGCTCAAGCTCTAAAGTGCAAGGCCTCCGATCTTTTGTCCCAAGCCGGATTATAGATATCCTCTTGACGGGTTCTCTTCATACACGAGCCAAGACGCGCGCGCCGTTGGCGTGGCATTGCTTGGGAGGGTGGACGAATCGAGCGGCGTTGACTTACTCGGCCGGTTTCGCCCCGCCGAAGCAGTACGCCACATGCGCCCGCGGCATCGGTTTCGTGAGGAGCGCGACAACCACGGCGGTCGCCGCGGCGATGGGCAGCGCCACGACGATCGGATCCACGACCGCCCACGTCGCGCTGAAGGCGGGCGTGAGGAGTGTGGCTTTCCCGAAGAGCGCCTTGCAGAGGCCAAGGCCCGCGGCGGTCTTGGCGTTGATGCAGACCGACCAGAAAACGCTGGTCAGAAAACCCGCCAGGATTGAGGCGACCGCCGCCGGCCGCGTCATCCGTTTCCAGAAGAGGCCGCCCAGAAAGGCCGGCAGGAACGCCGCCGCGCAGATGCCGAAAAAGATGGCGGTGGCCAGCGCGATGATGTTGCCGCGCACCATTTTCCCAAGGATGAGCGCGGCGACAAGGCCGACCACAATCCCGAAGCGTGTGATCTGTACCGTGCGCGCCGTGTTCCCCTTGACCATCGGCTCAAAGATGTCCCGGCCGATGGCCGTCCCCATGGTGTGGAACTGGCTGGAGAGCGTGCTCATGGCCGCCGAGAGCAGCGTCATGAGAAACAGCACGCTGAACCATTTCGGGAACGCGCTGTTCACGTAACGGGGAATGATCGTGTCGCTGTTGCCTTTCATCGTGGTGCCGAGCGTGACTGTGCGGGCGATCGCGATCAGGCCGGGCCGGATGCTGTCGGGCGACCCGTTCCCGCCCCGCGCGATTGCGGTCGAGGGCGTCCGGAGCAGATAGTTCAACGGCTGCTCGGGGCGGTCACCCGGCAGCCTGTAGGCGATGAACGGCTTGCTGCGGGCCAGAACCGCCGGGGGGGCATCGGGCGCGACGCGGGCGAGCGGGCTGTTGCCGTCGGCGCCCGGGTCGAGCAGGGCCTTCTCCTCCACGATCTGGCAGCGGATGGTCTCGTGACCCGTGAAATAAACGTTGGAAAGCGCGCCGACCACGAAAGCCACGCCGGTCATGAAGAAGATGAAGACGCCGCCCGCCGCGACGCCGCGGCTGAGCGACTGTTTGGATTTGACGGTCATGAAGCGCACGATGAGCTGGGGTTGGGCGAGTACGCCGATGCCCACACCCAGGACGACCGTGGAGACCATGGTCCACCAGAGGGTGTACCGGCTGGCTTCCGCCGCCGGGGCGCCTGAAGCGGCCCAGCCGAAGACAGGCATGGACGTCCAGCCCTGGTGCCCGAGGGCGGCGAGCGCCGGGGGAACCCGCGGGGCAAGGTCTGTCAGCGCCTGGTGGGCGGGGCTGAAGCCGCCGAGCTTGGCATAGGTGATGACCATCAGCGCGACCATGCCGACCAGCATGATCGTCCCCTGCAGGGCGTCCGTCAGCATGACGCCTTTGATGCCGCCCGCGATCACATACGCCGCCACGATGGCGACAAACAGATACAGCGCGGCGTCATACGAGATGTGGAAGATCGGCCCGATGAACTCCGCGCCGCCGATAATGACCGCCATGGCGTAAAGCGGCATGAAGCAGAAAATGATGAGCGCGCAGAGGATCTGCACGAAGCGGCTGCCGTAGCGCTTGCCCATCAGTTCGGGAAAGGTGTGCGCATCGAGATGGTGCCCCATCCTGCGCGCGGGGTTGCCCAACACCACGAAGGCGACGAATATTCCCATCCAGATGTTGAAGACCGTCAGCCAGAGCAGCCCCATGCCGAAGTTGGCCGCCACACCGCCGAAACCGACAATGGCGGACGTGCTGATAAAGGTGGCGCCGTAGGAGAGCGCCATGACCACCGGGTTGGCGTTGCGTCCGGCCACCAGATAGTCGGCGGCGGTTTTTGTCTGGCGGTAGCCTTGGTAGCCGAGGTACCCGATCGCGAGAAGATAGACGATCACGACGGCAAAGGTGAAAAGTTCCATATCACGACTCCTTGGGTTGGGTGAGGCTCAGAGCGCCTCTTCGATTTCCTCTTTTTCTTCCTTCGCCCACTGCACGTCTTCCGGTTTGACCGGCTCATCCCCCCGGTTCCACTGCATGACGCCGTACACCACACACACGAGCGCCCCGCAGAAAGAGAGCAGATAGGCGACCGCCACCCACGGATCTTGGATTCCGAATATCATTCCGACTCCTTATGTCAGACGGTTTGAACAGCCGGTGTTCCGCCCGCCGGCCCGCCGCCGCAGTTTCTATATATCAGAACACCGCGTGTACGATACCCATAACCGGTCCGGGCTTGCAAGCGGAAAGAAAAAACGAACGAAGAAATTCGCGCTTGACGCTGTTTCGGTAATTCGGTAATTTAATGCGCAATTAAGCGAAAGGTAGGCGTTCCATCATGCTCGGACTGTTGAATATCTCGGAAGCGATGTCGATCGCGCTGCACACCTGCGTGTGCCTCGCAGACGGCGGGAAGAGTTTCAGCTCCGCACGCGCCGTCTCCAAAAAGCTGGGCTTTTCGCCCCACCACTCGGCAAAGGTCGTCCAGCAACTCGCGCACGCGGGCATCCTCGAAACCGGACGCGGCCCTTCGGGCGGCGCGAAGCTGGCGCGCCCGGCGGACAAGCTTTCCCTTTTGGGAATCTACGTCGCGGCCGGCGGCACGCCCGAATACACCGGCTGCCTGCTCAAACACGAGTTCTGTGACGGCAAGAACTGCGCGCTGGGAAGGCTGATGACCAAAGAAAACAAGCGGCTGATCGCCCTGTTGAAACGGACAACCCTCGCCAGCGTCGTCCACTCGATGAAAAAAAACCGGCGCGTGAAGAAGGTGTAATCCATTTACCGGACAGGAGAGGGAGACCCCATACATGAAGCGGAAAATCGTCACCATCGACCCCACACTCTGCAACGGCTGCGGCCTGTGCGTCAACGCCTGTCACGAAGGTGCCCTGAAAATGGTCGAGGGCAAGGCCACGCTCGTCTCGGACAGCTACTGCGACGGCCTCGGCACCTGCCTGCCTGACTGCCCGACCGGCGCGATCAAAATGGTCGAGCGCGAAGCCGCCCCCTTTGACGAGGCCGCCGTGGCCGCCAAACAGGCCACCGTCCCGGCGGCCCCCGCACTCTCCGCGCCTCCGATGGCGCAAGGCTGCCCCGGCAAAATGGCCAGAACGATCTCGCGTGCACCCGCTTCGGAGCTGGATGCTCAGCGTTCAGAGCTCGGGGTCCCGTCGTCCCTCGTCAACTGGCCCGTTCAGATTAAGCTCGTGCCCGTCAACGCGCCGTACCTCAAGAACGCCGCGCTGTTGATCGCCGCCGACTGTACCGCCTTCGCCTACCCCGATATGCACCGGCGGTTCATGGCGAACAAGGTCACGCTGATCGGCTGCCCCAAGCTGGACGAGGTGGACTACTCGGAAAAGCTGACCGCCCTGCTTCAGGCCAACGATATCCGCAGCGTCACCGTGCTGCGTATGGAGGTGCCCTGTTGCGCAGGCATCGCCAACGCAACCAGACAGGCGCTGATCAACAGCGGCAAGATGATCCCGTGGCACGTGGTCACGATCTCGACAGACGGGGCAATCCTGGAGGAGTAACCGCACAGCGGTAGGGACGCCTCCCCGAGGCGTCCGCGGACGGTTCGGGGAACCGTCCCTACCGGCAAACGCAGAACCCATCGAATTTCCATACACAACACCAACAAAAGGAGCAACACCATGAGCGACATGTTCTGTTTCCAATGCGAACAAACGGCGGGCGGTAAAGGCTGCACGCGCGGCGGTGTCTGCGGCAAGAAACCCGAGATCGCCCATCTGCAGGACGAGATCACGGCGGGACTCATCACCCTGGCCCGGGCACTCGAGGGCAAACCCGCCGATCCGTCCAATGAGGCGCTCTTCATGGACGCGCTCTTCATGACCGTCACCAACGTCAACTTCGACGGCTCGGCCCTCACCGCCATGCGCGACCGCATCCAAGGCGCCATCGGCGCGGCCGGCGGCGCGCCGGCCTTTAATCCGGAAGACCTCTTCCACGGCGACACGGATATCGTTTCGCTGCGCTCCACCCTGCTCTTCGGCCTGCGCGGCATGGCTGCTTATGCCGCCCATGCCCGCGTGCTGGGCAAGACCGACCCCGCAGTCTCGGCCTGGTTCCAGAAGGGCATGAAGGCGCTCGGCGACGACCACACGGTCGAAGGCTGGCTCGGCCTGATCCTCGAGTTCGGCTCCGTCAACCTCACGTGCATGGGGCTGCTTGACGCGGCCAACACCGAGGCCTACGGCCATCCCGTGCCGACGCCGGTCTCCACCACGCGCGAGAAAGGGCCCTTCATCGTCATCACCGGCCACGACCTGCTCGACCTCAAAATGCTGCTGGAGCAGACCGAGGGCAAGGGGGTCAACGTCTACACCCACGGCGAGATGCTGCCCGCGCACGGCTATCCCGGACTCAAAAAGTACCCGCACCTCAAGGGCAACTTCGGCACCGCGTGGCAGAATCAGCAGAAGGAGTTCGACGGGCTCCCCGGCGTCGTGCTCTACACCACGAACTGCATCATGCCGCCCCGGCCCACCTATGCGGGCAACCTCTACACCACGGCGGAAGTCGGCTGGCCCGGCGTCACGCACATCGCGGCGGACGCAAAGGGGCACAAGGACTTCTCGGGCCTGATCGCCCACGCGATCAAGCTCGGCGGTTTTCAGGAGGAGGTCAAAGGCGAGCCGCTGCTGACCGGCTTTGCCCGCAACGCGGTGCTGTCTGTGGCGGATAAGGTGGTCGCGGCGGTCAAGTCCGGCGCGGTCAAGCACATCTTCCTCGTGGGCGGCTGCGACGGCGCCAAGCTCGGGCGCGACTACTACACGGAGTTCGTGGAGAAGGCACCGAAAGACACGCTGATCCTCACGCTCGCCTGCGGCAAGTACCGCTTCAACCACCTGCAGGCCAAGCTGGGCGACATCGGCGGCATCCCGCGCCTGCTCGACATGGGACAGTGCAACGACGCCTACTCCGCCATCCAAGTCGCAGTCGCGCTGACCAAGGTGTTCGGCTGCGGCGTGAACGACCTGCCGCTCTCGCTGATCCTCTCGTGGTATGAACAGAAGGCCGTCTGCATCCTGCTGACGCTGCTCGCGCTCGGGATCAAGAACATCCGCATCGGGCCCAGCCTGCCCGCGTTCATCTCGCCGACCGTGCTGAACGTGCTCGTCGAGAAATTCGGACTGACTCCGATCGCAACGGCTGAAGAAGACTTAAAACATATACTTGGTTAATTCGGGTTGAAATAAATTCTGTCTCATTTCCATGGCGCGCCCCGCGAGGGGCGCGCCTATTCTTTAACCTGTGCCGCAGCCTCCCCGGATACGTCCGCCGCGGGAAAGATGCCGCAAACAACTCGTTTTTTATCGCTGTTGTCGGTTTGCAAGGGTTCTTCCGTGTTGAATGTGCGCTTTAAATGTTCCCCACTCTCTTGCCGTGTTGCCGATCAGGAGGGTGAATGGTATAATCTACTCGAACAAAAGATGGCTCACACATCTATGACCATGGCACTTAAACAACTCAATACCGACCTGTTCGGCGAACCTTTGGATGCTTTACCGACACGAGTTGCTACCGCAGTTGAGCTTTTATCTCTGCAAGGAAGTATTGAAAGCCGGGGAGTGGTCTATACGCGTCCCGAAGTAGTTGATTTCATCTTAGATCTGGTCGGTTACACTAAAGACCAGCCGCTACATCTTAAACGCATTCTCGAACCCTCTTTCGGCGGAGGGGACTTTCTGCTGGCCATTATCGAACGACTTCTGGCCGCTTGGAAGGCATCAAAGCGCATGACCCCGATCACCGATGACTTGGTTGATGCGATCCGTGCCGTT
>JAQVSS010000025.1 GCA_028700415.1 Kiritimatiellia bacterium
GCGGCAGGCGCGGCGGCGACCGGCTTTTCAGACTCCGGCGGACGCGGGGGCGTGGGTCTCCCGCGCCTCCCCATCCAGTACACGCCCGCCATCAGGAGCAGCAAGGCGGAAGCCGCCGCGCCGGCGATGACGAGACGTTTTTTGCGGTCCCCCGCCGGGCGTCTGAGCACCTCACGGCGCTCCGACATGGCGGCGAGCGCGGCCGGAACGTCCGCAGGGTCAAGGGCACGCGTGCCGACCGTCGCGCCGGGCTCCGGCTCGGCATGGGCACCCGCGAAGGTGGCCATGGTGACGCCCTCGCCGGGATCGAACCCGTCGCCGTGATCCTGCGCAACCGTCGGCGGGAGCAGCGCGGACTGGAGCGCGCCGCGCATCTCGTCCGCGCTGCGGAAGCGGGCCGCGGGTTTTTCGGCAAGCGCGGCGAGAATGACCTGTTTCAGCCGGGGATACCGCACGAAGGCATCCGCATCAAACGCGATGGCCGGAGGTTTGCGCAGGCGGTCCTGAAAAGCGAGCCACGCCGAGTTGAGATCGGTCGGCAGGCGTTCGAAAACCGGTTTTCCGGTGAGCGCCTCGTAGAGGCAGAGGCCGAGCGCATAAAGGTCGGACTGCGGCGAACCGCGGTCCCCGCCCGCCTCGGCGAACTCGGGCGCCATGTAATCGAGGGTTCCGGGCACGCCCCCGACGGTGACGGTGCCCGACACGTCGCGGGCGACGCCGAGATCGAAGATCTTGCCTTTTTCCGGCTGGCCGACCGGCGCGTAAAGGTTGCCGGGCTTGATGTCGCGGTGGATGATCGGACGGGCGCTGGCATGCAGGAACTGGAGCGCGGAAAGGTAGCCGCTGAACAGCGTGACGGCTTCCTCCACCTCCATCTTGCCCTCGTTTTTGAGCCGCGGGCGCAGGGTCCAGCCGGGCATGCCTTCGAGGAACTCCATGACCAGGAAGAACTGCTTTTCTCCGGCCGTCCCCTCGACCGTAATGAAGTCGACGTATTTGACAAGGTTGGTGTGCGGGTACTGCTGGAGGATCTTGGCCTCTTTGAGAAAACGTTCGGACTGCTTTTCGGAAAAGAGGAATTTCACGGCAACGAGCAGGCCGTCGCTGACCCGCCGCGCCTTGAACACCTCGCCGAAACCGCCGCGCCCGAGCACCGCGAGCAGTTCGTACTCCTCCTTGTTTTTGTGGCGGATGCGGCGGTAACGGATTTTCCGGAAATCCTCCAAGAGCGCCGCAAAGGTGGCATAGCGCTGGTCGCGCCGGGCGGCGATGGCTTTGGAGACCACCGCCTTGGCATTCGCGAGGACGCGGAAGACGCCGGGACGGAAAGAAGGCGCGGGGGCGGCGTTGTCGCGCCACCGGTTGAGGTAGCCGATATGGGCGGTCTCCCCCAACGGCTCGTAGGGCAGCGTCCCGGTCAGCGCCTGATAAAAACAGACGCCGAGGCTGAAAACATCCGAGGTCTCGTCGCCGCGGAACTCGTTGATCGTGATGAAGTCGGGCGACATGTAGTCGAACGTGCCCTTCCATCCGGCGGTGGACATCTGTCCCGAATCATCGCGGCGGGCGATGTCGAAGTCGATGAGCTTGACCTGGCCGTCGTTGGTCAGAAAAATGTTCGAGGGCTTGATGTCGCGGTGGGTGATCCCTCGTTCGCGGGCGTGAATCAAGCCGGCGAGGCACTGCTCGAAAATCTGTTCGACCTGCGGCCAGGGAAGACCGGCGGAACTCTTCTTGAGGCGTTCGTGCAGCGTTTCGCCTTCGAGCATCTCCATGACCAGACACTGCGCCTCGTCCCATTCGCCGGCGTGCCAGGAGAAACAGTCGCGGTAGGCCACAATATTGGTGTGGCTGAGACGGCGCAAGATATCGGCCTGGTCTTGAAACTTGCGCCGCAGTTTCTCGTCCTCTCCGGTGATGCGCACGACCTTGAGCGCGACAATCTCTCCGGGAGCCTGGCCGTCTTCAGAGACATGACACGCTTTATAGACGCGTCCCTGCGCGCCGTCACCGATCAATCCGATCAACTCGTAATCGCCAATCCGCTCTTTAGGAGTGTCTTCCATGATATATAGGGGCTAGAAACTGGGGATCAGGGAGGGGCATGTGAAGAGAAGAACACCGACCAGAAGGGCAACAAGGGCAAGCACGATGAGCCCTAGGAGAAGAAACCGGCGGCCGCGTTTCGGCGGGCGGCCTCCCGCGGCCTGGGAAGAAGTGGCCGGCGTGACGCCGTCGCCCGAAAAAGGAGTGGGCGGCGTGATCTTCTCCCCCGTCGGCTCGCCGCCCCGTTCCGACGCAGCGCCCGCCGTATCGGCGGTCTGCCCGGTTTCGCGGGTGGGCGCCTCGGAATCACCGTCGGACGACGGGGCTGCAACCGCCACCGGCGCGTCCGGCGCTTCGAGAGCGAGGGTCTGCGGCGGGATCTCCATGGTCGGCGCTTGAGGCAGCGTGTCCGCCACGCGCACCAGGACGACCGAGACATTGTCTTCGCCCCCGGCCTTGAGCGCCTCGTCGACCAGGGTCTGCGCCAGGGTTTCCAGCGGCGCGGCGCGGTGCTTGTGCAACACCTTTTGCAGGTGCTTGTCGCTCACCATCTTGGACAGGCCGTCAGAGCACAGGAAAAAAAGATCGTTGGCCCGGACCTCGCAAGGCGTCTCTTCGAGAAGCACCGTGTTGTCCAGCCCCACGGCGCGGGTGATAACCCCCCGGAACATGGCGGGGAGCGTCGCTTCGTCCGACAGGCCCGCGGCGGCAGCCACCGAGTGGTCCGTGCTCAACTGAACCAGCTTGCCGGCGCGGTACAGATAGGCGCGACTGTCCCCGGCATGGAGCACGCACGCCCGCGAGGGCGTCACCCGGTCAAAAACCAACACCACGGCCGTGCTCCCGCACCCGGTCAGTCCGCGCTCATCGGCGTAAACCTTGATCCACTGGCTGGCGCGGTTCAGCGCGCGGGCCGTCAGGCGCCCTGCGGCAGCGGCGGTCACGGCGAAAGGCGCGTCCTGCGACTCCGCGAAGATCACCTGCAGGGCATCCACCACGGCCTTGCTGGCGATCTCTCCCCCTTGCGCGCCGCCCATGCCGTCCGCGACGCAAAAGACCCCTTGATCGGGGAGCCGCACGAGCGAGTCCTCGTTGTTTTTCCGTCGGCGCCCCACATCGGACAAGGCCGCCGAAGCGAGATACGTGAAAGGAAGTGCCATAGTGTGCTCCTGCTCGCGACCGTTAACCAGTCAATCGTCACGTACCATACAAGATCCCGAGCAGAATTGCCAGTCTCGAATCGTGCTTGGTCTATCCTCAGCCATCTGCTTTAATGCTTGCCCACATGAAGACGCTCTTTATCCTTTTTCTGACAACCGCCGGCCTGACGTGCGATGCGGCCGCACAGATCCGGCGTTCGCCGAGAAATCAGGCCCCGTTCAATACCCGCATGTCCGCGGGAAACGCCACCGCCCGCAACGGCAACAGCAGCCTGGGGGTTCCGACGGCCCCCAAAGAGACGGCCCGGGACACGGTTACCCGCGTCGTTTTCATGGGACCCAAGAAAGGGTGGGGGTTTGTCAAAGCCGAAAGCCCCTACTATTCTCCGCAGGGCAAGAATCTCGGCACCCTGCCCGGCGGCACATGCTTCAAATACTCCGACGTGAAGGCCTCGTCAAAAAACCCCATGCTGGTCAGCGTTATCAAACGGGGCGAGGCGTGGGAAGGCCCCTACCTGCTCGACTGTACGGAAACGGCCTCCTTCGAGGGCGACCCCGCCAAGGTATATCCTGAAATCGTCAGAAACCTCGGTACTTATTTCACCCTCTCCGGCAAGATCGCCGAACGGAAAGAGGCCCTCGCCGAGCAAGCTTCCCTCGCAAACCCGTGTTACGCCACCGCGCGCGCAACCCGCCAAGCCTACCAGGAGAGTGTCGCCAAGGCCGCTAAAATGGCCGAGGAGGCACGCACGCTCACCGGCGCGCGCAAGCTGAAAGCCGACGAAGCCCTGCGCGCGTACATGTACGAGCAGGTACGCCTCAAGGCCAAGGCGGATACGGCGGCGGCAGCCTGCAAAGCGTGGGACAAGGTGCATCCCGCCGACCCCGCCCAACTCGCCGCCGATCCCGGCCTGCAGGCGTTGGAGAAAGAGCGTCAAGCCGTCCGCGTCACCGTGGCCACCCTCATCCCTGCCGATGAGCCCTGACGTGTTTCCCGACTTTCGTTTTGTTTTCGTGGCACAGC
The DNA here is from genome assembly GCA_028700415.1 of Kiritimatiellia bacterium. Lineage (GTDB taxonomy): Bacteria > Verrucomicrobiota > Kiritimatiellia > RFP12 > UBA1067 > JALHET01. Next base: position 4,231 of record JAQVSS010000025.1, read on the forward strand.
CATGTTATTGTGTTCGCCACAGTACGCGTGGGATATCCGTCAGTGTGATGACGAAAGGAAAGGCAAGACATGCTCAAGATCTCGTTTCTGGACGCAGTGATCATTATCGGTTTTCTCGTGTCGGTGATTATCATCGGCTCGGCCGCCGCACGTCGCTCAAGCAAAAGCGCCGCAGATTTCTTCCTTTCCGGGCGCACCATGCCCTGGTGGCTCCTGGGCGTCTCTATGGTGGCCTGCACGTTCTCATGCGACACGCCGAACCTGGTCACCGACATCGTGCGCACGCAGGGCGTGGCCGGAAACTGGGCGTGGTGGGCGTTCCTGCTGACCGGCATGATGACGGTCTTCGTCTACGCGAAACTGTGGCGGCGCTCCGCGCTGAACACGGATCTGGGGTTCTATGAGATCCGCTACAGCGGCAAGCCCGCCGCGGCGCTGCGCGGGTTCCGCGCGCTGTACCTCGGCGTCTTCTTCAACATCATGATCATGGCCACGGTCTCGCTGGCGGCCATCAAGATCGGCCAGGTGATGTTTGGCCTCTCGCCCGTCGCCACGCTCATCTACGCGTCCGCCGGGGTCGGCATCTACGCCACGCTGGGCGGGCTCACCGGCTCAATCTGGGCCGATTTCTACCAGTACTCGGTCGCCATGGTCGGCGCCATCTTCGCGGCGGCTTACGCGGTCAACTCGCCCGACGTGGGCGGCATCACCTGCCTGAAGGAGTTGTTCGCGAACGTGGACGTCCAGTCGAAGATGGCGATGTTACCCTCGGGCACCGGCGGGCTGTCGGCCCTGATGACGGTGCTGATCCTTCCGCTGGCCGTCCAGTGGTGGAACGTCTGGTACCCCGGCGCGGAGCCGGGCGGCGGCGGCTACATCGCCCAGCGGATGCTTTCCGCCAAGGACGAGAAGAACGCGATCGGCGCGACCCTGCTCTTCAACTTTCTGCATTACGCGATGCGGCCGTGGCCGTGGATCATCGTGGCGCTGGTTTCGCTGGTGCAGTTCCCGATCACCCCCAAGGCGGAACAGGCGGCGGCCAAGGCGTGGCTCGATGCCCATCCCGCGCTCGTCGAACAGTATGCGGCCGCGAAGGCGAAGCTGCCCGAAGCCGAGCGCATGCAGGTGCGCCAATACAAGGCCGAATCCGCCGGAGTCGGCAGCCTGGCCAAGGCGTTCCCGAAAGTGGACGACCAGTTCCTGCGCAACGACATCGCCTACCCCGGCATGATCTCGACCATGCCGAAGGGGTGGCTGGGGCTGATCGTGGCCTCGCTCATCGCGGCCTACATGTCCACCATCGCCACCCACCTGAACTGGGGCTCGTCGTATGTGGTGCAGGACTTCTACATGCGCTTTATAAACCGCAACGCCTCGCCGAAACAGGCGGTGGCCGCGGGCCGCGCGACCATGCTCGCCCTGCTGGTGCTCTCGGGCCTGGTCGCGCTCTGGATGCGCAACGCCAAAGACTCGTTCGACATCCTGCTGCAGATCGGCGCGGGCACCGGGTTGCTCTACATCTTGCGCTGGTTCTGGTGGCGCCTCAACGCCTGGAGCGAAATCTCGGCCATGGCGATCTCCTTTGCGGTGGCCTGTTTCTTCCAGTGGGGCGCGGGGCCGCTGGGCATCGAGACCGCCATGAAACAGGCCGGACTCTTCGACATCATGGACTACAGCGCGTGGAAACTGGTCATCGGCATTCTCGTGACGACCGCGGGCTGGGTGGCCGTGACCTACCTGACCCCGCCGGAGCAGCAGGACGTGCTCGCCCGCTTCTGCAGCAGGATCCGTCCGGGCGGTCCCGGCTGGCGGAAGGTCGAGGCGGCCTCGGACATCAAGAACGAGGCGTGCGGCTGGGATGTGCCGACGGGACTGCTCTGCATGATGGTCGGTTGCCTGTCGGTCTGGACCGCGCTGTTCGGCGTAGGGTTTCTGCTCTACGGACGCATTGCGCTGGGAAGCGTGCTGTGTGCGGTTGCGGTGGTCTCGACCATCGGCCTCATGCGGATGGCGGGCAAGATCAAACTGAGTTAAGCCGCGCGGCGCCCGCGCCCACCGCGGGCCAGTTCTGTCGACGCTGCGCGTCGGCAGAACTGGGAAAGCTAGAGCGGTTTAAGTTGTTTTGTAGCCAGCTTCGATTGTCGGCAGGGACGGTTCCCCGAACCGTCCGCGGACGCCTCGGGGAGGCGTCCCTACCCGGAGCGGTTACACCTTTTGCGAAAAGACACTAAGGGGCTGTCCCGTTTCCCCGTGGTCTGGCTTCTTCTGAACTGGCGCATGGTCAAGCCGGTCTGTTGCTTGAACACGCGCTTGGCGTGCATCTCGGTCTGATATCCGCACTGTTCGCTGATCTGGCCGATCGGCAGTGCGGTCTCGCGCAGGAAGGTCTTCAGGCGGGCGAGCCGCGTCTGCTGGATCTCCTCGAGGATCGAGTGCCCCACATGCTTGCGGAAAAGCAGCTCCGCCATGCGGCGCGACACCCCCATGTGGCGGGCGATGTCCAGCACGCCGATGGTCGCGCAAGCGTTCAGGCGGATGAATTCCAGCCCGCGCAGCAGGCGGCGGTCAACGGCGTGGGCCAGCCGGCTCGATTCCCGCACAACCAACTGCTTCACGCCGTAAAAGAGGGTCCGCGGTTTGCGCAGGGTGCCGCGCATGAGCTGCTCCAGCAGCTGCGCCGCCGCATATCCGCCCGCCTCGGAATCGGGCTGGATACTGGAAAGCGTGGGCACCGTGTTCTCGCAGAGGATCTCCTCATTGTCCACGCCCAGCAGTGCGATGTCGCCCGGCACCTCGAGCCCCGCGAGTTGACACGTCTCCAGCACCTGCCGCGCGCGCCCGTCGCGGGCCGCGATAAGCGCCGTCGGCTTTGGAAGGCCCGCCAGCCAATGGGCCATCCGTTTCTGGTCAATGCCCCAGTCTTCACGCTCCCGCGCGGAGAGCCCGCCATAGACGGCACACGGGTACCCCGCCTTCTCGAGCGCGGCGCGGAACGCCCTGCAGCGCTGGACCGACCAGTCCCAGTCCCCGGTGTCAGCCACATAGCCGAAATGCCGGAAGCCCTGTTTGAGAAAAGCCCTCGCCCCCGCGCGCCCGATGCTCTCGGAATCGCTGGTGACGTACGAGGCGTGCGGCAGGTGCTCCGCATACAAGGTGGGAGAATCCATGACGACCGTGGGAACCCCCGCCTTCGCTACCGTGAGGACCGAATCGGGCATCCGCGCCACGATCACGCCGGTCACGCCCCACGCGCGCAGATCCCCCAGCCGCTGCTCGCCGATCCGGTTTTCGACGAGGTGGATGTTCCACGGCGTGTGCAGGCGCACATAGCCCAAGATGCCCTGAAGCTTGTCGCGCCCGGCTTTTTCGTTGGTGGCGAGAAACAGCGCCACTTTCGGGATTTTCTGGAGAAGCCCTTTCACGGAGAAAAGATCTTACCTCTTCCGCCACGGCCCGCTCAAGGCGGATTACGCAAAACGCAGTATTTTTATTGCGCATTAGGCTGTATGGCCTTTTCTCGTTTGTGCTATCCTGTATCCAATGAGCGGGGCACATGGCTGAAGCCGGCGTACGTCCCGGCACGCCGGTCGATGCGCGTGGCTGAACACCGTTCATGCGAACAGAAAAAGGAAGCCTGACCATGAACAGAAGAACGTTTCTGGCGACATCCGCCATGGGGGCTATCGGCACTCTCTCGGGCTGCTCGACCGCGCAGCCGCGCGGCCTCTCCCCCAACAGCAAGCTCAACCATGCCTGCATCGGCGTCGCCAACATGGGCGGTGCGGATATCAGCAATTTCAAGACGCACGCCGGGACACAGATCGTCGCGCTCTGCGACGTGGACAAAAATCATCTCGCCAAAGCGGCGGCGGATTTTCCCGGAGCGCGGACCTACACCGACTGGCGCGAGCTGCTGGCGAAGGAGGGCGACCGGATCGATTCGGTCAACATCGCGGTGCCGGACCACATGCACACCATCATTGCGGTCAACGCCATGCGCGCGGGCAAGCACGTCTACTGCCAGAAGCCGCTCTGCCACGAGATCGCCGAGTGCCGCCTCCTCCGGGACACCGCCAAGAAGATGAATGTCGTCACCCAGCTCGGCGTCCAGTTCTCCGCCGGCGTCGGCGACCGCATGGCCGTCGAAATGCATAAGGCCAATGCCGTCGGGACGGTGGAGCACATTTACCTCTTCTCCAACCGAAAGGGCGTTTCGCGCATCGAAGCCACGCGCCCCGAAAAGCCCGATCCCGTTCCCGCTTCGCTGGATTGGGATCTCTGGCTGGGAACCGCACCTTACCGTCCTTACGCGGAGAAGGTCTATCACCCCCTCCTCTGGCGTATCTGGCAGGATTTCGGTTCCGCCTGGCTCGGCGACATCGGCTGCCACCTCCACAGCTCCGTCTGGAAGGGCATCGGACTGACCGTCCCAATCTCGGTCAAGGCCGAGGTTCAGGAGTCGTGGAAAAACACGCCGGCGCGTTTCAAAGACACCTGGCCCCAAGGCGCGCACATCACCTGGATCTACCCTGGGAACCGGAAGACCGGAGGCAAGCCGCTGACCGTGGAGTGGTTTGACGGAATGACGGGAGCGGCCCCCGCAAACCTGCTTCCGCCACCAGAAATCCAGGCGCTGGCCAAAGAGGTCGGCCTTGAGAAGCTCCCCAACGAGGGATCGGTGGTTGCCGGATCGGAAGGCTGGCTCCTGTTGCCGCACACCGCCGGCCCACGCTTGATCCTGAAAGACAAAGCCGCCGCCAAACCGCCCAAGCCCAACCTGCCGACGTGGCCGAGCCATTACCACGAGTTCCTGAACGCCTGCATCAAAGGCAAGCGGTCGAGCGCCGACTTCTCCCTGATTGCGCCGATGGTCGAAGCGATCCTGCTGGGCAACGTGGCGGAACGCGTGCCAGACACCCTGCTGGAGTGGGACGCTCCCACCATGAAGATCACCAACGTGGCGGAAGCGAACCGTTTCCTTCGCCGCACCTACCGCAAAGGCTGGGAACTTCCCGGACTGGCCTAACCCGGCGCAGCCGGAATATTGGAACGTTGAAACACTGAAACCGAGGAGACGTATGACACTGAACCGAAGGGGTTTTTTCAAAATCGGCGCGGCCGGGCTCGGAGGCACGGCACTGTGCGGCGCGGCAACGGCGCGCGCGGCATCGGGCGGCATGCCCAACCTCACCGCTCCGGCACAACCGGCGGAGCTGCACATCGGCTGCCAGCAGGGGTTGGTGCCGGGTAAAACTTTCGAGGAGCGTTTCGATTTCCTTGAGGCCAGCGGATACGACCGGGTGGAGATCACCGGCGGCAACTGGGAATGGCTGGCCAAGAACGCGGACGCGTTGGCGGCCGCCATCAAAGGGCGCAAACTCCAATTCTCGGTAACCTGCATCGGCGCGCGGGGCAATGCGGGAATGGCCGATCCGGTTGAGCGCCGCGCCGTGATCGACACGACCAAGAGCATCATCGAAAGCGCCGCCAAGCTGAAGGCCGTCGGCTCGATCATGTGCCCTGCGCGGAAAAAAATCGACCTGCCCTTCCCGGAACTGCGCGAGCGCCTGCTGAGCGAGATCCTGCCGGAGATCCTGGCCCACGCCGAAAAGTGCGGCGCCTGCGTCGTCCTCGAGCCGCTCAACCGCACGGAAACGATGTTCCTGCGCCTGGTTGCGGACGGCGCAGCCATTTGCCGCGACGCGAAAAGCCCGGCCATCGGCGTGATGGGCGACTTCTGGCATATGACCTCCGAGGAGACCAGCGACATGGGCGCGTTCGTCTCGGCCGGCGCATATCTGAAGCACGTGCATATCGCCTCGCGCAAAACGCGCAAGATCCCCGGCGTGGACGGCGCGGCGGACAACTACGTGGACGGTTTCAAGGGTCTCAAACTGATCGGCTACCGCGGCGCAATCAGCATCGAAGCCGGCTATCCGAAAGACACCACGGACGAGCAGAAGAAAAAGCTGCTCGCCCAAGCCGCGACGCTCATACGCGCCCAGTGGAATCAAGCGTGATCACATGTAAGGGCAGGCCTTGTGTCTGCCCTCATCCATCCAGCAAACGAGGGAACAACCATGCAAAACCGCAGAGACTTCATCAAAAGCGCCTCCGTTTTCTCCGCCATGATGGCCGCCGCACCCGCGGTCACCCGGGCACAGGGGGCGTCCCGCACCTTCAAGGTCGCACTCATCGGCTCAGGCCGCCGCGCCTCGGCCGCGTTCGAAAACATGACCGCGGCGGCCAAAAGAATGGGCCACACCCTCCAGCTTGTGGCCGCGCACGACCTTTTCCTTGAAGAGGCGCAGCGGCGGTGCAAGCAGTTCGGCTGCGACGAGAAATTCGCCTTCGGCGGCGGAGACGGCTACAAGAAGATGCTGGAGGTTCCCGGCATCGAGATCGTGATTCTGGGCGCGCCGCCCGCGTTCCGCCCCGTGCACCTCGACGCCGCGGTCAAGGCCGGCAAACACGCCTTCGCCGAAAAGCCGGTCGCGGTCGATCCGCAGGGCGTCCGGCACGTGCTGGAAAGCGCCGCCGCCGCCAAAGCGAAACAGCTGACGCTCGTGACCGGCACGCAGCGCCGCCACCAGGGCGCCTACATGCGCCAGGCCATCGCCCTGCAGAAAGGCCAGCTCGGCACAATCCGCGGCGGCACGATCTATTGGTGCGGGGGCTGGGGCAGCGTCCGTCCCCGCAAACCCGGCGTCACGAACGCGCAGTACATGGCGAACAACTGGATGAACTGGGCTCAGATGTCGGGCGACCACATCGTCGAGCAGCACGTCCATAACATCGACGTGGCCAACTGGTTCATCGGCCGCTCCCCCCGGACCGCGATGGCCGTCGGCGCGCGCATCCGCCGTGAGACCGGCAACCAGTACGACTTCTTCAGCGTGGACTTCGATTACGGGGACGGCCTGCATATCCACAGCCTCTGCCGCCAGATTCCGGGCTGCGCCGGACGTGTGGGCGAACTCTTCTCAACGGAGCAGGCGGAAATTTCGGGCGGTGGCAAAGTGAGCCGCTATGACGGGAAAGAGGTGGCGTTCGAAGAGGTCGGCAACGAGGGCGACCCTTACGTCAACGAGCACTCGGCGCTGCTGGACAGCGTCGTCAGCGGCAAGGCGCTCAACGAGGGCGAGGCGACCGCCCACTCGACGGCCTCCGCCATCATCGGCCGCCTCTCCGCCTACACCGGCCAGACGGTGCGCATGTCCGACATCCTGACGAACAAGGAGTCGGAGTTCTACAACATGAACTTCAAGCCTGCCGCTCTCGACTTCGAAGGGACTGCGGACATCGAGTTGCCCGCGGAAGGCGTGGTTCCCCTGCCCGGCAAGCCCGGTAAAGTTTAAATGGTGAAAGGTTCCACGCTCAACGCTTACCTTCCAGCGTTCAACGTTGGACGTTGAGCGTTGAGCGTTCATTTAACGAGAGGAGCCCCACGATGCCTGCTGTTCAAAAAAAGCCCCTGATCCCTTACAAGTGGGAGCTGATTGCGCTACTCTGGTTTGCCTTTTTTTTCAATCAGGCGGATCGCCAATCTTACAATGTGATTCTTCCGCTGCTGACCAAGGATCTTGGACTTTCATCGGTTCAGACCGGTCTGGTCGGGTCTATCTTTCTCTGGTGTTACGCACTGCTGGTGCCGCTCGGAGGGTATCTGGGCGACATCGCGCGGCGCAAGTGGGTGCTGTTTTTCAGCCTGTTGCTGGCGAGCGCCTGCACCTTCCTGTCCGGCCTGGCTGGAGGCATGCTCAGTCTGATTCTGATCAGGGGTTTCGGCAACGGCGGCGGCGAGGCCTGCTATTTCCCGTCGGCCAACTCCCTGATCGGCCAGTATCATCACAAGACGCGCGCATTGGCGATGGGCATCCATCAGACCGCGCTCTATTTCGGCCTGATACTCAGCGGCCTGATGGCCGGATGGCTGGGCGAACGCTATGGCTGGCGCACGCCCTTTTTCTTCTTCGGCAGTATGGCGCTGATCCTCTGCTTCATGATTCTCTGGCGGGTCAAGGATGTGAGTCAGCCGTCGCAGACCGACGATTCGAAGAAAGTCAGGCGGATCCCGCTCAAGGAATTGTTTCATGGCGTGCTTTGCAAACCGACGTTCTGGGCGCTCTGCCTCTCGTTCAGCGCCTTCTTTTTTGTAATCTGCGGTTTCAACACTTGGATATCGACCTTCCTGTATGAGAAATACGAACTGAAACTGGCGAAAGTCGGTTTTTCCTCCATGTTCTATCACCAGGCCGCTGCGGCTACCGGGGTACTGCTGGGTGGCCGCGTCTCAGATTTGCTGGCGGTGCGTTTCCCGCTTGTCCGCATCAAAGTCTTGATTTTCGGGCTCTTCATGGCCGCGCCCTTTGTGTATCTGATGGGCGCGACGGGAACGCTTTGGGTCTGTTACGCCTCACTGGCCGGATTTGGCGTGTTCCGCGGCATGTTTGACTCGAATATCTACGCCACGCTCTTCGATGTTATCGATCCGAAATACCGTGGTTCGGCTACGGGCCTGATGCTGACCTGCATCTTTTTCGTCGGGGCTTTCGCGCCGGTGATTCTCGGATGGGCGAAGGATACTGTCGGGTTAACCACCGCCATGTCCTGGCTTTCCGTGGGCTTTGTGGTTGGCGGCCTGATCCTGCTGGTCGCCTCGATCACCAGCTTCAAGAAAGATTTTGTCCAGGAGCCGGTGACACCAGCCACAGAGGCTTGAGACAGAGAAGAAACGGCGGAACAATGGAATTACGCGACGAATGAATGGCACGCCCCATATAACCGGCATCGGCTACTGCGGCATGGATTATCTCTGCGTCCTGCCGCACATACCGCTTGATGATAAAGTCGAGATTATCGAAAGTCTCATGCAGGGCGGCGGACCCGCCGTCACCGCCATCGTGGCGGCTGCCCGCCTAGGCGCTGCAACGGCTTTTTGCGGGGTGGTCGGCGATGATGAACGCGGCAGCCAGATCCTGCGCGGCATCGTCGCTGAAGGGGTCGACACAGCAGGTTTAAAAACACGCAAAAACAGCGCGTCTCCGGCCGGCTTCTGTTGGATCGACCGGCAAAGCGGCAAACGCAGCATCGCCTGGACGCGCGGCAGCGCACGCCCGCTCAAACCGCACGAAATTGACCGTGGATTGCTCTGTGCCTCCGACTTATTGCACCTTGACGGACACCAGACCAGCGCCGCGCTTATTGCCGCCAAATGCGCCCGCAAGCACGGGGTTACGGTTTCGACAGACGCCGGCACGATCATGCCGGGCATTGAAGACCTGCTGGAACTCAGCGGCATTGTGATCGCCTCCCAGCCGTTCGCGGCGCGCTACACCGGTGCGCATTCTCCCGAAACTGCGGTTCGAAAACTCTTTACTGCAGGTCGCCGCTTCGCGGGTGTCACGCTCGGCAAGCGCGGCTCGATCGGTTTCGACGGGAAGCGCATCTTGCGCTGTCCGCCTTTTGAGGTGTCGCCTGTTGTCGACACCACCGGCGCGGGCGACACCTATCACGGCGCCTTCGCGTTCGCCGCCGTGCAAGGACGGCCTTGGGAAGAGTGCATGCGGTTCGCGACCGTGGTCGCCGCGCTCAAATGTACCCGCCTCGGCGGACGCACCGGCATACCGGATCTGCAAACCGCCGAACGACACCTAAAAAACTTTGTAACCACACAATATGACGTGATTCGCGCACGCAGTGTCCATTATCAGAAAGGGAAAGCATGAACGATTATTTGAAACATTATAAAAATCAAGGCGTTTTCACCAAAATCGCCTCGATCGGCGATGGCGGTTTGAAACTGACCGAGTTCGGGATCATCTCTCTGAAGGCGGGCGAGTCGTACTCCGCTGAATCCGGCGCGCTTGAAGTCGCCCTGATCGTGCTCGGCGGCACCTGCGCCATCGCGGGCGACGGTTTCGATTTCCCGCGCGTCGGCGAGCGCAAAGACGTCTTTTCCGGCAAGCCCTACACGGTCTACATCCCCTGCGGCCGCAGCTACACGGTCACGGCCGTCACGGACGTGGAGCTCGCCTGGACCGCCTCGCCTTCGGACCTGAAGACCGATCCCTATCTCATCACGCCGGAGCAAGTGAAATGCGCCCACATCGGCAAGGAGAATTACCAGCGCGACGCGGTCCTGATGCTGACCGACGCCTTCCCCGCCCAGCACCTGTTCATCGGCGAGGCCTACGTCCCATCGGGCAACCATGCGAGCTATCCCCCCCACCGCCACGATTTCGACAACCTGCCGGTCGAGGTCGACATGGAAGAGCTGTATTTCTTCCGCTTCAACCCCGGACAGGGCTACGGCATCCAGAAAATCTACACCGATGACCGCTCCATCGACTTCACCTGCACCGTGGCGCAGAACGACACGACGCTGATCCCGCGCGGCTACCACCCCGTGATCAACGCGCCGGGCTACACGATGTATTACCTCTGGATCATGGCGGGGCAGAAGAACCGCAGGTTCCTCTCGGTGCCCGATCCGAACCACAAGTGGATTCTCGGCCAATGAAGCAAATTCCATCATCTCCCGCCAAGACGCCAAGATGCCAAAGCTCCAAAGACCCCTTTGCGCCTTCGCGCCTTTGCGGGAAAATGAAGCGTGACCTCCTGCTCGGCATCGATTTCGGCACCGGCGGCTGCAAGGTGACGCTCATCTCCCCTTCCGGGGCCGTGGTCGAAAGCGCGTCCGGCGAGTACCCGACCGCGCATCCGCACCCGGCCTGGGCGGAACAGGACCCGTCCGACTGGTACCGCGTGATGTGCGCCGTGCTCAGGAAGCTGAAGCACCGCGGACAGGTTGCGGCGGTCGCGCTCGACAGCTACACGCACGGCGCGGTCCTGCTCGACGCGCGGATGAACGTGGTCCGCCCCACCATCATCTGGACGGATCAGCGCAGCGCGGCCGAGTGCGCGGTGCTGAAGCGCGACCACTTCGATCTGATTTTCAAGACGGCCTTCCAAGCGCCAACCCCGACGTGGACCCTCCCCCAGCTCATCTGGCTGCGGAACCACGAGCCACGCGCGCTGAAGCGCACGCGCCGCATCCTGTTCGTCAAAGATTATGTGCGCTATCTGCTGACGGGCGAGATGGCCTGCGATTCGATCGAGTCCCAAGGCACGCTGCTCTGGGATATGAAGAAGGGCTGCTGGTCCGACGCGCTCTGCAAGCTGGCGGGGCTCTCCGTCGAGACGCTTCCTCGGATCGGCAAGCCGACCGACCTCGCGGGCGCGATCACGCGCGCGGCCGCCGCCGACACCGGCCTGCCGGAGGGCACGCCCGTCGTCATGGGCGCGAGCGACTCGGCGGTCGAGGATTACGCGGCCGGCGCGATCGAACCCGGCCAGTGTATCCTCAAACTGGCCACGGCCGGCAACGTCAACGTGATGACCTCCAAGCCGCACCCGCACCGCGAGACGCTCACCTACTCGCACGTCGTGCCCGGCCTCTGGTACACGGTCACAGCCACCAACTCGGCGGCCGTCTGCCAGCGCTGGTACCGCGACATGTTCTGCGTGCCCGGCACGCCGTACGACGAGCTGGACCAGGCCGCGGCCGCCGCGCCCTCTGGCAGCAACGGCGTGTTTTTCCACCCGTATCTGCAGGGCGAGCGCTCCCCGTACTGGGATCCGTATCTGCGCGGCAGCTTCACCGGGTTGAGCCTGGCCAACACGAGGGGCGACCTCGCGCGCGCCGTGCTCGAGGGCGTGGCGTACTCGCTCCGCGACTGCTACCGCACGATTGAGAAAATGCGTTTGCCCGTGCGCGAATTCATCCTGATCGGCGGCGGCGCGAAGAGCGCGCTTTGGAGCGGTATCGTGTGCGACCTCTTCAACAAGCCCGTCAAGTGCCCCGCCTGCTGCGACGCCTCGTTCGGCAGCGCGCTGCTCGCGGGCGTCGGCACGGGTGTCTTCCGCGACGCCGCCTCGGCCGTCCGGACATGTTTAACGTACGACCGCAAACTGAAGCCGGACGCGGCCCGCGCAAAATTCTATGCCAACCGGTTCGCCCACTACCGCGCCATCCACGACGCATTGGCATCGTGCTACGTGACCCTTCTCAACCCCTCTTCCTAACACCCTTCCCTCCTAACAGCCTAACCGCCTAACAGCCTAACCGCCTTCCCAAAGGAACAAACCCATGACTCCGAAAAACTACCTGTATGAAATGGTCCGCAGCGAACTGACCTGGGCGGTCGGCGACGACAACGTGCAGACCAATAAAGCCGACCAACTGGGCCATTCGATCGATTATTACTGGGTTCCCGAGCTGTGGCATGACCGGGGCGAGAAACCGACTGAGCCCGATTTCGTCGTCCACCCCGCAAACACGAAGGAAGTGTCCGAGATCCTGAAGATCGCCAACACCCACAAAATCCCCGTGACCCCCTGGGGAGGCGGCTCGGGCTCGCAGGGCGGCGCGCTGCCCATCTACGGCGGCATCGTGCTCGACATGAAGCGGATGAACAAGGTGCTGAACATCGACAAAGTCTCCATGACGGCAACGGTCGAGGTCGGCATCAACACCCAGCATCTGGAGTGGGAGATGGAGAAGGCCGGCTGCAGCACCATGCACTTCCCCGCGTCCATTGCCTGCGCCACGCTCGGCGGTTTCATCGCCCACCGGGGAACCGGCGTGCTGAGCACCAAGTACGGCAAGATGGAAGACATGATCATGTCCCTGGAGGTGGTCACCCCCACCGGCGAGATCATCAACACGCTGCCGGTGCCGCGTCACGCTTCGGGCCCCTCCCTCACCGAACTGTACCTCGGGAGCGAAGGCACGCTGGGCGTTGTCACCAAGGCGACCCTGAAGATCCATCCCATTCCGGAGTCCCGCAAGTTTCACGCGTTCCTTTTCAAGACCATGCACGACGCGATGACCGCAGGCTCGAAGATCATGACCAGCCGCCTGCGCCCCTGCGTCATTCGGCTCTACGATGAGACCGAGACCGCCAAGCTGGTCAAGCGGGTGCTCGGCATCGACCGCAAAGGCGCCTACCTGGTGTTCGGCTTTGACGGCCCCGGGGAAATGGTCGATCTGGAAATGGCGCAGGCCTGCGCGATCTGCGAAGACGGCGCGCTCGAAGACCTCGGCACGGAGGCGGGGCAGAACTGGTGGGACAACCGCTACAAGTTCTTCTATCCGCCCTACATGTTCCACATGCCGCAGGCCTTCGGCACGCTCGACACGGTCGCCACATTCTCCAACATCGAAAAGGTCTACTGGGCCATGAAGAACGCCGTGAACGAAAACTTCCCGCAGGCGACCTTCATCGGCCATTTCTCCCACTGGTATGAATGGGGCTGCATGCTGTACGCCCGCTTCATCATTGACACCCCGCCCCAAGACCCCAACGAGGCGGTTGCGCTTTACAACCGGATCTGGGATACGGCGATCCGCGCGGCCATCAAAGAAGGCGGCGTGATCAACGAGCATCACGGCGTGGGCCTCAAGCTGGGGCGCATGATGAAAGAACTTTACGGGCCGGCTTTCACGGTCCTCGAGAGCGTCAAGAAAGCGCTCGACCCCAACAACATCATGAACCCCGGGAAAATGGGTTTCCCGGGCAAAGGAGCTTAAGCCATGTATATCGAAGACCGCCAAGACGTGATCAACGCCTGCCGTTTCTGCTTCATGTGCCGCCACCTCGACCCTGTCGGCAACGTGACCTTCAGGGAATCCGACACCCCGCGGGGCCGCGCCCTGATCATCGACCGGATGCGGATGGACCGGGAGTGCATGAAAGAGCCGGATTTCATTGACGCCCTGTACCGGAGCGCGCTGAGCGCCGCCAACCGCTTCCACTGCGTCAGCCACTACGACGAGACCGGCCTGGTGCTCGCGGCTCGGCGCGAAATCGCCGGAGCGGGCCTCGCTCCGGAAAAGGCGAAGGCTCTGGCCAAGGAACTGGAAGAAGCCGGCTTCACCGTCAAAGGCAAGGGCAACGTCCTGTATTACGGCGAGTTCCCGGCGCTTTATCCCGGATGCAAAATCCTCTCGGGCAAAGATCCCGGCAAGGCTCTGGAGGTGCTGGGCTTCGAGGCCGCCTCGAAAAAAGTTTTCGCGCGCTTCAAGAAAACGGTTGCCGATTCCGCCTGCAAGACCCTGGTGGTGGCCGAGCCCTCGTCATACGACTTCCTGCGCGACAAGCTGCCGGGCGTCAAGGTGCTCCACAGCGCCGAGTATCTGTTGGAACAAGGCGCAAAGAAAGCCCGCGCGCGCAAGGCGGTCTACCTGGAGAGCGATTTCCTCAAAAACTACTGCGGCAATCCCTCCGCGCCGCGCGAGCTGCTCAAGGCGCTCGGCTACACGCTCGTGCCGTTCGGCACGAACTGCGAAGAGTCGTATGCCGTCGGCGAGGGTGCCGTGGTCTACGACGCGCTGAATCCCGAACTGTGCCAGAAGCTTTGCAGCCGCGTGTACGGCCTCGCGGTCGACTGCAAGAAAACCCTTTTCATCACGGCCTCTCCGCGCGTGAGAGACGCCTTGAAGAAATACAACCCCGCTTTCAATGTCGTCACTCTCGAAGAGGCGATCGACGCCATGCAATCGTAACACCAAAACAGAACACCCGTTTCCTCACACAGAGACATAACGGCTGCTGGGAATGGATAAACTCTGCGGGCTCTGCGCCTCTGTGAGAGACAAGAAGGACACTCACGCAATCATGAAAGAATTCAAAGTCGGATTTATCGCATTGTCAAAAGCCAGCTGGGCCACGCCGCAGATCGAAGGCATCCGCAAAAGCGCCGTGGACAGCCTGAAGAAGCTCCCCTACCCGATCGTCCAGAGCGACCTCTTGACCACCACTGCGGCGGAAGCCTCGGAACAGTGCGAAGCGATGCGGAAACAGGATGTCAGCGCGGTGGTCGTGCTGTTCACCACCTTCCCCGTCGGCGCCATCATCCCGGTGATCGCCAAAGAGCTCAATGTGCCCATCGTCCTGCTATCCACGCCCGAAAAACCGCAGCCCGGCAAGGTGTGGGCCCAGAATTCATTCTGCGGCGCCAACATGGCCGTGCACACCCTCAGAAAGCTTGGCCGGAAATGCACCTTCGCCTTCGGGACGGCCGACAACGCCGGCGAGGCCGTGAGGAAACCGCTCGGCGTCATCAAATGCCTGGCCGACCTCGCCGCCTCGAAAGTCGGCCTGATCGGCGGACGCGTCCCCGGTTTCTACACGTCCACCTGCGACGAGATGCTGCTGCGCAAAACCATGGGCACCGAGGTCGAAATCCTCGACCTGCTCGAGGTCGTGGACACGGCCAAGAAACTGTCCGACGCCGACGCCAAGAAAGGCGAGGCGGCGGTCCGCGAAACAGCCGCCTGCTGCAGCCCGAGGGTGGAAAATGACATCCCGTCCGCGGGAAGGCTCTACGAGGCGTTCCTGAAGACCGCCAAGAAGTACAGCCTCAACGCCTTTGCCGTCCGCTGCTGGCCGGAGTGGTCTGACCTTTACGGAATCGCGCCCTGTTCCACGATCGGCATGCTGAACAACGACCGCTTCGTCACCAGTTGCGAAGGCGACGTGCTGGGCGTCGTGCTCATGAAAATGGAAGCCTCCCTGAGCAACGGCGGCATCCCCTTCTTCGCCGACCTGATCTCGTTCGAGTACGACAAGAATACGGCCGTGCTGTGGCACTGCGGCGCGGCGCCGTCGGCCATCTGCAAAAACTTCGCGGACACGGAGCTGCGTCAGCACGCCCGCGTCGACGGCGGCGACAAGAAGGGCCTGGTCAATGAATTCCCGATGAAGCCGGGGCGGATCACGCTGGCCCAGCTCGACGAGGACAACGGCGGCTACCGCATGCTCATCGCGACGGGAACGGCGATCGAGACGGAGCAGATCATCCACGGCAATCCGCTGAACGTCACGTTCGACTGCCCGGTGGAGAAGCTGGTGGGCACGATCATGAACGAAGGCTTCAAGCACCACTATTCGGCGATCCACGCCGACATCGAGAAGGAACTGATCGAGCTCTGCCGGTGGCTCAACATTGTTCCCGTGGTTGTAAAATGACAAAACACCTTGGGAGGGGCAAGCGTCTGCTTGCCCGGACGCGCAGACGCGCGTCCCTCCCATCCAACACGCCAATCTTATGCCCCTCATCACCTTCAACGACATTCTCCCGCAGGCCCGGCGCGACAAACGCGCCGTGGCGGCCTTCAATGTGGCCAACCTCGAAACCCTGCTATCCGTCTTCAAAGCCGCGGAGGCGGAGAAGTCTCCAGTCATCATTCAGGTTTACCAGCGCCTCTTCAAAGACGAGCGCGCGGGACTGATTGCCGCCATGACGCGCAGCCTCGCGGCGGAATCCGGCATTCCCGTGGCGCTGCATCTCGATCACGGGGAATCTTTGGAGCAGCTCAGGAAAGCGATCGGGATCGGCTACACCTCGGTGATGATTGACGGCTCTAAGCTGCCGTTCGCCGAAAACATCGCGCTCACCGCCGAGGCCGCCAAGATCGCCCACAAGGCGGGCGTGACCCTCGAGGCCGAGATCGGGCACGTGCCCTTCGGGGACGGCGAGATCGAACTGTCGACCGCCGCTGAGGCCGCCGAGTTCGTTGAAAAGACCGGCGCGGATGCCCTGGCCATCTCAATCGGGACCATTCACGGGTTCTACAAAAAGGCGCCCGTACTCGACATCGCCCGGGCACGCGAGATCGGCGGGCGCGTCGCCATCCCGCTGGTCCTGCACGGCGGCACAGGCGTCCCGGATGAACAGTTGAGGCTCGCGATCGGCTGCGGGATTACAAAAGTCAACATCGCCACCGAATTGCAGAGCACCTTCCTCAAAGGCGTCGCGGCGGAGATCGCGGCCAACGGCGACACATTCAAGCCCGTCGACCTTTACTTCAAACCCGTCGAGGAGAAGATCAAGGAGTACGCCCGCGCAAAAATCAAGATCCTGAGGTAGACGGAACGCTGGAATGATGGAATACTTGGCATTCAATCGCCCTGCTCTTTAGAGCGGTTTTGGATAATGTGTGGCCTTTTCTGGTAGGGACGCCTCCCCGAGGTGTCCGCGGTGTGTTCGAGGACCCCGCCCTACCTCATCAGGCAGCGGCCATACAAAAACTTGACCCGTTCTAGTAGTCTATACACTCACAACCTTGGTTTTGGGACAGGATTTCCGACAGCCTCGCTTCGGCGGGGAGAAATCAAGGATGGTTCTTATTCGTGCCTTGTCGGCCGACAGATCACAAGTCGTTTCAGCACCTGACCAAACAGCAGATTAACGAATGATGAGTTCCGAATCATGAAGGAAAGAGTCTTGACTGCGTATGGGCGGGATTTCCTTCGACATTCTGCGGTTCAGTATTCGGCAATCTGCGGTTCAATTGGGTTGCGGGCTGCGACCGCATGTGTTATCACTCATGTTGTCATGTTCAAAATAATATGTTTTACAGTGGACTTATGACGTTTTTCCATCACTCCCCCCTTCCTCCCTTCCATCAATCCACTACCCCCTAAGGAGCCCCGTCATGAACACCCCGCCCCTCCGAGTCACCATCTGGAACGAGAACGTCCATGAACAGCAAGAGCCGTCCGTGGCGGCTCTTTATCCGGACGGCATTCACGGCGCGCTGGCGAAAAGTCTGGCCGCGCCCGACCTGACGATCCGGACCGCCACGCTGGACGAGCCGGAGCACGGGCTCACGCAGGACGTCCTTGCCGCCACGGACGTGCTGCTCTGGTGGGGCCATGCCGCGCACGACCAGGTGAGCGACGCCGTCGTGGCGCGCGTGCAGCAGCGCGTCTGGGAGGGCATGGGCATCCTCATCCTGCACTCCGGCCACATGTCCAAGATTTTCCGCGCCCTCAACGGCACCAGCGGCAAGCTGCACTGGCGCGAGGCCGGCGAGCTCGAGCGCGTCTGGTGCGTCGATCCCGCGCACCCGATCGCGGCGGGCGTGCCCGAGCACTTCGAGCTGCCCTACGAGGAAATGTACGGCGAACCCTTCATGATCGCGGGCGACGCCCATCTCATTTTCATGTCGTGGTTCGAAGGCGGCGAGGTCTTCCGCAGCGGGTTCACGCTCCAGCGCGGCTTCGGGCGGATGTTCTATTTCCGCCCCGGGCACGAGGCCTTCCCGACCTTCTATCACGAGCAGGTGCTCAAGGTGCTGGCCAACGGCATCCGCTGGCTCAAGCCCACGGTCGACATGCCCTTCCCCAAAACCCACCGGCCCGAGCCGCTCTCCCCGATCGCGCCCAAAGACTTCGCCCTCCACAAGGTCGGCATCGTGAAGTCGTAGCTGCGCCTGTGGCGCAGGCACGCCCTGCGCCCGCGCTTTTCGCGCATCTCGATCCGTGACTTCCCTGTTCATCGGGTGGTATACTTGCGCCGCGTTGCGCGAGGGAATCACGATGAGCATCTCTTCAAAACTGCGAATGGAGGGAAAGGATTACAGTGCGCCGGGCTATTATTTTGTGACGCTCTGCGCAGATCGCCGTCGGCATATTTTCGGTCGGCTGACCGGAGACGTCATTGAGCTGACAGACGTTGGGAAGGTGATCGCAGCTTGTTGGCACGATATACCCGCGCACTTTCCGAATGCGGAGTTGGGCGCGTTTGTCGTGATGCCCGACCATGTGCATGGAATCATCCTGATCACAAGCTGGCAGCATCCGAAAGGTCTTCGTGCCGAACGGCTGGACGAACCCAAAAAGACCGGCACGCGGCGGGGCTCGTTGGGAAGCATCATCAAGGGTTTCAAGATCGGCGTCACGAAAGCCTGTCGGGCCAAAACATTTTTTGGCCACCCCGTTTTCCAGGAAAACTACTATGACGTGATCTGTTTTGACGCGGCCGAGCTGGCGTACAAAGAAGCCTATGTCCGGGCCAATCCGCAACGGCTGGCGCTGAAGAAAGTCCCGCGCGGCACCGTCAAACAAAGCATGTATCTCGGGAACCTGAACCTGCTGAAGGACGAACCCAAGCTCGCGCTGAGAGTCTCGCGGAAAGCGACGGAAACGGAACTCGCCAAACTAAGCGAGGAAACAAACCTTTTCAACGGCATCGTGGTGAGCACCTTTTTTTCACCCGGCGAACAGCGACTTCTGGACGCGTTGCTCGCAAACGATGCAAGCCGCCTGATTTGGATACTGCCGATGGGCATGCCCGCACATATCCCCGCCAAGTGGTGTTCGGCCCTCCTTTATGCCCGCGCGCTCTGGCTTGCGCCCTATCCCGCGCAAATGACGTCTGCCACGCGAGAAAGCTGTCTGGCCTGTAACGAATGGGCGCAACGGCTTGCAACCACCCCCAAAGTTCCAATCGCTGACGGCTGACGGCAGTTGAATCCGTTCGGGGTACGGCGTATACTGTCGGGCATGAAGTGCCGAACGGACAAAACGGCGATAACCGGCGACGAGGCGCTTTTGCGCGAATGGCTGGAGGCCGTGCGCGGCGATATCGAATCGGCGGCTCCGGACAGCGCCGTGCCCGAACGCCCGTCGGGCGGCTATGCGGCATCCGCGCCGGTCTGCCACGTCGTCGCGGGAGCGAACGGCTCCGGCAAGACGACGTTCGCGTTGCACTTCCTTCCCCGGTATGCGGCCTGTTTGGAGTTTGTGAATCCGGAACGTGAGAACGGGACAATACTTCTGAGTTCGGTGTTCTGCGTTCGGCGTTCTTTGGCGCGGACCAGGACCAGGATTTGGCGCGCGCCCGTCTTGAACGTCCTGGCCAACGGCAACCGCTGGCTCACGCTCACGGTCAACAGGCCCTACCCCAAGACCAACTTTGTCCAGGAGTTGAACTTTATTTATTGTTCTTACTTCGGATGGTTTGTTATACTTGCGCCATGAAAACAATGACCGAGCCATCCGTTTCGTTCACAACCAAGGGACAGGTCGTCATCCCCGTCCAGTTTCGACGCCTGTTCGGAATCGGGAGCGGCACCCGCGCAGTGGTGAAGGCAACGCGCGACGGCATTCTCCTCCAGCCGGTCACCAAGGCCGTGATCGACGCGGGGTGCGGCATCCTGCCCCGCGTGAAAGCGGGCTCCATCGCCGAAGAACGCGCGCTCTACAAAGTTGAAGAAAAAGAACTGGAGGCGCGCCGTGACCGTCGCCGTTCTTGACAGTTTCGCCCTGCTGGCCTATCTCCGTCGCGAACCCGGCTATGCAACCATCTGCGAGGCGCTCTGCAAAGCTGCCGAATCACGGCTTGAACTGGCTATGACCGAGATCAATTACGCGGAGGTCAAATACATCGTCCTGCGGAAAGACGGCCCGTCGGATTGGCACGCGGTCGAAAACCTGCTCGCGGTTCTTCCTATCACCTTTTATCCGGTCGACCGCAAACTGGCCAACCTTGCCGCCGACTTCAAAGCGCGACACAAACTGAGTTTGGCCGATTCCTGTGCCGCCGCGCTTGCCAAGCGGCTGAAAGCCGTCCTCTACACGGGCGACGCCGAATTTGACGCCTTAGTTTCCGAAATCCGCCTGCGTAAACTCGACATGTGAGCGCGTGACTCGTCCCATGCGCATGTCGAGGCTGCGTCACCCGTTCAGGGTCCAGCCTGCGCGGTAGTCGCGCTTGAGCAGCGCGTCCGCCTCCGCGTTGTTGGTCACGCGGCCGGCCTTGGCGTCGTAGTCGAGCTTCTTGCCGACGCGGTACGCCACCAGCCCGAGGCACATCTGCTCGATCATGTTGGCGCTGTACTCGAAGTCGCACGCAGTCTTCAGCGACGGGTTCTTGCAGGCGTTGAGCCACTGCTTCTGGAAATGCCCGACCGGCGGCAACAGGTTTTCCTTTTTGCGCGGCGTGTAGTAGGACAGGCTCCCGTCCTTGCCGAGCGGGATCAGCGCGCGCGACGTGAAGTCGGCCACCAGAATACCTTCGCTGCCCTTGAACATCGCGCCGTGCCCGATCTTGTTGATGTCCACGTAGGAACTGGGCGGGTTCGGCATGGCGCCTCCCTGGTACCATGAAACGCTGACCGGCCCGCGCCAGCTGTTGGCGGGATGCTCGAACCGCATCTCGGCCTTGACCGGCGTGACGTCCGGGTTGAAGGGCTCGCCCTTCGCCTCGGCTGAGGCCGGCAGGGCGCAGTCCACCGCGTTCCAAAGCAGGTCCATCGTGTGGCTGCCCATGTCGCCGATCTGTCCGGTGCCGAAGTCCCAGTACATGTTCCACTTCAGACAGTTCGCGCCCGGACCGCCCGCAAAATACTCTGGGTTATAAGGATGGTCGGTCTTGACCGGACCGAGCCACAAGTCATAGCGGAGGCCGGCCGGCGGCGCTCCCGCGGCAGGCAGGTAGCCGGGCTTGGGAATCTGGCGGTTGCCCCAGGCGTAGGCGCTCTTCAGCTCGCCGATCGCGCCGTCGCGGATCATCTCGGCGACGCGGTTGAAGTTGTCGTGCGCGTGCCGCTGCATGCCGACCTGCGTCGCGAGTTTCCCCTTCCTCGGCAGCCAGTTGGCGCGCACCACGCGCGCCTCCTCGACGGAAATGCCCAGCGGCTTCTCCAGATAGACATGCTTGCCGCGATTCAGCGCCCAGTTTGCGACAAAGGCGTGGGTGAAATCGGTCGTGCAGATCACGACGGCGTCGATGTCTTTCTGCTCAAGACATTTCCGCCAGTCGCTGTACGTTTTCGCCTTCGGGAAACGCTTAGCCGCGTCCGCGAGGTTCCGGTCCCAGACGTCGCACAGCGCCACGACGTTCTCGTCCGCGAGCGAGTCGAAGTGCGCGAGGCCGCGACCCCACGTGCCGATCAGCGCGATGTTGAGTTTGTTGCTTGGCGCGCTTTGTCCGCGCAAACCGTTCGGGAAAACCAACAGGCCGGCCCCCGTGGCCATCGCCGATTTCAGGAATACACGTCGTTTCATTTTTTCCTTTCCTCCTCCACGAAACTCCCCTGGGGTTGTCAAGCGACATGCCGACGCCCGTAATTAGCAGTCATTATGAGGTGGGCGTAAAAAGAGTCAATCTCAAAAAGGTAACCGGCGCATCCCTGTTTCACTTGACTTGGGCTCAGGCGAAGGGAATCCTGTCAACTTATAGGTAAGCCCGCCGCCGCGGAAATGGGTGGCGGACCCTGTAGCTCCGCCGCTCTGTCGGCGGAGGCGAACGTTCATCCTGTAACCGGAGAAGGAAATAGGGGTTAGGGGGATCTGATACCTGCAAACTGCGGACGGCGCGGCACCGCTTTTTGCGCGGGACGCTCAGCGCTTCCTAAAACTTGAGCGTTGAAAGTTGAACGTTTCTGATACCAGCAACCGGCGGACGGCACAGAGGCCGTCCCTCCATGCGGAGGCGGGGGATTAACCACGAAGCACGAAAAACGAAAGGGATCATTCCTTTGTGCCTTCGTGTGAGAAACAAACTGCGCAGCTTCCGGCGACAGAGCGCCGGAACTACAGGGACCGACCGGCCGCTGGCAAAAGTGGAGGGCCGGGCTCTGTCCCGGCCGCATAGGGCGGGATTTTCTCAGCGCCCACTCACACAAATCCGGCGTCGCCCCGACATCCTTCATCGCCGCTGTCAGGCCAAGTCCCATCGCACATGGCCCAGAACGAGACAATTCAAAACCTAA
>JAQVSS010000238.1 GCA_028700415.1 Kiritimatiellia bacterium
CGGAACGACCTGCTACATCATCGAGCACGAGGACGATCCCGACAACGCCTTTGAAGCGGCCCGGCGGTGCCTCGCGTACATCAACGCGCTGTAGCGGACGCAGCCGGTTCCAGCCGCAGGTCGGCCCACGCGCCCCAGTCGCCGACGCTGTTGCCCTTCTCCCCCACGTCGGTGAGGAGCAGGAGCGATATGGCTTTCCCTGCCCACGGGGTCAGCGCGCCTTCCAGCGCGTGCCAGGCATGGGCGGTGACCAGCCGCTTTGCGATCTCGGTGCGCTTTCCGTCCGCCTCTTCGACGACCGCCTTGAAAAGGATCCCGTCGCCGGGATCGCTTCCGTCGGTCTTGCCGACCGCGCAGCGGAAGGTCACCGGCTCGTTGGGCAGCGTCAGCGCGTAGCGGGCCAGGGCGTATCCCGTGCCGCCTCTGTAAGGCGGGTGCATGAAGACCGCGCGCTGTTTCTCGGTTCCGCCGCAACGCGATGCGGCGTTGCCGCGGACCTGCGTGCCGGAGGCGTCGTCCAGCGGCTGCTCTGGCTGGCCCCGCAGCGCCATGCCCTTCACGAACCACAAGGGCAGGGGGGTTATTTTTTTCACGGCCGCCGGCGGTGGCGGGGGCGGCAGGGCCACGGTGAAGTCGATCCATGCGTTTTCGAACGTGAACCACAGGCGCGTGCCGGGCTTGGCATCGGGCGGGATCGTGACCGTATGCTCTGCGCTGCCCCGCACGGAAACCTGTTCGCCGGGCTTGACGGTGTCGCGGCCGCACGCGAGAAGGGCGGCGGGCGGCTGCGCGGTCCTGCGCACACGATAGGAGAAAGCGCCTTTCACGGGCTGCACGTAGCTGAGCCCGCGGGCGGTGCGCACGTCGGCGTTGCCTACCACGGCGTTGGTCTTGTCGAGCGCGACGGCGTCCGCGAACGTGAAGGGGAAGCCGGCTTCCGCTGTTTTGTGCAAGAGGATCTCCGCAAAGCCGTTCGTGAGGGTGCGGCAGATCGCGACGCCGTCACTCGCGCCCTCGGCGAACCGCACGAACGCGCCGCGCCCGTCGATGTAGGTGAAGGCGGGCGAGACCGAGAGGTCTGCGCGCCGGCCGTTGACGTCGCCGCTGAACACGCGCACGCCGTTGTCCGCGCCCCGTCCCCAGTAGCCGTTGGGCGGCAGGTCGAGCGCCGTGCCCTCCACGGAGATTTTTAGGCGCTCGTCCGGGTTGCCGTTGACGGCGGTGAGACAGCCGTCGGTGTAGCGGGTCACGATCTGGCAGCGCGTGTGCGCGCCGCAGGCGAGCGCGGCGGAGGTGTCGAGCAGCGTGCCGTCGCTCCCCGCGTAGTGGATCGTGTCCGCCGGAACCTGCGTGTAAAGGCTGGCGAGAGCCTGGATCATGTAGTAGCTGCGCAACTCCCCCGGAAGGCCGGAGATCAGAAAGCCGGAATGGCCGAAGGCGACGGTGGCCGCGAGGAAACGGTCTTTTTCGGTGTCGGGGTCTTTCGGCTCGCTCTTGTTGGGGTAGAACATGCTGGGCATGCCCATGCCGAAATTACAGCAGAGGTCGTGCATCTTGCGCAGGTCGAAGTCGACGAGCCACGGATTTTCGGAGGGCCGGTAGTCCTGGTCCTGAGCGTAGTTGCCGTCGGTCAGGCCGCAGTAGGGGAAGTGGCAGTTGCCTTCGGAATACACGGGCCCGTCCCAGCCGGCCCGTTGCAGCAGCATGATCTCGCCGTAGGCGTAGAAGACAGCGGCGAACGTTCCGGCGCCGGGCACGCGGGCGTCGTAATCGACGCGGCTCCAGGGCGTGACGGCGGTGTGGACGTCGCAGTAGGCGGTGCTGAAGCCGAATTTCTTTTCGATGATGGGCGTGAGCCGTTCGCAGAACTCCACGGCGCGGGCGGGTTTAGGCGCGTAGCAGCGGGTCCACGCGTGCTGGAGCTGGTTGTCCTGCGTGCGCGAAACCATGTCGGGATGCCAGAAGCCGTTGACCGGCGCGAAGTCGGTGAAGTTGTTGTAGGGGCCGTAGACGAAGCCGAGTTCGTCCTGCATGATGCGGGCGTAGCGGAACTGCCCCTCGTCGCCGCCCTTCTTGGGCGCGGGGTTGGTGCGGAAGGTGAAGCTCTCGTTGCCGTCACGCCAGCCGGTCTCGTGGTCGGTGACCACCATTTGCGTCATGCCCCAGCGGTGGATGGTGCGCCAGTATTCCGCGTCCTGCTCGCGGTTTCGCGCCCCGTACGCGCGCCAGACGCGCGTGCCGGTGATGTGCTTCCAGGGCGAGACCGGGTTGGGGATGTTGGGCAGCACATCCTCGAACTTCGGCGAGAGGGTCAGGACGAACCGCTCGAAGCAGGGGTTGCGCGTGCCGTCGGTCTTGGGGTTGTAGCGTGCGCCGCCGTTGCTGGCGAGCGTGCCGTCGAAGCGCAGGTTGTCAGGAAAGGGGAGGGAGCCGTTGGACTGCGTCCAGTCGAGCTGCGCGAGGAAGAAGAGGGGTGCGTCGGCGGTTCCGGAAACGATGACGGCCGGGCGGTTGAGCCCGTTCCCGTAGCCGTAGGTGTAGAAGGGCAGGGTCGCGAGGCGCGGGTTCCTGAACCCGCGCGTGGCGCCGAAGCGGATCTCGCGGATATGGCCGCCGTCAGCCTGGATGTCCATGACCAGCGATTTGCCGACGAGATGGAAACGGATGTTGACGTTGGCGGCGAGGTTGCTGGCCGTGACCGTGCCCGCGTAGGTGACGCTTTTGCCGTCGGACGTGATGGAGACGGATTCCCCCGTGGCCGGGAAGACGGGTGCGTCCGCGCGGGGGCCGGAGGTGAAATAGAGGCCGCCGCCGAGGCAGACGGGAACCCAGTCGCCGGTGTCCGTCCACCGCATGGCAAGGTCGTCCCATGCGCCGGCCTTGGAGGGCAGGCGGATTTCAAGTCTGCCGTCCTCGCCGTCGCGTACGAGCAGGTAACGGCCGCTGCCGCTTTTTGCGACACGCGCGACTGAGGGCGCAGAATCGCGGGGGATGATGGTCAGGGGCGTGTCGGGAAAGGGCAGGGTGCCGGGGCCGGTGTTCGCGCCGGGGTTGCAGGCCGGGAAAAGGTGTATGCCCCGTTGCCGGCGGGGCGCGAAGGTGAGGGGCGCGAAGGTTTCGGTGAATGCCGCGAGGCTGTTGAGGTAGATGAAACGGTCTGCGGTATTCCGCCCGTTGGTGATGGTGATGGCGACCAGTGTCGCGCCCTTCGCGGCACGCGGGATCAGGTCGGGCTCGAGGCGGCGGTGCAGCAGGAACCACTCCTTGTGGGCGACGTGGCCGAGCGGGACGGAAAAGGGCTGGCCGTCCGGGCCGCTGAAGGTGAGGGCGATGTTTACGGCGGGGGTTTCGGGGTCGGGTTGGTAACTGTGGTTGTTGCCGTAGATCCAGCAGGAAACGGCGTCGAAGGCTGCGGTGACCGGGATGGGCGCGGGAGGGATCAGGGAGACGGAGGGCTTCTTTCCAGTGGCGCGGTAGGTGAGTTTCGCCACGGCGTCGCCGAAGAGCAGGACGTCTTGCGAGCGTTCGAGGCGGGCCTCGGCGTCGACGGTCTCGACGCGCCAGCCTTCGACATCCGTGAACGGGACCAGCGCGGGATGGTCGTCCCGCGTGCGGTTCGCCCAGACCATTTCGTAAGGGCGTTCGCCCGCCAGCAGAGCCGGACCGGCAAGAAGCGCGAGCGAGAAGGTGACGAGCACGTTGCGCGCAGAGCGGGAGAGGAAACCCGAACGCCGAACGCCGAACGCCGAACGCCGAACATTGAAGGTATGGACGAGCACGTTGCGCATGGGGGTAACACTTTCTTTATGGTTTTGGTTTTTGTGACGCGATGGAGGCGACGGCGAGCGCGGCGGTGGCGGCGGAGAGGTTGTAACCGCCTGTGGGGCCGTCGATGTCCATCACCTCGCCCGCGAAATAGAGCCCGGGACATTTACGCGACTGCATCGTGGCGGGATCCACCTCGTTCAGCGGCACGCCGCCGATGGTTACGATCGCCTCTTTGAGCGGCCGCGTCTGGGGATTCGGGATGCGGAGCGTGTCGCGGCCGGCCGCCACCTCCAACTCGAAATCCCTCAGGTTCAGGCGTGCCGCGCAGCGGCTCGCGTTGTAAGCCGCCGCACCCCCGATCCCCCACGTTTCGCAGTCCAGTTGCCCTTGGCCTTCGTAAAGCTTCTGCCCGTTGCGGAAGATCCGGCACGTGGCCTCTTCGAACGTGGTGCCCGCGTGTGCGTCGACCCAGGGATGCGTGAAGACGAAACCGATGAGGCCGGGACGGTAGGGCTTGAGCGAGTGCCCCAGCGCTTTAGCGAA
Source organism: Kiritimatiellia bacterium (assembly GCA_028700415.1). GTDB lineage: Bacteria > Verrucomicrobiota > Kiritimatiellia > RFP12 > UBA1067 > JALHET01. The sequence continues at coordinate 4,312 of JAQVSS010000238.1, forward strand.
TTTCTGGCCGTCGCCCACAGAACCGGTTTTCGGATAACTCACGCCGCCGGTGGCGAGCAGCACGCGACGCGCCGGCACAGAGAAGTGCGGGGTCGCGACGAGGAAGCCGTGTTCGGCGCGCACGACCTGTTCGACGGGCGCGTTCAGGCAGAGCGAGGTGCCGGTGTCGCGCAACGCATCGGTGAGCGCGTGGACCACGTCGGAAGCCTGCTCGGAACGCGGGAAGACGCGGCGGTCTTCCATTTTCTTGAGCGGCACGTTGTGCCGCTGGAACCAGCTTTGCACGGCGGCGGGGGGGCAGGCGTTCAAGGCGGGCGCCAGAAAAGAGGTCATCGGTTCGCCCATGTCGCGCAACATTCGTGCGGGCGGGATGTCCTTTGTCAGGTTGCAGCGGCCGTTGCCGCACATGAGCAGCTTGCGCCCGGGCTTGTGTTTGCGTTCCAGAATCAGGGTGCCGAGCCCGCGTTCGCCTGCGAGGCAACCCGCGAACAGGCCGGAGGCTCCGCCGCCGATGATGAGGAGAGGGACAGGTTTAAGGTCGTGCATAAAAGCGGGCAGGGCGACCTGCCGGTCGCCCGTACAGCTAGGGTTGTTTCTGATCGAGCGCGGCGGGCATCGCGAAAAGCCCGAAATCGCTGATGCAGGGGCAGGCGGAGGCCTGTGTGATGCGCAGGCGCACACGGTCGCTCTGCACTTTCGGGCCGCGGATGAGGCGGCAGGCCCCAATGCTCTGGCCTTTGGCATACTCTTTCCAGTCGCCGTCCTGCCAAACGTCGACGGCGAATCCGTCTACGCGGTGTCCGAGTTTGATGTTCTCGCGCAGGCGCACGACATCAAACCGGGCGACCGCGGGGAGGGTGAGCGTCAGGGTGGCGTTGGTCACGCTGTCGTCGGTGGCCCAATAGGAATAGCGGCTGCTGTCGAGCGCGTTGACGGGGGCGTAAGGGTTCGGTGTGTCGGGCGTCGTCGGCCCTGTCCGCACGTGGCTGGCCGTCGCGACGGCGTTTTCGGCGAAATTGACGGCGAAGAGGGTGCGCAGCAGGTTGCCGAAAACGTCCAGCGCGGCGATGTCGGCGTCGCAGACCAGCCCGTTGCGGTCAGGCGCGACGCCGAGGTTCATGCAGCCGCCTTTGCCGACACTGTTAAAATAGATGTCCATAAGTTGGGCGGGCGTGCGCACGGTGGGGTCTTCGTGCGGGTGCCAGAACCAGCCTTTGCGCAGCGGCACATCGCACTCGACGGGCATCCACGCCGCGCCGTCCCTGTGGCCGGCCGGGCCTTCGATGTGGTTCATCGAGTCGCCGTTGGCGGGGCGGGCGGGGTCGGTCTTGCCTTTGGGCGTGAAGGTCGCCCACGACTCGGCGGCGGCACACCCTTTCTCGTTGCCGACCCAGCGCATGTCGGGGCCGACGTCGCCGAAGATGCAGGCCGATGGCTGGAGCTGCCGCACGATACCCCAGGTGTTCGGCCAATCGTAATAGGTCAGACGGTCGATGTTGCGCTTCTCCCGCGCCCCCCCGTAATAGCCGTCGCCGCCGTTGGCGCCGTCGAACCAGACTTCGAACAGCGTGCCGTATTGGGAGAGCAGTTCCCGGAGCTGCGCCTGATAGACGGGCAGGTAAGCGGGTGTGCCATAGGCGGCGTTGTTGCGGTCCCAAGGCGAGCAGTAGAGGCCGAAACGCAGGCCGTGTTTTTTTGCCGCGTCGGCGTATTCGCGCACAAGATCACCCTTCCCGCCGCGCCAGGGCGATTTGGAGATGTTGTGGGCGGTGGTCTTGGTGGGCCAGAGGCAGAAACCGTCGTGGTGCTTGGCCACGAGGATCACGCCTTTCATGCCGCCGCGTTTGAGCGCGGCGACCACTTGTCCGGCGTCGAGCTTCGCGGGATTGAAGAGCGCGGGGTCCTCTTCCCCATATCCCCACTCGCGATCGGTGTAGGTGTTGAGCCCGTAATGGATGAGGGAAAAGGTCTCGGTCTCATGCCACTGCAACTGGTTCCCGTTGGGTGTCGCGCCGTAGGGGCGCGGTTCTTCAGCGGTAAGGATGCCTGCGGCGAGCCCGCTTAAGACACCCGCCAGCGCCAACGATGAATTCATCCTGTTCCTCCGTGCCCAATAACATAAAGTGTTGCCGCTTTCCCGGCAAGAGGAAAAGGCAAAAGAGATCGCCGGATCGCGGATTAAAAAAACGGTTGCAACCTTTCTGAAAAAAAGAGTATGTTTATTCCGATGATTGGCTGGACTGATTGAATCAACTAAGGACAATGCATGTAGAAAAGACCGGACCTTAAAACCGATTTTGCGCCACTAGCATCCCATAGGATTGGCCGACAACACCGTCCTCATGATTGGCACTTATTATGCGGGGGGGGCGAAAACCGTCAACCCCTAAAAAATGTCGGCTTCGGAGGCGATCGCCTGTAGCCTACAGGCGCATGAAAAAACTAATTCCCCAATTGCTTGGGTTCACGCTTCCGAAACCGACAAAAACAGTGTACACCGTGCTGCGGCAGCTCGTCCAA
>JAQVSS010000239.1 GCA_028700415.1 Kiritimatiellia bacterium
GTCCTCGTCGGGGTGCTTCTGCGCGTAGGTGTTGAGGTGGTATTGACCGTGGGTCAGGTGGCGCACGAACTGCCGGCTGAAGGGATCGGGCGAAAAGGCGTCGCGGTAGGGCGTGTTGAAACTGCCGAATTTCCCGTTCCACTCCTTGTCCAGCCAGAGGCGGTACGCGTAGTTGACGGCGTGCCCTGCCTCGTGGCGGAGCAGCATCATGATGGTGTCGCCGTCTTCGATCTCACCGGTCTGCTCCTCCTCGATCCGAGACAGGCGCTTGTCGGCCAGATAGAAGGGAATGCCGATCACCGGCACCTCGTTCGGGCAGCCCCAACTGTCGGTCAGATAGAAACTGGGCACAAACGTGAAGCGCCGCTCGGCGAACTCGTTCTTGAGCCGCAGGACGTACGTTTCGACCGGGGAGCCTTCAATCCGCAGCGACAAATCCGAGATACGCGTGTTCATCAGTTCGTAGCGAACCGTTTCCCAAGCATTGATAACGGAGCGTATGCGCGTGGCAGTGGTCATGGCGGGGAAGTCGGTGGGGCTGGGCGACAGGGTCAGCAGATCGAGGTGCGCGGAAGAACAGAACGGTTCTTCGGCAACGAAGTGGAGACAAGGGTAGCCGGAAGTTCCCCGGGTGTCAATTCCCCTTTGCCCGCCCCGCAGGGTCGCGCGTTGCCTCACAATTCATGACACCGAAACCAAAAAGGTTCGGGGAGGGCGACTTTCAGGTTGCCTCAAATGAAACGACACCGAATTTCGGTGTCGTTTTCATTTGACGCAACGGGGTCGACGCATCTTAATTTTGACTCATTGAATAAGAAGTGCGATTGTGGGACGGATTAAGATTATGATTACGATTACGGTTCCGGCCTTTTCGTAATCGTAATCCGTCAAGTCGGCACCCGCGGCCCTTTGATTCACAGACGCCTGACACAGGCAAGGTGAGATCAAAGGGCCACTGTCGCGGGTGAAAGGCCGTGCAGACAAGAATTTAGATGCGTCGGCCCTGGCCCGCCTTGGGTCGGGCCGCCCGGGCGGAGGCCGAAAGGGACACGCAGACAGGGACAAAAATTTTCCATTCGATGCTTGACAATCGATATTTCTGTATCGATAATAAAACGCCGTTTCAGGAATCACCGGGTTTTTCATCGCCCGGAACAACAAAGGGACACACACATGAAAGAGACAACCATAACACCCGCAGGGGCCGAGAGTCTACAGCCGCTCGAAGACCTGATCCGGAAAGTCAAAACCGCACAGGCGGTCTACGCCACCTACACGCAAGAACAGGTGGATAAGATTTTCCGGGCCGCCGCGCTCGCCGCCAGCAGCGAGCGCATACGGCTCGCCAAAATGGCCGCCGAAGAGACCGGCATGGGCATCGTCGAGGACAAAGTGATCAAAAACCACTTTGCCTCGGAGTACATCTACAACAAGTACAAGGACGAGAAGACGTGTGGCGAACTGAGCTACGACGCCTCTTTCGGACTGCGCCGCGTGGCGGAGCCGATCGGCATCATCGCGGGCATCGTGCCCACGACCAACCCGACCTCCACCGCCATCTTCAAGAGCCTGATCGCCCTCAAGACCCGCAACGGCATCATCTTTTCCCCCCACCCCCGCGCCAAGAAAAGCACGGCGGAGGCCGCCCGCGTCGTGGCCCGGGCCGCCGTCGAGGCCGGCGCGCCGGAAGACATCATCGCCTGCATCGAGACGCCCACCGTCGAGATCTCCAACGCGCTCATGCACCACCCCGACATCAGCCTGATCCTCGCCACCGGCGGGCCGGGCATGGTGAAGGCCGCCTACAGCTCCGGCAAGCCGGCGCTCGGCGTGGGCGCGGGCAATACCCCCGCCGTCATTGACGAGACCGCCGAAATCCGCATGGCCGTCAGTTCGATCCTCATGTCCAAGACGTTCGACAACGGCGTCATCTGCGCCTCCGAGCAGTCGGTGGTTGTGGTCGACGCGGTGTACGAGAACGTCAAAGCGGAATTCACCGCCCGCGGCGCGCACCTCCTCACGCCCGCCCAGAAGAAAAAGGTCGGGGCCATCATTCTCAAGGACGGGCACATCAACGCCGACATCGTGGGCCAGCCCGCCGCCAAAATCGCGGCCATGGCCGGGGTGGATCTGCCGAAGGACGTCAAAGTGCTCATCGGCGAGGCCGAGACCGTGGGCCGGGACGAGCCCTTCGCGTTCGAGAAGCTCTCCCCCGTGCTCGCGCTCTACCGCGCCACAGACTTCAATGACGCGGTCGCCAAAGCCAAGGCCCTGGTCGAGTTCGGCGGCATCGGGCACACCTCGGCGCTCTACACGGATATGCGCAACACCGACCGCGTCAGGGCCTACGGCGCGGCCATGAAGACCGGACGCGTCCTGGTCAACATGCCCAGCTCGCAGGGGGCCATCGGCGATATCTACAACTTCAAACTGGAGCCTTCCCTCACCCTCGGCTGCGGAAGCTGGGGCGGGAACTCCATCAGCGAAAACGTCGGGGTGAGACATCTCATGAACATCAAGAACATCGCGGAACGCCGCGAAAACATGCTCTGGTTCCGGGTTCCGCCGAAAGTCTACATCAAGTACGGCTGCCTGTCCCTGGCCCTCAAAGAGCTGAGCGACCGCAAACGCGCCGTGATCGTCACGGACAAGCCGCTCTATGACCTCGGCTACGCGGACAGGGTCACGCAGGTGCTGGAGGAGATGAAGATGGAATACGAGGTCTTTTTCGAAGTCAAGCCCGACCCGGATCTGACCACCATCCGCAAGGGCCTCGAACTCTGCAACGTCTTCAAGCCCGATGTGATCATCGCGCTCGGCGGCGGCTCCCCCATGGACGCCGCAAAGATGATGTGGCTCATGTACGAGAACCCGGAGGCCAAGTTCGAAGAGATGGCCATGCGTTTCATGGACATCGAGAAGCGCATCTACGCTTTCCCGGACCTCGGCAAGAAAGCGCAGTTCGTCGCCATCCCGACCACGTCGGGCACAGGTTCCGAGGTCACGCCCTTCGCCGTCGTCACCGACGACGCCACCGGCAAAAAGTACCCCATCGCCGACTATGCGCTGACACCGGACATGGCGATCGTCGACCCCGAGCTGGTCATGCACATGCCCAAACGCCTGACCGCTTACGGAGGTGTCGACGCGCTCGTCCATGCGCTCGAAGCCATGGTCTCGGTGCTTTCCACAGAGTTCACCAACAGCATGGCCCTCGAGTCTATCCGCATTCTCTTCAAGTACCTGCCCGACAGCTACGCCAACGGGGCCGCGGACATGAAGGCACGCGAAAAGGTCCACTACGCCGCCACCCTGGCCGGCATGGCCTTCGCCAACGCCTTCCTGGGCATCTGCCACTCCATGGCGCACAAGCTCGGCGCGCGGTTCAACCTTCCGCACGGCCTTGCGAACGCGCTGCTGATCACGGATGTCATCCGCTACAACGCGACCGACATCCCGCTCAAGCAGACCGCCTTCCCCCAGTACACCTACCCGACCGCCAAGAGCCGCTACGCCCGCGTGGCGGACTATCTGCAGCTCGGCGGCAAGACCGAGGACGAAAAAGTGGAACGCCTGGTCAAGGCCATCGAGACCCTCAAAGCCAAACTCGAGATCCCGGCGTCAATCCGCGAAGCCGGCGTACCGGAGCAAGCCTTCACGGCGGCCCTCGACGCCCTCTCGGAGGATGCCTTCGACGACCAGTGCACCGGCGCAAACCCGCGCTACCCGTTGATCCGTGAGATCAAGAGCCTCTACGCTCAGGCCTATAAAGGCGTGTAAGCGCAACAAGGCGCGGACACCCGTCCGCGCCGTTTTGTCCTGTTATCGCAATGATTTCCCTCCTTGGAGGGCGGTGATGTGTTATACTTTCTGCACACGTTGAGCGTCATGCCTAATCGTGGAGCGCCCGTATGATTCCCCACCTGTACATCCATGTGCCCTTCTGCGACGGCAAATGCCATTACTGCGGGTTCTATTCCGTGTTGAACGACGCGCATCTCACAGGGCTTTATACCCCACTGCCGTCCAAAGAGCTGGAACTCGTCGTCAAGGCCAGGCCCAAAATCGCGCGGTTTTCACCACGGACGGTGTACATGGGCGGCGGGACTCCCGCTCTCCTCGGCGAAGCCGGACTCTCGCGCCTCATTGAGCGGCTCTCCGAACACCTCTCTTTCGCCTCAGTCGAAGAGTGGACGGTCGAATTGAACCCGGCGTCTGTGAGCCGGTCACTGCTGAACGCGCTCAGGAAACTGGGCGTTAACCGGCTGAGCATCGGCGTTCAAAGTTTCAATGACGCGACGCTTGCGCGTATCGGCCGCCGTCATGATGCCCGGGCGGCGGACCAAGCCGTCCATCTTGCGCAAGAGACCGGCTTTGAAAACACCGGCATCGACCTCATAGCCGGACTGCCGGGAGTCACCCCCGCAATCTGGCAGGCCACCCTCGAACATGCGGTTTCCCTCAAGCTGAAGCACCTCTCGGTCTACGCGCTCAGCGTCGAGCCGGGCACCGTGCTCGCACGGCAGAAGGAGGAGGGTCTCGTCTTGCCGGACGACGGCGATCAGCTCTCTGCCCTGAAACACGCCGAGGCTGTGCTCGGCCAGGCGGGATTCGAACGGTACGAGATTTCCAACTACGCGCAACCCGGGCAGGAATGCCGGCACAATCTCGGCATCTGGCGGGGCAACGACTATCTCGGCCTGGGGCCGGCCGCCGCGTCGCGCCTCGGAGACGCGCGCTGGACCAATGACCCCGACGTGGCCGGATACATGGACTCCCTCGCGCAGAAACAGCTTCCTCCGCGGACATTCGAGACCCTGACCCCGACCGACGATGCGCTGGAGCGCGTGACCTTTGCGTTGCGGCTTGCCGAAGGCATCGACCCTTCGGTGGTGGCGCAGCGTTTCGCGTGCCTCCGTGACCGCGCGGCAACATGGGAAGAGCGGTTTGAACGCCTGATGCGTCACGGGATCACCGAACGGGGCGGCCGCCGCTGGCGGCTTACCGCGCGCGGCCGGGAAATCTGCGACGCCGTCATACGCGAACTTCTTTAAGACCCGCCTTGTCCGGCCTCAACCTGCACCCGTTTTATAGCCGCTTGGCTTTGACAGGGATGCCCCACTTATGAGAAAGTAATGGCTCAAATTTGGGATTACCCCAAGACTGAAGATGAGGAGTTTAGGTTGCCTATGAAATTGACGAACGAAACGTTTACCCTTGCCGCGAACACAATCCGCTGCCTGGCCATGGATGGCGTGCAGGCCGCGAAATCAGGACACCCCGGCGCGCCCATGGGGCTTGCCGACATCGCCGCCGTTCTCTGGCTCAAATACCTCAGGCACGACCCCGCCGATTCAAAATGGCCTGACCGTGACCGTTTTGTGCTCTCCGGCGGACACGGCTCCATGTTGCTGTACAGCCTCCTGCACCTTTCGGGCTACAACCTGCCGCTCGAAGAACTCAAACGCTTCCGCCAACTGGGAAGCCTCACCCCCGGCCACCCCGAATACGGCCACACCGACGGGGTTGAGACCACCACGGGGCCTCTCGGCCAAGGGATTGCGAACGCCATCGGCATGGCCATCGCCGAGCGCATGGCCGCCGCCCGTTTTAACACTCCCGGTTCAGATCCGGTCGTCGATCACCGCACCTGGATCTTCTGCGGCGACGGCGATCTCGAGGAAGGGATCAGCCACGAGGCCTGTTCGCTCGCCGGCCATCTCAAGACCGACAAACTCGTGCTTTTCTACGACAGCAACGGGATCACCATCGAGGGGCATACCGACCTCGCCCTCAGCGACGACCCGAAGAAACGTTTCCAAGCCTACAACTGGCATGTCCTCGAAATCGACGGACACGACTACGATCAGATCGACCGCGCCATCCGCAAAGCCATGAAGCTCACCGGAAAACCGGTGCTGATCATCTGCAAGACGCACATCGGTAAAGGCAGCCCCAACAAACAGGACAGCCATGAGGCGCACGGGGCGCCCCTCGGTGAAGAAGAAGTCAAGCTGACCAAACGCGCCCTGGGTTTTCCGGAAGACCAGTTTTTCTATGTGCCGCAGGACGTCTACACCGTTTTCCAGGAACGCGCATCCAAGATGAAACGCGCCCATGGAAAATGGAAACGCATCTTTAAAGAGTGGGCCAGCGCCAACCCCGAGAAGGCCGCGCTCTGGAAAACCATGCGGGAGGACATCCTGCCCGCAGACATCGAAACGCGTCTGCCCGCCTTTGACCCCGCCAAGCCGGTGGCCACGCGCAGCGCCTCGGGGATCGTCCTCAACGCGCTCGCACAAGCGCTGCCGCAACTGGTCGGCGGTTCGGCGGATCTCGCGCCCAGCAACATGACGTGGCTCAAGGAGATGGGCGAGATCAAGCCCGGCGATTTCGCGGGCCGCAACTTCCATTTCGGCATCCGTGAACTCGCCATGGCCGCCATCATGAACGGCGTCCAAGTCCACGGCGGCTTCCGCATTTTCGGCGGCACGTTCTTCGTGTTCAGCGACTATTGCCGCCCGGCCATGCGCCTGGCCGCACTCATGGGGCTGCCGGTCATCTACGTCTATACGCACGACAGCTTCTATGTCGGCGAGGACGGCCCCACACATGAGCCGGTCGAACAGATCGCCGCGCTGCGCTGCATGCCGAACGTCACGGTCATCCGCCCCGCAGACCCGACCGAAACCTCCGCCGCCTGGGTGGCCGCACTCAAAAACAAGAACGGGCCCACCGCCCTCCTGCTGACCCGGCAGAACATGAAGGTCATCGACCGCACCCGGTATCCCGCCGCCGCGCATC
>JAQVSS010000026.1 GCA_028700415.1 Kiritimatiellia bacterium
GAGCCTCGCCACAACGCCGCCAGCGAGGGCAAGCAGCGCCGCCCATCGGAAACGGCCATCAGCCCGCCAACCTTGCGCTCTCCCTTGAATACGAAAAGAACCACCAACAGAACTGCCATGCGCCCTTCCAGCCCCTTGCCCCCACTCTCACGGGCACACATGTTTGAGAGCCCTACCGCCTGCGTTCCGGAATTTCCCGCGGCTCCCGGGTGATGTCCACCTTCACGTGCATGGGGAACATGAAAAATCCGGAAACATACCGTACGCGGAGCGTTTCATCCCGAAAGACAAAACGCGTCTCCTTTCCGGCCTCAAGTTCCTGCCTGCCGCTTTCAGAGCCGCGGCTCACCGTCAGGAAGGCCCGCCCTTTGTCCGGAGCGGTCCCCTCCGGAATCAGAACAGCCTGAACCGTGTAATCGCCCAACTCGATTCGCTCGTCACGCTCAAACAGGTTCCCGCTGAAAGGCAATTCCGCCTTGACCGGCTCACCGGTCGGCTTGGAGACGGCAGGCGCGTTGTTTGCGGAAAGTTTTTTATCCCTCCTGCCTACAGACGCCCGGCCGGGTTGAAGCCGATAAACGCGGCCGCCCGGCGAGGTGATCAAGCCCTCCATGACTGTGTATGTCCCGTCATACGTAACCGGCACATCAAGTCCCAGCAGGGTGTCCCGCACCGTGTAATCGCCCCGCACCCCGAGCCGGAAAGGGGATAGTAATTCTTTCCCTTCCGGATAGGCGCAAATCAAGTAACGGCTCCCGTCATACTCCCATTCGCGGATGAGCAGCGATTCATCGGGACAGACATACGCCGGCGTCATTCCCGCTTCCCGGAAAAGCAACTTCGCGAGTGCTCCGGCCATATCCTTACCGGCGTCACTCAGGGGCAGGCCGCTGAGGATCAGCTTGCCTTTTCCCCGCCTCTGAGCCACGACGGCCGGCTCGCCCGACGCATAGTTCAACACCACGTGCTGATCATTCGTGATCAGCGGCTGCGGGGAATAAATCACGGCTTTCGCAGACGGTTCATAGGTGTTTCCGTCCGCCATCGCCAGGGTGCCTTTTGGCATCGCGCGCGGCACGACGCACGCTTTCTGAAACAGGCTTTGTCCGGCATTGCCATAGTTGTCGAATTGGCCCGACATCCCGTCCCAGAACAGGGTGCCGCCGCCGTCAACATAAGCCAGAAGCGCCTTCTGCACCTCGGCAGAAAGGTACTGGGCATGGGAAACGATGAGCAGTCTGCAGGAGGAAAGGTCGGTGCCGTCCAAGATAGCCCCCTCGTCGATCACCCGCGCCGGCTCATGCTGTTTGCACAGGGCATGGTACACCTGCTTGACTGCGTTCAAATGGCACGAAAACACGGGCTCGCCTTTCAAGCCCCAGCTCTGGTCGTGAACCCGGCTCGTGTTGGAAAATAAAATGAGCGTGGCCGGCGAGACACGTTTGCCATCCAGCAAAACATGCTCAATCTTCCGGAAGTCAGCGATATCCTGCTTGAGTTCCCAGCCTAACAGGGTGGTCAGTCCCGTGGTGTCCACATAATTGGCTTTAAAACCCGGCCAGCGGAAGTACCAGAGATTGATGCCGACATGCCCGCCGCTGACTTCCCACCACAGCTGGCGGGTCAGCTCCTTGCGGCTGCGCAACATGTCGGCCTTCGGAAAGTAAAACAGCCCCCACTCAACGGAAAACACGGGACGCCCACAGTGGAGGTCAAGGAACTTCCACTCCTGCGCGACGCCGGCCGTGGTGCCGTCCGGCCCGCTGATGTCCTGCGGTTTGGAAAGTTGATACAGGTCAATTCCGGAATACGCCTGTTTGTTTACGGATTCGGTTGAAATACATGAGGAAACGAGAAGGCCGGGGGCATGTTTCTTGAACAATTTATACCCCGTCAAGCGCGCTTCATAAAGTCTGAACTCCCTGAAGTTGATCCAATCTTCCCACTGGGCGTGTTCAACAGGCGTCACCGGCCGGGCCGTAGGCAACTGGATGTCAGAAAAATCCTTCACCTCCGTTCCCCACCGCCGGTTCAGTTTCTCCACGCTCCCGTAACGCTCCTTCAGATGCGCCACATATTCCTGACGCGCCTGTTCGCCCCAGAACCGGTTATGCAGACCAGACTCGGCCGTGTTCATATAGACGCGCAAAATCGGGAACGGTTCCCAATACTCGAGAAAGCCACGGATCGCTTTCTCCAATCCGGCCGTGTCATATGTTTTCCATTTCGTCTCCTCCACTTTCCCCGTGGCCAAATCCAGTCTGCCTTGCCCCGGCATGGTCTCGCCAAGATCATGCCAGCCGTTGCCGGATCTGACGCCGCTGCCGCAGCCGAACGAAAGATCCAGCTTGAGGCCTTCCATCTCCGCCCTCACCGCCGGATCATCCAGATAAGGATAGAAAAAATAGCCGCCATACAGATACCAGCCATTGATGCCGAGCGCCTTGATGGTTTTGAAAAAATCACGCCGCAGCGCATAAAGCCCGCACCAACTCTCACCGGCTTCCACCGGTATCCGTCCCAACGGACTCCGGACGCTGACCGTTGCGGGATAACGGATATGGCGCAGCTCCGGGACCGCGTCGTTCCGCATTGTCGCCAGACGCCTGGTTTCTAGCGTGATCCGGTTCAGCAGGGCGATCCGCCGCCGATCCTGATCCTGCGGATTTTCATCCGCCAACGATTTTTTATCAATCGCCTGCTTTTCCGTGATGATCTCCGTTAGCGCCGCTTCCGCGGCGTCCAGACAGCTCCGTATCCGGGCATGCGTCTCCAAATCCTGCCGGTAAAACGACGACAGGGCGACATCACGCAGCAGCGGGAAAGTCTCGCTGAACTCCCGTCCATACTCGCTGACCCGCCGATGCAGGGCAATCAAACGTTCGTAACAGGGCGCCTCCCGCTCATTGGGGAGTCTCATCGAGCAGAACCTTATGCACGCGGACAGGACGTCACGCCCGCGTTCACCGGCCAACAGGGCTTTCCCGGTCTCGCCCAAGAGCACCAGCGTGGCACCGTTGAAATAGGAGTTATGGTAGCGGTAGACAAGGAAATCAGTCGCCTCGCCGGACGGGAGGAGATAGACCGGAAAAAGAATATTCGCCGCCGTTTCAATGTTGTTGTCAACGGGCGTGCCTTTGTACTCTTTGTACCAGATTTTGTCCGCCAGCTGGAACGTTTTGGACAGCGGACCGGCCGTCGCGGGAAGATTGCTTTTAATGTCGTCCGGCCATTTCGGGTTGACCGTCAGGTTGGTTGCCAGGGAACGTTGTGCCGACGGTCCTCCCACGTGCCGGAGTTGAAAATCACTCATGAGATTTTCCTGCATGACTGTCGGGTCGTTCGGCCTGCTTAACCGGACTGCCCTTATCCAGTTGTTCCCCTGCGGATCTCTTCCCATGGCCCATTCGGGCAGTCGCCCCGCGATGACCGAGCCGCCCTCGGCCAGAAAATGAGGCAGCGCGTAAGCCGATTCATACGGGATGTTTTGACCGTCCGGCAAAATCAACACGTCGAGTTTCCGGCGGGACACCCGGTTGGTGCGGGTTAAGTCGTCCGCCGTTAGCATCTGGACGTCGCAGCCAAGAGCCTGCGCAATGTCGCGATACCAAACGCCGCGCGAGCCGCCGGGAAAACCGGCATCGTGAAAAATGCCGACACGCCGGCCGGCGCACGGCGTTTCCGCGGCATCGGCGGTCATCATTGCGAACGTGATCAGCGCCAATCCTGTTATCACCTGCCGAACAGTCATTCACCCATCCCGTCCAAAAATGCAGGCATGAAAAAAGCGGCCCCGTTCAGGGTGTCACACCCGCCCTGAAATTGCCTACCGCTTCCGAAACGCGCAACGCGCGGTCATACAGCCGCACCTGTTTGACACGCCCCGAAATCCTTGCCCGCCCAGTCACGTCCACCGTCCCCAACCCCGCGGGAATGAATCCCAACCCGGATTCCTGTTTCTCACCGCCGTCACAATATACGCCGTCGACGACGGCGACAGCGACACCCGCAACCGCGTCACAGATAAACACGACATGGTGCAGACGGTCATTTTGAAACACCCCGGGGGCTGCCTGCCACATCACCTGACGGTCACCGTCATACAGCTCCACACGCACCGTCCATTCGCCTTTCACGCTAAGCGTCCCCACCCGTATGCCCCGCCGGCCGTCTCGGGTACTGAACAGCGTCTCCCCAAACAGGGCGTGATTGGGCAACACCCAAAGTTCAACACTCACACCTCCCCCTGCCAGTTTGCCGAACGTCACGGGCACCACAAAAGACCGATCCTCACCGGCCGGATTCGCGAGCTCCGCCGCAAGCCCCGCACGGCTGACCTCGCGCCATCCCTTCTGCCGCCACACTTCTTCCAGCAAGCTCCGGCTCGCCTCAACCATCCGGACCGCGCCCGCCTGTGTTGCGGCAAACCAGAACCGGCCGCCTTGCTCAAGCATGTCTCCGCAAACGATGTCGCCGCCATGCTTAGGGTCATACGCGAGCATTTCCGGTTCAGACCACTGGAGAACGCCGTTGCCGTCAAGCTGGCCGCCCAGGAGGAGGACCGGCATGTGACCGCTCTGCGGCGGCACAACGGGATTCCGGTAACACGCCAAATAACGCCCCTCCCGGGTCCTGAACACGCTGACGCCCGCACAATCCGCTTTTATCACTCGTTGCCCTGCCCCATAGGTCATGCGTTCCGGTAATGTCCAGGCGCGCCCGCCGTCACGGCTGACACTCTGCGCAGGCAAACCATCCGTACGATATGCACAAAACAACGTGTTGCTGCCGAGGACAACAAGATGATGCCCTCCCTGAACCGGCCCGAACGCCGGATTGCGGATACCGCTCCCGCTTTCCGGCAGCACCTTGAACCGCACCCGTCCCGCGTTGCGTTCGGACAGGATGTTGTCGGACACCGCCAGCCATCCCTCGCCGTCCCCCCCGTTTTCCGTCCGTGTGGTGAACGGGAAAAACACCGCCCCGTCGGAAACCGCCGGTTTGCCGAGCCCCCCGAGACTGCGCGCCCCCCCTCCGGCTGCCCGCAGCGGGACACGGTTCCGTTCTCTCGCCCATGTCACTCCGCCGTCATCCGAATACTTGAAAAACCATCCGCCCCGCGCCGCCGATTCCACACGGTTGGTCTGCCCGGGAATTGCCGCAGCCTTGTCGCCCTCATCCCTATAAAACGCATAGATCCGGTCGAACGGCGTCACCAGGCAGGCCGCGCATCCTTCTCCCATCCCTTTTACCGACGCGATCTCAACCGGCGGCGACCAGGTCTTCCCCTTGTCCCGGCTCACCGTTGACACCACACGCTGTCGAGCCGCCTTCGCACCGTCCGAACCAGCCGTCAGCACACACACCCACGCGCCGTCACGCAGCACCCCCAGAGAGGGGTGCCCACAGGCGACCCCTGCAGGAATCAACACCCCGCATGAGATCTGGCGCGGGTTATCAACCGGCGCCCTCGCCGATCTGCGTCCGGCATCCGGCACATTGCAGAGAAACTGCTCCGGCGCCAACGGCCCGTCCGACACCCGCCAGCAATCCATGCCCCCCACGTATGAATTTGAGAACGATGCCCTCCCCCCCAAAGTGAAATCCCGCCAACCGTGTGACCGGTCCGGCGGCGCCGGGTTCCTGATCTCCCCCTGAGACACCCCGTCCAGAAACAGCTCCCACTCCCCGCAACCGCCGCGCAAGTGATCGTAGACCAGCGCCACATGACACCATCCCGCGTTTCCGGAAACTTCGGCGTTGTGAAAGAACCGTTCAAACTGCAATCGCCCGCCCTGGTTCACGTCGCTGACATGCAGATGGAAACGCACCCCGTTCCCATCCTGACGCAACGACAGCGTCCACCCGTTCGAATCGTCGCGCGCCCCAGCCAAACACCAGTAGCGCTCCCCCGGATTACCCTCTTTCAGGAACCAGCCTTCCACCGTAAAACTGTTGGTGAGATCACACCGCAACCCCAAATCCGGCGCAGCCAGAAGACTGCGCCGGCCAAGCTCCCCCGCAAGGCGCACGCTGCCCGAGTTTGCCTGCACATCGCGGACACCCCGCCCGAACAGCGGCTGATGACCCTGAACGCGTGCGACCGCTTGTTCGGCAGAACCTGACACGCCGCCATCCTTACCCGGACAAAGCGTGTAGCCTCCACCCGTCTTATCGGCAAGATCCAGCCCCGCTCCCTCAGCCGTGTCCAACGGCCAATATGCAAGCGTCCTTACCGCCGATGCTTTCAGAAAACGCGCGGCAGGCAGAGCCTCGTCACTCACCCGCCAGAGATTTGCCTGACCCTCGAACGTGTCTTCCCCCAAGCCCCCGCCAAGCACGAAATCGTCAAACCCTTGCAAAACGGCAGGCTTCACGGTGTTGGTCACCATTCCGCGTGGCGTCCCGTTCACAAACAATTCCCAGGCCCCCATCGCGGCGCGCGCGGCATCATACACCACGGCCACATGCATCCAGTCGTAATCGCCCGACGCGTCCGAGGCTTGGAAACATTGGTCGAACACGAGCCGGTCCTGCGGGCAATCCGCACGGACATGAAAACGCGTCTTGCCGCCTTCGGCGCGCAACGACACGCCCCATCCCGCACCCGACGCCTGCCCGGCACCGAACAGGCGGAAGCACCCGCCCGGCGCCGGATCACACGCCTTTCGCATCCACCCTTCCACCGTGAAACTGCGCGTTAACCCCAGTCGGCGCCCCAACCCGGGCGCGCACAGGAACGCATGGCCCCCCGCCTCAAAGAGCGCCGAACCGTTGTTAGCGCGGCTTCCGCGCGTCGCCACCGGAAGCCCCCCCCACTCCGGCACAACGGCTAGCGGCCTGCGGAATGACAGAGAGACCTCACCCTGACGCATTTCAAAAACATGGTTGGTCCCCACCGCATTTCGGAGATCCACCCCCCCGGACAAACCATTTAAATACCAATAAGCCAAGGTCTCCGCACTCGCGCAGCGCACACCCAAAGTCACACAGAAAATGAGAGTCAACTTCCGCTTCAACGTCCCACTCCTCGCGTCTCACCGGCAACCAGACGCAGGGCCAGCTGCGCCGCAGAGGCCGCATCGGGCGAATATCCTTCCGCCCCAATCTCGTCGCAAAAGGCCTGAGTCACCGGCGCGCCGCCGATGATCACCTTGGCGGCAATTCCGGCCGCCCGCACCGCCTCAACAACCGCCCGCATGTTCACCATCGTCGTCGTCAGCAGCGCTGACACGCCAATGATCTGCGCCCGGTGTTCCCGCGCAAGTTGGACAAACGTCTCCGCCTTCACGCCGATGCCGGCATCAATGACCTTGAAGCCCGCGCCCTCAAGCATCATGCCCACCAGGTTTTTGCCGATGTCGTGCAAATCACCCGTGATGGTGCCGATCACCGCTGTGGCCACCGGTTCAACCCCGGCCGCCACCAGATGCGGTTTCAGGAGTTCGGCCCCCTGTTTCATCGCCCGCGCCGCCAGCAGCACCTGCGGCACGAAAATCTCGCCTTTTTTAAACTTCTCGCCGATGATGCCCATGCCCTGACACAACCCGTCGTTCAGTATCTCCTCGGCTCCCATTCCTTGCTGTAAAGCCTGCGCCACACCCGCCACCACCTCCGGGGCACGCCCCCGGATCAGCGACTCACGAATCTGAGCAATCATCCTTTTCCTCCCTTACAAGACGCAAGCCTGCCGTTCACCGCTTCAACCGCATCCAAGACGCCAGTTTGACGTTCCTGGCTTCCGACGACTGAATCTCGTCGGGGGTGGAGGGCTTTAAACCCTTCTCAAGCGTCTCGATGCGCATCAGCAACGCCTGCTGGCTGCTCTGATACTGCTCGTGCTCGGCCTCGCGGTTCTTCCGTTCATCCGCCAACTCCTGCTCCCGCTTCCGCAGAACCTCTGCCATTTCCTGAAGCCGCCGACTGGTCTTCTCGCCCTCCGCGGCCTGCCCCAGCAATTTTCCCGACTCGGCTTCCAGCACACGCAGTTTGCGCTGCATGCCGCGCTCGCGCTCTTCCGCCTGACTCACCTCGCGCTCGTATGTGATCCTCAAATTATCCAACTCCGCGCGGAGCCGTGCCGCGTTCGGGTCAGACGGTTGCTCACGCACCACACGCCGCGTCATTTCGGCCGGACTCCCCCCCAGCTGCTTGATCAGAAGCTGACGGCGCGCGAGCAACGCCTGCTGCCGCTGGACTCCGAGCTCTTTCAACTGCTCCATGTACTTCCGCTCTTGTTCCATGCCAGCCGCGAGTTCGTCAGCCTCCGCCTTCATCAGTTCAAACAATGCCGCCTGATCCGCAAAAAACCGCGCCGTCTCTTCCGGCGGTTGCGCGCAGGCCTTTTCAAGAGCGGCAATCTTCTCCTGATAGGCGGCGTCGCGCGCATTCGCGTCGTTGAGCAATTCCGCAAACCCCTTCTCCGCCGCACAGGCCTTGTCCTCTGCCTCCGCCGCACGCCGCTCCAGCTCCGCCGCACATCCGGCATGTGCCGCTTCCGCTTCCGCAATCCGGCGCTGAAAACCGGCGGCCTGTTCCGCGGCGGCCGCCTCCGACAACCGCGACCGGTTGTCCGCCTCTTCCAGCTGCTGCTCCAGTTTCTTGACCTGCAGCCTCAAGAGTTCCTCTTTGCGGTCACGCGCCCGGTTGTCTTTGTCCGCATTGCGCAAACAGGTCTCCCGCTGCGCCTCCGCCTCTTTCACAAGGGCCGACAGCACATCCCGCTCGTGCTGCACCGTTTCCAGCGCGCTGGCGTCGGACAATTTCGCCAACCGTTCGCGCAGCCCGTTGACCATGCCTTCCAATTCGCGGATACGCACACGCAAGACCGAATCGGGCAACGCTTCTTTAGGCGGGTCTTCCCGTTTCTCATCGCGTTCGGCGACCGTATTCGTCTCGACCTCATCGGAAGAAAGCAACTGGGAACCCTCCGGCACTTTGCCGCTTTTCAGCAGCGCCTCCGCCGCCGAACGGTTCAACGGGCCGCGCAGTTCGCCCTCCCCGTCGTCCACAAACCACCGCATGTCGAGCACCGGGACGGAAATGGCCTGCACCCACTTCTTCCGGTCCGTCGAAACCTCGTGCCCCGGCAAGATGCGCCCCTGCTCCGCCCAAACGATCAGCCCCTTTGTGGAGACCGGACCGAAAACCGTTTCGCCGTTGATCCGCAGGAACCATTGGCGGGTGTCCTCTGTTTCGTTTTGCGTGTCAGCCATAACAAGTCACCGTCTTTCCGAGCTCACTTCTTTTTCGCGAAAAAGTTTTTTCCCTGCGCGCCGAGACGTTCCAGTTCGCGCCGCGCCTGATGCTCAAGTTCTGCCAGCGAGAGTCCCGGTTTCGCCCGGTTGGCGTGATTCACGACCGGAGGTTTCCCGGACACCGGTTCCGTTCGCTCGGGAGGCAGCACTTCCACCTCCAGCGGCTTGTCCTCCCGCGGCGGACGCGCGGGAGGTTTACGCTCCCGATCAAGCGGTTCAGCCTCCACAGCCGCCGCCACCGGAGGCTCATCCGGAACGTCCAGCGCGTCCAGTGCCTGACGCGCCAACGCGCGCGCGGTCTCCCTCCGCCGCCGCGCCTCCACCAGTTCCGCCCGGGCCGCCGCCAACTCTTTCTTCAACGCCTCCGTCCGCCGCGCCTCGCTTTCCAGCGCGCGTTTCACAGCATCCTGCGCTTCCGCCGCAGCCTCGCCCTTTACACGCGCCTGACTGGCCGCCTGCCGCGCCTCCTCCAACTCGGCCTTCGCCGCTTCCAGCCCGGCACTCAAAGCCAGCACCTGCTTTTCGGCAGCCTCCCGTAACCCCGCGGCGCGTTCCGCACCGGCCAGCGCACCCTCAAGTTCGGCAATGCGCCCCGCACCTTCGGCCACACTGGCTTCCGCACGCCTCACCGCCGCCTGCAACGTCTGCCTCTCGGCCTCGAACCGCTGCGCCTGCCCATCCAAAGCCGCCTTCTGCGCCTCGCGCTCGGCCTGTATTTTTGCCAGCGCCTCAGACACCCGCGCCTGATCCCTGCGCGACTGATTCAGTTCCTTCCCGGCTGCCGCCATCTGTTCGCGCAGCTTCAGCAGCTGCCGCTCAAGGTCAGCCGATTTCGCCTGCGCCTCGTCGATCCGCGCAGACAACCCCAGGCGTTCCTGCGCCTCGCGCTGGGCACGCAACTCCTGTTCGCGGCGCGCCCCGAATCCACTGCGGACAAAAAACGCCGCCGGACCCGTGAGCGACCCCTCTTTGGACAGCTCCTCCATCGCCACCTGATGGATCGGCCCGTAAAACGTGCCGGGCGTGACTTCCGCAACCCAATCCATTTCCAGCCCGCGCTGCGCGGTGGCAAGCTTCCAGTCCGTCCCGTTTTCGGAGACCTCATTGGTGGGCGCCAGCCTGCCGTCGCGCGCCCACGATTTGAGCGTCTCGAAGTCAACGGGGCCGAAGCGTTCGCCCTGCTCGTTCCGGACCAGCCAAACGTTCTTGCCGCCCGTAACTTTCTGCGTTGTTGTGGCCACAATCACACCTTTTGCTGAAATGACTGAAACAACAAGGAATGAGTGTAATAAACGCAACGCATATTCTCAATCCCTTTCACCGCAAATCGCAGAACGTTTAAAACGGATCTGCCAAAGGTGCCCGGCAAGAAACGCAAAGGGCGACCGGAAAACGAACCGTTCACCGCATCGCCCGTATCTTCACGCAGAACGTTATCTTGCGTGACCCGGCTTATGGCTTGCCGTACACTTCGACTTCGGTGTAGTGGTTCATCTCATTCGAGGTGTTGCCCTTGCTGAAGAAGCGGACATAACGCCCCTTCACGCCGTTGACGGCGAACGGGCGGCCGTTGTTGTCCTCGACGTACTCCTTCTCCTTGCCCTCGCCGAGCTTGGAGGTGTTGTCGTGGTCGTTATTGAACACGGTCACCACGCCGTCAATGAAGTCGGGGTCGTTAGAGATCTGGCAGATCACGTCGCGGTAGACGCGCGCCTCGCCGTGATAGTGCCACACGCACGCCGCGTAGATCTCCTTCTCCTTGCCCAGATCGACCTGCACCCACTGCGTGCCCGGGCCAAGCTCGACATAGGTCGCCGCATCGTGCTCTTTGTCGCCGTCCGTGATGAACGTGAGTTCGCCGATGATCGGCTCGGGGTCGCTCGACGTCACCTTGCAGTTTCTCGAAAGCACCTTGTCCGCACCGGCAGGAACGTCGATCGGCGGACGCGGCTTCCCCCCGCGGGCCGGCTCGAGGTTCGGCGAACGGATATCTTTCGGCGTACCCGTGAACTGCGGCTTGGGCAGTTCGATCTTGAGCTGCACTTTGGCGGCGTCCTGCGCGCCTGCCGACACGGCAAGCCCGGCCAGCACGACCGTCATCATCATTCCGTTGAGTTTCATGTGTCTCTCCTTGTCTGGCTTCAGTAGAAGCCGTATTCATTACAGGTTTCTGTTTTGCGGTTTGCCGGAACGGTCCGACGGTTCCGGCAACCGAAATCTCATTTGCCCGGCAGCGGGAACGCCCCGCATACGCGCACCGGCCTACGCACCTTGTCCATCCACGCCGGCTGACCCCGCGCGACCATCGCGCCGCTTCCCGGCACCGCTGCGCACGCGGCCCCGATCTCTTCCCAGCCCAGCCCTAGAAACGCGGTCGAGAGCGCATCCGCCACCGCCGCCGAAGGCGCGTACGACCATGCCGCCGGATGCCTCGCCGCAGCAGCCCCGCGCCGCACGTCCACGACGTGCGCGCCCTTCACCTCAAATCCCGAACCGCTCAACGCGCCGTTGCTGAGCCGCACGTTGTGCAGGCCCGCCCGCTCGCGCCAGTCCCCTCCCACGCCCACCGGCCAACCCGGTTGCCCGTCGCCCATCGAACCCCGCGCCGCCACCGTGCTGGTGCCGCCGTGCATCAGGAAATCGGTGAAGTCCCAATCCGTCGCCAGCATCTCGCACGCGACGTCCAGCGCATACCCCTTGGCGATCGCCCCGAAGTCGAGTTCCAACGGCGTCGCGCGCCCAAGCCGGTCCGGCTTCACCGCCACCAGCAGGTTCTGCGTGTCAATGACCAGCCGGCTCATCCCGCACGCCGCCAACGCGCTTCCGCGCTCCTGCGGCGTCAAGGCCTGCCACCGGTGCTTCACCTCGCGCAGCGCGTCCATTACCGCGCCGACCGTCACATCGAACGCGCCGTGCGTAGCCGCGCACACCTGCGTCGCAATCATCAGCAGGCGGAGCGTTTCCGGAGCGACGCGGTACGTTTCGCCCGGCTTGAGCCGGCTGATCATCGCCACCTCGCTCACGTCGAGGAAGCGGCTGAGCAGCTCCTCCAGCCTGTCCACCTTCTGGAACACCGCGTACGACGCGCTCCCGGCAAGCCGATGATCGTCCGTTACGATCATCAGCTCAAACACCGTCGACATCGCCTGGTGCTCAAACCTGTGGATGGCTGGCTTCATGTTTCAAAGATCAGGTGCCGATGGAACCGGACGGGCCGGTTCACGCGATTCCACCGGATCATTCGCTTCATTCCTTGCGGCCGCCCGTCAACAGCATCCAGGCCGAAACGGCCAGGAAGCTGAAGGTCGTGCAGCGGTGAGCCCATGTCATCACATGCTGCCAGCCTTCCCCAAACCAGGTCATCATCGGGGCCACGGCCGTGAAGAGCACGCCGACACCCAGCACCATCACCAGCATCCAAAGCAGGTTGCGCCTCACGTTCGTGATGCGCCGCGCGCCGCGGAACCAGATCAGCGCCACGAGGCAGGCCGCGAAGAGACCGCCCGCCACCATGTGGAAGACCAGCACATAGCCGGTCATCAGGTGGAAGAACCAGCCCAGCGCGCCGGATACGCCGAGGTAAACGCTCGCCGCGCACAGCCCCACAGCCGCCAGCTTGTCGATCAGCACGATCAGCTTCTCGCCAGGCTTGCCGTAGGGGATCTCGCCCTTGGCCAGCACGACCGGCACGGCCGCCGCAACGAACGCCACCGCAACCAGCAGCACGATCGCGAAGACCGCCCAGAGGAAGATCTTGAAGAACGGCCGCATCAGGAACGTGGCGCCGAACACCTTGTTGTAGCTGCCGCTGAGGCTCATGAACTCGTTCTGGGCCTTGACCAGCGTGCGCGAAGTCAGCAGCGGGCCTGTCGACGTCACCTTGGCGAAGAAAAACTTCGAATCCACCGTGTGGCAGTCCGCGCACTTCGCGGGCTTCGCGCCGCGCGCCATGCGGGCCGGGCGCACATCATGCCCGACCGGCCAGGAGACCGCATCGGCCGCCTTCTCGACCTTGGCCGTCAGCTTGCCGTCCGCGGCAAGCTCCCAGACCTGGCCGTGCGCCACGTAAACGGCACGCTTCTGCCCCTTGTCCGCCAAACGCTTAAGCCCGGCCGCAACCATATCCTCCGTGACCGTGCACTCGCTGCCGCCCAGTTCCTTGACGTTGCACGCCGTGTAGTCCGAAACCAGCGGCTCAAACGCGCCGTTCCGGTACCAGCCCAGCAGCGGCTTCCCGGCCTTGACCGGCGCATTGGTAGAGATCATCGCATCGTTTTCGCCACCGCGGAAGAAGAGCTTGTCGCCGATCATAACCGCGCCGAAGCCGCGTTTCGCGGCCTGCGCCGAAGCGTCCAGCGTCTGCAGCAGGTTCGACAGTTTCTTCTCGCTGTCCTGACGGGCTATGAGCTGCTCGTCCGTCATCTTCTCGGTGTTCGCGTCCGCGTCGTAAGCGGGAATCACGTCGATCAGGTTTGTCGCGCCCTGGTAGAACCAGCCCGACACGGCAGCCGCCTCGCCGGCGGGTTCCGCCCGGCCGTCGACGTTCTTTCTGAAGAGCTTGCCGTCGACCGCCAGCACAGGCAACCCGGGGTTGTTGGGATCGGTCGCCAGCGTGGCCAACGCCGCGCCCACCTGCTCGCGCACGTCCAGCAGGCCCTCGCAGGTCGCCGCCACGGCCTCAGGCAGGAGCGGGACGATCTTGGCGGCGTCAGCCGCATCGCGCGTGCCCCAGAAGGCCGGCCACGCCATGCGGCGGGGCTCGATCTTGCCCTGGGCGTTCTTGGCGAACACGGGCTCGAGAATAAAGGGCTGCGGCGTCGCCCAACGCGCGCGGCCGTACACGCCCATGCGGTTGGCGCGGGACGTGCGGACCTGCGCGAGGTCGCCGTTTTCGGTCACGCCGGAATGGCAGGCCGTGCAGGCGAGCGTAGAGAAGTGGCTCGTGGGGATACCGGTGTGCTTCGGGGCGGGAGCGCCATGGCGTCCGGCCTTCGCGACATCGGAGCCCAAGTGACAGCCCACACAGCTCGCGGTGGCGCGGGTTTTGTCCATCTTGCCGGTGTTGTCGCCCTCGAAGCCGCGCGCGACCGCATGGTCCGCGCCGTTGCCGTGGCAGTCGGCGCAGGTCATGCCCGCGCGCAGGTGGACGTCGCCGTCGATATCCTTGTGCGGCATGCCCGCCTGCGACGTCGAGTGGCAGTTCAGGCAGTTCTCGCTGCGCGGCGCGCCGACGTCCAGAACCGCGCGGTTCTTGGCGTCGAACTGGCGCACGTCATAGGCCACGTGAGGCGGAACGGCATAGACGGCATCATCGCGGTTCAGGCCGCGCAACACGCCCCAATAGTCGGCCACGCGCGAGCCCATGCCGAGGATCTCGCCCAGGCCCGACGCGCCGGTCGCGGCCCAGCGGAAGTTCTGGCGCAGGATCAGCCGGGTCCACTCGCTGTGGTCGTACATCTTGCTCTGGCTGTGGCAGGCAAAGCAGTTGATCTCGACCGGCCCGCTCACGTCCCAACGGGCACGCGGCCCGCCTTCGGCGTAGAGGTCCGCAGGGGCGGCGATGTCGCCGCCGGGCAGGTGGCGCCCGAACGCGTAAACCCACTCCCAGTCGGTCATGCCGATCTGCTTGGGCCGGTACGTCCCGGGCCAGCCGCGCAAACTCATCGGGATCTGCGAGCCGCTGAGCGGATCGATCAGGAACCACGGCTGCGCGGGACGGCCGGCGACCGCGTTGGTGCTCGACATGTTGAAGTGCCAGCCCGACGCGATGACGTCGTAATCGTGACACTGGCCGCACGTCTTGCGCGTGCTCATCGGCAACGCGCCAGACGCGCCCGGCACGATCGCGTCGCCGAACTCATCGTTCAGCGCAAGGCGATGCACCGGCGTGTTCCGCCCGCCGTCCCAGTGTGAAGGCACTGCGGCGAAGGCTGCACCCGCCGCAAGCGCCAGAGCAAATGTGAGATGTCGTTTCATGATAGATCCTATCCGTCCTGTGCGTCCCGCGTTCCTAGGCTTTGAACTCTTCCGGCTTGAAATAGATCGTCTTGCGCTCGGCCACCGAACGGTTGGCGGCCAACACCGCGACGGCGGACTCGTACGCCAGATCGGCGGGGCAGTTCAGCTTCTCGCCGTGACGGACCGCCGCGAAGAAATTCTCGAGGTGCGGCATGTGGGCGGGCTTGAGCAGATCCACCGGCAGCGGCCAGCCGTCGGCCTCGGCCGTCACGCGCACATCGACCGCCGCGTTGGTCGTGACCGTCGCCGCCACCGCCTTCTTGACCGGCAACACGAGCCCCAGCTTGGCGAACGGCTCCCATTTCGGCACGCCGTCGCGCACCTCGCGCTGCGCCGCGTTGCCGCGCGCCGCGATCTCTGAGATCGTGAGCGAACCGTTCTCGCCCATGAACTGCTCGTAAAAGCCGCCGCGGCTCGAGGTCGTCAACACCTGATAGTAGGCGCGGTTGATGACGCCCTCATGCGTCTTAAACTCGTAGATGGCCATCACGTTATCGTTCATCTGGCGGTTGTAATAATCGTTGCCGCCGATCGCCGTGACCGACACCGGCACACAGTCCCACACCCAGAAGAAGAGGTCGATCTGGTGCGAGCCGAGGTCGACCATCGGACCGCCGCCGTACTTCGCGAACCAGCGCCAGTTCAGGAACTGCTCCATGTTTTCGTAGCCGTACTTCTGCAACGTCTCGGTCGGGATGTTGAGGCGCTCGCGCACCGACACGAACGGCGCGACCGACCGGTTCCACTGACCGTAAGCGTGCGTCACGCGTCCCAGCATCTTGGCCTCGCGGATGACGCGGTTGATCGCGTGCATGTAACGCGGGTTGGAGCGGCGCTGATGGCCGATCTGCAGGATTTTGCCGGTCTCGCGCTGCGCCAACACCATGGACTTGGCTTTCTCGAGACTGTTGGACATTTCCTTCTCGCAGTACACGTGCTTTCCAGCGCGCATGGAAGCGTTGGTGATCTCCGCGTGCATCCAGTCCGGCGTGGCGATGATGACGCAATCGATGTTCTTGTCCTCTTTCGAAAGCATCTCGCGGTAGTCTTCATAGACATTCACCGTGTGCCCCAGGGATTTCAGGCGTCCGCGCGCCATCTTGCGGCGGTACTCCCAGATATCGCAGACCGCTCTGAAACGCACGCCGGGGATCTTCATCGCCGCGTCGGTCAGGATCTCGCCCTCGGCGCCATAGCCGATCACCCCGACATTGACCTGATCATCCTTGGGGCCAATGGTGTTGGCCTCGTTGCTCAAGATGTTGAAGGTCGGCAACAGGGCGGCAGCCGCCCCGGTCGTTTTGAGGAAGTTTCTGCGGTTGAATGTCATGTCCATGGTCGTTTCCTTGATGCTTTTTGAATAAAAATGTTCTCACATGCGTGTGTAGCGGGGGCCGTCACCGCCCTGCGGGAAGGTCCACTCGATGTTCTGGAACGGATCCTTTATTTGGCACGTCTTGCAGTGCAGGCAGTTGGAGAAGTCCACGTGGATCTGGCCGTCCTCCAACCGGTACACTTCCGCCGGGCAGAACCTTTGACAGGGCGCGCCGTAAAGCTTAATACATTTCTGACACGCGGCGCGATCAAGAATTTTAAGGTGGCACGGCTGATCCTCATCGTGGATGGTGCCGGACATGAACACGTCCGTCAGGCGGTCCGGCGAGGTCGGGCCCGCATCCAGCACCTTGGCCTCGGGCAGCTTTCCGCCTTTGAGCGGCAGCATCTCCTCATAGTCCGGAGCCATCGGCACCTGCCAGAACGGGAACTTCCCGAACGTCGCCCACGCGCACCCGGCGCTCATCACGCCCAAAATCAGGTTCGTGGAAAACGGCGCGCGCACGTTCTTCACGCGCTTAAGCTGTTTCCATCCTTCGGTCTTCTTCAGCCGGTCGCCGTAAGGCTTGAGCGCCGACAACGAAAAATCGTCCGCGTTCCAGCACTCAGCCAGCGTCTCTGCCGCCGCGCGGCCCGATTGTGCCGCAATGTGGATGCCCTTGATGCGCAGCGTGTCCACCAGCCCCGCCCCGTCGCCCACGATCATCGCGCCGTCGGCAACCACCTGCGGCACCGAGTAGTAGCCGCCCTCGGGGATCACCTTCGCGCCGTAAGCCACGGACTTGCCGCCCTTGATGTGCTCCGCCATGACCGGGTGCGCCTTGAACAGGCGGAACATCGTGTGCGGATCCGTCTCGGGATGCGCGTAGTCGAGCGCGTAGGCAAAACAGATCATCACCTGGGTTGGCGAAACGTGATACACGAACCCGCCGCCGTAGGTGCTCCAGTCGGAAGGATAACCGAACGTGTGGGCGATCTCCCCCACCCGCGCCTCATTGGCCGGAATCTCGATCACTTCCTTGATGCCCACCGCGTACGACTGCTGGCGCCGTCCTTCGAGCCCTTTTCGCGCGATCAGCTTGTCGGTCAAAATCCCGCACGCGCCCTCGCCGAGCACCACCACCTTGGCGTAAATCTCCTCGCCCGGCGTGTAGTTCGATTTGGGTTTGCCGTCCCGGTCCAATCCCTTGTCGCCGATCTTGACGCCGATCACGCGGCCTTTGTTGTCCTCGATCAGCCCGGTCGCCGCGAACCCGGTGTAGACCTCGGCGCCCTCTTTCTCGCAGAGCTGCGCGACGTACTGCGTCAGCTTGGTCAGCGATCCGACCGGATACCCATGCGCCTGCATCAGCGGCGGCACCCACGGGATTTTCATCGCGTGCTTCGCGTCGAACAGCATGTGGAACGCTTCTTTGCT
Organism: Kiritimatiellia bacterium; assembly: GCA_028700415.1. GTDB lineage: Bacteria > Verrucomicrobiota > Kiritimatiellia > RFP12 > UBA1067 > JALHET01. The sequence continues at coordinate 18,028 of JAQVSS010000026.1, forward strand.
GACGCGCGCCTCGACCGGCATCTTGGCGATCTCTTCCGCAGTCAGCAGCCCCTCGAAGCCGCTCATGTCGATCACCGCGCCGGACAGCACGTGGCTGCCCACGTTGCGCCCCTTGTCGATGATGGTCACGCGCGGGGCGGACTTGCCCTGCGCCTTCAGCGTGCGCAGCAGCGCCAGCGCCGTCGACAACGAAGCGATGCCCGCGCCAACGCAGAGTATATCGGTGTAAATCGGCTGTTTCATCTTGTTCGCCATAACTCCCGCCCCCCAATTCAAAAAAATCCCAGTACGCCCGGCCCTCAGTTTTTCCGCTTCGCCTCGACCGCCTCGATCAGCATCGGCAGAATCTCAAAGAGGTCGCCGATAATGCCGAGATCCGCGATCCCGAAAATCGAGGCGTTCGGGTCGTTGTTGATTGCGATGATCGTGTCCGAGCCGCGCATCCCCTCGAGGTGCTGGATCGCGCCGGAAATGCCGAACGCCAGATAAATCTTGGGACACACGGTCTTGCCGGTCTGCCCCACCTGGTGCGATGCGGAGATCCACCCCGCGTCCACGCAGGCGCGCGACACGCCCACGACGCCGCCGAGCAAATCCGCCAACTTCTTGAGCTGCTCCAGGTTTTCGGCCTTCTTCAGCCCGCGGCCGCCCGCGACGATGATCTCCGCCTCGGCGATGTTCACGTTCGCCGCGTTGCGCTCGGCCTTGACGATTTTCGTGCCGGCCGTCACCAGCTTGAGCGCCTCCATCAGCGTCTCGCCCTTGCGTTTCGGGTCGGGCGTTGTCATCTTGAACACCTTGGGCCGCACCGTGGCCATCTGCGGCCGGTGGTTGGGCGTCATGATCGTCGCCATGATGTTGCCGCCGAACGCCGGGCGCGTCTGGTGCAGCAAGTGGCTCTCTTTGTCGATCGACAGTGCCGTGCAGTCCGCCGTGAGGCCCGTGCGCGCGCGCACCGCCACCTTGGCGAAGAACGCGCGGCCCACCGCCGTCGCGCCCGCCAGGATCACCTCGGGCTTGTACTTGGCGATCAGCTGGTTCAGCGCGTCGGTGTAGACGTTCGCCTCGTACTCGGCCAGCTCGGGCTGGTCAACGACGTAGACCTTGTCCGCGCCGGCGGCGATCAGGTGCGCCGCCGAATCCGTCACGTTATGCCCCAGCACCACCGCCGCCAGTTCGCAGCCGCGGTCTTTCGCCAAGCGCCGGCCGGTGGACAGCAACTCGTAGGCCACCTCCTGCACCTTGCCGTGGTGCTGCTCCGCGAACACCCAGATGCCCTTGAAATCCGAAAGGCTCTCTTTCTTGGCCTCCTCTTTGACGTTCGCCGAGATCGCCTTAAACGGGCAGGCCTTGACGCAAGCGTTGCAGGCGCGGCATTCCTCCGGCTTGAGCACCGCAAGTTTGCCTTCCATGTACAACGCATCGAACGGGCACGCGGAAATGCACTTCTTGCATCCGCGGCATTTCTCGCTATCAATGATGATCGGTGTGTCCGCCATGGCTTACGCAACCCCCTTATCCTGCAACATCTTCAGAATCGCCTCGACCGCCGCATCCGGTTCATCGCGGCCATCCATCCGCGTTCCGCCCGTCTTTGTGGGCGGAGCGAAAATCTTCACCACCTTGGTCGGCGAACCGTTGAGGCCGCACATGTCCGGCACCGCCCCCACATCCTTTGCCCCCCAACGCGGGATCGCCGTCTTTTTGGCCTCCATCCACCCGCCCAGGCTCGCGAACCGCGGAGTGGAGGCGTCCTTCACCACGGTCATCACGGCAGGCATGTTGCCCTCGATCACATCGACGCCCTCGTCCATCTGCGTCTCGACCGTGAAGGTGCCCCCGCTGATTTTGACGGACTTGACATAGGTCACAAGCGGGAAATTCAGGAACTCGGACACGCCGGGGCCGACCTGGGCGGTGTCGCCGTCGATCGCCTGCTTGCCGAAGAACACGAGGTCGGGATGGGCATTGACCTTCTTGATGGCCTGGGAAATCGCGTAGGAGGTGGCCAGCGTGTCGGCGCCCGCGAACGCGCGGTCCGTCAGCAGCACGCCGTCGTCCGCCCCGCGGGCCATGGCCTCCCGCAAAATGACCTCGGCCTGCGGCGGCCCCATCGAAATGACCGTCACGCGCGCGCCGTGAGCGTCCTTCAACTTCAGCGCCTCTTCCAACGCGTATTCGTCAAAGGGGTTCATGATGCTCTCGACCCCCTCGCGCATCAAGGTGTTGGTCTCGGGATTGATACGGACGTTCGTCGTATCCGGAACCTGTTTGATACAAACGATAATGTGCATGGCTTTCCCCCGTTCTTGCCCGCGCGCGGGCCTTCCGCCAAATTCAGTGTCCCCATTAAAGCAAAAAAACACACCCCCCGTCATGTCCACCATTTGGTTTATTTTCTTAACCGCCCACGCAGCTTATACCCCCATCATTTTATAAAACTCTTTCAGCACATGGACCGACTGCACCGTGGCTTTCATGAGCAGCCACGTCAAAACAAGGACGGCAACGCTGATTGCTATTTTCAAGACCGGGTTTGTCCGGGGGCGGAGCCAGAGGAACGGCAGCGCGAACGGGCCGACGCTGGCCAGCGCGATGAGGATGAACGACGTGCGGTAATACCACGGCAGCCGTTGTTCGTCCGGCGCGGCCGCCGGCACAGGCGGCGGCCGCACAAACCCGTCCAGAAACTCGCCGCAGTGCTTGCACTTGATCGCCGCGTCCTGAATCTCTTCCGCACAAAAGGGGCATTTCTTCATTTTTTCCGCATGACCTCGCATCCGTATGCCCGTCAGTATATTCTTTCCTGACCCGACATAACAAGCCGTACCCAGCATAATCCTGCATTTCGAAAACCACGTGGGAAGCGGTTTTTTGACCCGTTTTTTTCGCGGTTTTTTTTCTGCTGTACTTTTATGCCCGAATTCAAATATAATCAATCGGCAATTTGTTATTTGCGAAATAAGGAGTCTTCCCGATGGCGATCCTGATGCAAGGTTTAGTGTTGTTGATGGCCGGAATGGGCATCGTTAATCTTTTTTTGATGCTGCTCGTTTGGGTCATGAACCGCGCAACATTGGTAGTTGCGCACTTCAACTATATCCTGCCGGATGAGGCGCCCAAGAAGAAGCCCCTCCTTGCAACACAACACGTTATCCATTCTGACGATGTCCTCATCGCCATCGCGGTCGCCACGGCCGAAGCCCGTACCGCCTAACCCCCTTTCAAGAAAACCAACGCCCCAGCCCCCGTTCCGTAAGGAGTTCCAACTGTGTCCAAAAAAAATGTCGGTTTCATGTGTACCGCCTTCCGCGACGGTTTCCAGTCCGTTTATGGCGCCCGCGTCCTCACCGAAGATTTCATGCCTGCCGTGGCGGCTGCCCGTGAAGCCGGCATCTCGTACTTCGAGTCCGGCGGCGGCGCGATGTTCCAGTCGCCCTACTTCTATTGCAACGAGGACGCGTTCCACATGATGGACCGGTTCCGCGAAGTGGCCGGCCCCGACGCCGACCTCCAGACCCTCTCCCGCGGCGTGAACATCGTGTGTCTCGACTCCGCCTCGTCGGACGTCATCCGGCTCCATGCCCAACTCTTCAAGAAGCACGGCGTCACCACGATCAGGAATTTTGACGCGCTAAACGACGTCAACAACCTGATTTACTCCGGCACATGCATCCACGAAGCCGGCCTCAAGCACCAGGTCGTGGTCACCATGATGGCCCTGCCGCCCGGCTGCACCGGCGCGCACGATCCCGATTTCTACGAGAAGACGTTGCGCCAGATCCTCGCTGCGGGCATCCCGTTCGACTCCGTCTGCTTTAAGGACGCCTCCGGGACATCGGTTCCCGCGATCGTGTATGACACGGTCAAGCGCGCCCGTAAAATGCTCCCGGAAGGCACGAAGATCCAGTACCACACGCACGAGACTGCCGGTTGCGGCGTGTTCGCTTATAAAGCCGCGCTCGACGCGGGCTGCGACACCATTGACCTTTCGCTCTCCCCCGTTTCCGGCGGCACCTGCCAGCCCGACCTGATCGTCATGTGGCACGCCCTGCGCGGCAGCGAATACGCTCTGGACATTGATATCGACAAGGTGCGCGAGGCCGAAAAGGTCTTCGGGGAATGCATGAAAGATTACTTCCTCCCGCCCGAGGCCACCAAGGTCGAGCCCATGATCCCTTGGTCGCCCATGCCCGGCGGCGCGCTGACCGCCAACACACAGATGCTGCGCGACAACAATCTGATGGGCCGCTACAACGAGATGATCGCGGCCATGTCCGAGGTCGTGCGCCGCGGCGGATTCGGGACATCGGTCACGCCGGTCTCGCAGTTCTATTTCCAGCAGGCGTTCAACAACGTCATGGCGGGGCCGTGGAAGAAGATCGCCCCCGGCTACGGCAAGATGGTTCTCGGCTACTTCGGCAAGACCCCGGTCGCGCCCGATCCTGAAATCGTCAAGATCGCCTCGCAGCAGCTCGACCTGCCCCCGACCACCAAGACAGTCCTGGAAATCAATGATGCCGACCCCAAAAAGTCGCTCGCCTGTTTCAAAAAGATGCTCACCGACAAGAACCTGCCCCTGACCGAGGAGAACATCTTTATCGCCGCCGCCTGCCAGGAGAAAGGCATTCTCTTCCTTGAGGGCAAAGCGCCTCTCGGCGTCCGCAAGCACAGTCCCGGCAAACCCGCCGCCGCACCTGCGGGCACAAAGCCCTCGGGGTATACCGTCACCGTCAACGGGAAGCCCTACGCAGTTGAACTCAAAGCCAATAAGGCGGTCGTCAACGGCAAAGAGTACGCGATTAGCGTTGCCGACGGCATCGCCGCAGCCCCCGCTTCTTCCCCGTCACCGGTCTCGGCCGTTGAAGCAGAGATCGAGGTTAATGCCATGGTTCCCGGCGTGATTCTCCGCGTCAACGTCTCCGCGGGTGCCGCCGTCGCCAAGGGCGACGAACTGATTATCATGGACGTGATGAAGATGGAGACGCCCGTCACCGCGCCCTGCGACGGCACCGTCAGGCTTGTCAACGCCAGCGCGTCCGACAAGGTCAACACCGGCGATGTGCTCGTTGTCATCAGCGGCACCACCGCATCCGTTTCGCCCCGCCCTGTTCCCGCAGCCGCCCCGGCAGCGGCCCCAGCACCAATCCCGGTAGCGGCGCCGGCCCCGGCGCAAGCGGCCGCTGGAGGAGGAGGAACCGGCGTCAAGGCCATGGTTCCCGGTGTTGTTCTCCGCATCTGCGCCGCAGCGGGCACCGTCGTCTCCGAGGGGGATGAAGTGCTCGTCATGGACGTGATGAAAATGGAGACGCCCGTCACCGCGCCCTGCAACGGCACCGTCAGGGTCATCAACGTCAGCCCGTCCGACAAGGTCAATACGGGCGATGTGCTTGCCGTGATTCAGTAAATCTTTCGGGGCAGTCCTCCGTACCTGCCCCTCACTTCAATCTTTTGGAAACGCTCATGAAAAAGATCATCCTGTCCTGCGTGGCAACGCTTACGCTCGTCCTTACTCACGCGTTCGCCGGCGCGCCAACCCCCGTGCAGGCGCCTGCCGCCGTACCCACGGTTGCCACACACGCCGCGGCGACACCGTCCGAAGCAGGCGACTGGCGCACCATGATCAAACGGGTGAAGGCGCTGAAAGACGACACCGGGATCGCGGGCTTTATCTCCAAAAACCCGCCCAAGTACCTCTCTGAGGGGTATATGACCCCCACGGGCGCGATGGTTCCGGGGCAGAAGGTCAAAGTCATCGGCGGCATTCCGTACGGCCTCGGGCAAGCGTTGATGATCGCGGTCTGCCTGACGCTGCTTTACCTCGCGATCGTGAAGGAGTTCGAGCCGCTGCTGCTGCTGCCCATCGGTTTCGGCGGCCTGCTCGCCAACATGCCCTTCGCCAACGTGGCCGCGCCGCCGTTGGTCGACGTGGTGACGCGGACGGTGACCGAACCCGGCGGTTTTCTCTACTACTTCTTCGAGTTCGGAATCAGCACCGGCGTCTTCCCGATCATGATTTTCATGGGTGTCGGCGCAATGACCGACTTCGGCCCCCTGATCGCCAACCCCCGCACAGCCCTGCTCGGCGCCGCCGCACAGTTCGGCATTTTTGCCGCGCTGCTCGGCGCGCTGGGAATGTCAACCCTCTTCCCCGAACACATTCATTTCGGCCTGAAAGAAGCCTCTTCGATCGGCATCATCGGCGGGGCGGACGGCCCGACCGCCATCTGGCTGACCACCAAACTCGCCCCGCACCTGCTGGGCGCGATCGCGGTGGCCGCCTATTCCTACATGGCGCTGGTGCCGATCATCCAGCCGCCCATCATGAAGTGGCTCGTGCCCGAGCGTGAGCGCAAGATCAAGATGAAGCAGATGCGCCACGTCTCCAAAATGGAGAAGGTCTGCTTCCCGCTCATCGTGCTGTTGCTCTGCGCACTCCTGCTCCCGAGCTCGGTTCCGCTGATCGGCGCGGTCATGCTCGGCAACCTTTGCCGCGAGGTCGGCCCCTCCGTCTCGCGCATCGCCGACACCATGGCAGGTCCGCTCATCAACATCGTCACCATCATGCTCGGCCTCGCGGTCGGATCCAAGCTCGCCTGCGAGAAGTTTCTCAATCCGGAGACCCTCGGCATCCTCGTGCTCGGCCTCATCGCCTTTTCCTGCGGCACGGCGGGCGGCTGCATCATGGGCCGCCTTATGAGCAAGGTCTGCAAGGACCCCGTCAACCCGCTGATCGGCTCGGCCGGCGTCTCCGCCGTGCCCATGGCCGCGCGCGTCTCCAACAAGGTCGGCCTCGAGTCCGACCCCACGAACTACCTGCTGATGCACGCCATGGGCCCCAACGTCTCCGGCGTGATCGGTTCGGCCGTGGTCGCGGGCGTGCTCTACACACTCTGTAAATAATCGGGGCTCCGGCAAAGCGGACACATGCGCCGTGCCGCGCACGGCTTTTTTGAACACCGACTGTGTGCATCACCGGTTGACATCCCATCGCGCACACTTCTATACTTGATGCAATGAAAAGGACACATGGCTTTAGCTTTCTGTGTTTCTTGGAATCGCTCAAGCCGCCCCAGCTTCTCACGTTCGGCTTTCTCTCTTATGTCGGCGTCGGAATCGCTTTGCTCGCCCTGCCCTTTTCCCAAGCCCAGCCGACATCGGTTGTAGACAACCTCTTTACCATCGTCTCAGCCATCTCGACAACCGGCCTGTCGACTGTCAGCGTCTCGGACTCCTATACGGCGTTCGGCGAGTTCGTCATTTTCATGCTTTTCCAGCTTGGCGGCCTCGGCTACATGACCGTCACGTCCTTTATCATCCTGTCATGTCAGTCCGGCATCTCGTCCACCCGGCGCAACCTGCTCTCCTTGCAGTTCTCTTTGCCGCAAGGTTTCTGGATGTCCCAGTTCGTGCGAAATGTCGTCATCTATACGCTCGCATGCGAAACGTTGGGCGCAATCCCCCTGTATATCGAATTCGCCCGCGCCGGCGTTCCCCAACCGCTCTGGTCTGCCGTCTTTCACTCGGTCTCTGCCTTCGCCACAGCAGGTTTCAGCCTCAACAACAACAGCCTGGAGGGGTTCCGGGACAACATCGCGGTGAATGCGGCCATCGGCGTTCTCTGCTATCTCGGCGCGCTCGGCTTCATCGTCATGCAGGACGCCTATTACGCCTGTCGAAGAAAAAGTTACCGGATCACCTTTACCTCTAAAATCATCATCCTGATGACAGCCTTGGTGCTGGCCTTCTTCGCGCCGGTGCTCGTATTCTGCGAACCCGAGATCGCGCACCTGCCGTGGCCCTCCAGAATTTGCGTCGCGGTTTTTCAGATCATGAGCGCTTCCTCGACTGCCGGTTTCAACACGATTCCCATCAGCACGCTCTCGGCTGCATCGCTTACGCTCATCATCGTCAGCATGGTCATCGGCGCGTCCCCGAGTGGAACCGGCGGCGGAATCAAGACAACATCCCTCTCGGCGTTGCTCGGCACCCTGATCAGCACGGTACGCGGCCGGATCCGTGACGTCACTTTTTTCAAACATGCCATTCCCTATCATCGGCTGATGAGCGCCATATCTTCCGTCACGCTGTACGTCATCATCCTGTGGTCGGGTGTTTTCCTGCTGTGCCTGTCGGATCGGAAGGATTACCTGCAGTTGATCTTTGAGGCGGCGTCTGCGCTGGGAACCGTCGGTCTCAGCATGGGCATTACCGCAGCGCTCTCGACCTGGGGCAAACTGATCATCATTGCGCTCATGTTTTTGGGGCGCGTCGGCCCCCTGACACTGGGACTCGCCTTCTTCCAAACGCAAAAGACCGCCGCCGTCCGCCCGCTTGAAGATCTGGTGACCTAAGCATAAACAACCAACGGTTGGGATTCGCCCCACCGTTTACCCTTTCATTTTCCCCTTCGTGACGGCACGGCTTTGTGCTAAAAATAACGGGTATGCAACCCAGTTGTGACCTTTCCTTGTCGTGTTCTTCGCCGCTG
>JAQVSS010000240.1 GCA_028700415.1 Kiritimatiellia bacterium
GGCATACCCCTGCGGGTCGAGTTTGGCGAACCGGCGTATCTGCGGCCCCGTGAACCGCTCGACCGCCGGCGAGCCGGTCTCCGCCTGCATGCGCGCCCCGAACCGTTCGTTCAGCTCACGGCACTCCTCGGAGGTAGAGCTGTCCATCCAGATCGGACTGGTCGCGCGCGCCAGTGCCGTCTTTAACTGTCCGGCTAATGTCAGCGAGGGATCCAGCCTCTCCAGCGCCGCGCCGAACCCTCCTTTTAGATAGACCGAGCCGTGCTGCTGGCCGTCACCGCCGACCGCGGCAATCCTGCCCATGTCCACGCCCGAATCTTGCAGCCGCTCCAGCAGCAGATCCAAAGCCGCCAGCCACATGAGCGGATCGGCATGCTTGACCAGCGGGTCAGAATCGGGCAGCGCGCCTTCCGGGCAATTGTATCGCGGAAGATCGGCTGTGTAGTTGACGCCCGCACCGCCCACGATCACACCGGCGACCGGGTCTATCACAACCGCCTTGACGCCCTGCGTGCTGCTGTCGATGCCGAGATAATAAGCCATGGCATTAGTGCCTTACAGGTCAAGAACAGCGATAAAAAAACAAGTTGTTTGCGAGGGTTCAGGGTTCAGGAGGCATCATAGGAAAAGCGACAAAAACAAGACTTTCGAGAAATTGACACTTGTTTGAGAGCACATGCTCGGCGGCACTACCGATCACGGTCCCTGTACTGTACGGCTGGGGTCGTCTGAACCCTGAACCCTGAATCCTTGGGTTGCGGGCTATGCCCGCCTCAGAACCCCATTCGCGGCCGTGTGCTCTCCTTGCGTATCTCCTGCTCGTCGGCCCAGAGCAGCTCGCCCGAGCGCAGGTCTTTGAGCGTCATCGAGAACTTGAAATACTGGTCAGTGGTGCGCCCGACCTGAGCCTTCATCTCCGTCAAGGCGCCGGTCAGATACATCTGCGCCGCGCTCTGCTGTCCGGCCTTGACCGCCTTTTTCTGGTCGGTAAGCCCGAGGTTGGCCTGCGCGTCCATGAACTCGATGTCCGTGCCGGAGGTCGCCTTGTCCACAAAGCGGAACATGCCCGAGCGCAGCAGTTGCATGCGCAGCGAATCGGTGACGCTCACCATGTCCACATGCTGGGTAGTGCGGTTCTTCAAGGGCTCGACGTCCAGTACCGGGCGGCTTCCTCCGACCGCCTCGCGCACTCCCGGCGCGCTCAACAGCGACTCGGCCATCTTCTCGACCGTTCGCCTGACATCCTGCGGCTCCAGCTTTGAGGTGATCGGCGCGCGGTCCAGCGCCACCTCGCGCACCGCCGGAGTACTGGCGCAACCCGTGATCATCAGAGCGGCCGCACCCATGCCCAAAATCGCAAACATACCTTTATTCATCTCTATGCCTCACTTTCTTATACCTGAACACCTATTAACCTAAAAAGCTCACATCCTGAATCCCGAGGGGTGCCGGGGTTTCTTTAATCAGCCGCCTCAAGATCGCGCACACGCAGCTTCGAAGTCACGCCGGCCGACGAGTTGGCAAGCCCCGTGACCGTCACGGCGTCGCGCCCCTCGATAATCAGACCGCGGTAAGTCTTGGTCGCGGGATCGATCTCCATGCCGTTGGCGTCAAACCATGATATGCGGTAGTGCATGCGCAGACGGCGGTGCTTGGTCGACTGCAGGGTTATGTGCACCCGTTTGAGCCCGTTGACCTCGTCGTAGTTCACCCGCAACACCTGAACCTGATCCCGCAGGCGCGTGCTGTCCTCCAGCACCAGCGTGCTGCCTGTCAGGTGATCGGTCGTCACCGTGGTGCCCGCCGTCTCAACGCATCCGGTCAACGCTGCCAGTCCCGCCGCCAATGCGACAGCCGCCATCACACCATTTGCTCTATTCATTTTTCCTTCCTTTCAAAAAACACGAATTTGAAAACGACCTGTGTTTAAAAATAACTGGTTTTTGTCCGTTTGTCATCCCCCGACTACTGTGTAGCCTGTTGCTCCGCCTGCAAGGCAGCGTGCAAGGTACGCGGCCCGCCCGGCAAAACAACCGCCGTATAGCCGGCAAGCAGGCTGCCGCAAACGTGGTAACTGGCCGGCGCGCCCTTGCCGTTCAGCGATGCCGTCGCCGCCCGCGCGTTGCCGCCGAAATCCGCCGCCCACACGATGCGCGTCTCGCCTTCGGCCACCTTAACCGGCACGCGCGCCACAAAGCCGCTGCCCTGACTTCGCAGCTCGATCATGTGTTCGCCCGGCTCGATCCCGCCGCGGTACAGGTGGCTCACCATCGGCAGGGTGTACCAGGCGCGCGTGTCGGCCTTGTTGACCGCCGCAGAGATGGCGTTGAACGCCAGCACACTGTATTTGGCCAAGTCACCAGCCTGGTTCGCCACATATTGCGCGGCCACGCGGGTGGTCAGGCGCGTAACGTTTCGCACCACGATCCCGGGAATCTTTTCATTGAGGTCGCGGTAAGCCAGCGACTGCACCGACAGCGCCAGCGCGCTCATACCAAGATCCCGTTCGCCAGCGCGGATCGCGATCGCCGCCGGCGTGTACGGCCCGTCGCGGTAAACCGGGAAATCCACGGAGGTCACGGTGTTGACCCCCGGCACCGGAAAAGGCACCTTCACGGACTGGCGCTGCGATATAAAACCTTCCTCTATGATCAGTATGATCTCGGTGGCGTCTCGCTTCAATGTGCCGGGATCCGTGCCGGTCTGAGTCAAAAGACCTTTGTACGCCTCGGCATCCTGCGTGCGCAACAGCCGCAAGAAATCTTTCTGTATATAAGGGTTACCCGGCATCAGCTCCCAGGCCTTGCGGTAGGACAGCGAAGCGTTCGCCTGATCCTGATCCTGCTCGAACAGCAGCCCGCAAAGATACCATGTCAGCCCGTTCTCGAAAGAACTGCGGCTCAGCTCCAGCACCGGCGCCATGGTCTGCATCTGAGCGTTGACCTTGCTGTAGGCGTTGGCGTGTTTGCCTTCCGCGGCCTTGGCCTGCGCCTCCTGCACCTCTTTGCTGTACTTCTCGGCGATCTGGTCCTGCGCGAAAACCGCCCGCCGCGCCTCCACCGCCGCAGCGTCCGTCGCGCCCAGAAAGATGTGGTTGAGAAGCTGATACTGCAAGGTGTTGATAAACTCGTAGGCCGGAAGTTGATAAGACCGCGTGCGGTCGTCCGTGACCGTGCCCGCCATCACGTTAGCCGCAACATCCCCCATCTTGAGCACCGGGCCGCTCTCGGTGTCCTCGATGGTCTTGTCGATCAGAGCCGCGAAGTTGGTGGAGCTGCCGAGAAAATCGCCGGACAGCATCCGCACCCTCCCGGTCTCGGCATACCCGAGATCCTTGCTGTAAAAACTCTGCTTGAGCTTCTCAGACCATAACAGCGCCTGCGGGTCGTCGCCCGCCCGCAGGCTGCCCAAGGCCTTGTCGACATTGACATTCTGCGAAACGCAGCCGGAGTTCAACAGACATGTCAAAGCGCACAGTGCAAAGAAAACTCTGATATTAACCCGCATTGGAGTAGTAATTTTGTGGCCCCCCCTTAGGTGTGCATGCGTCGGCAATCTATCAGAGCTGAACCGGATCGGGCTTCTTTACAACACAATCTTCTACCACGCCAGTTTCTGATGCCGTGCCCTGACAGTGGTCGGTCTCCACGCTGGTAACCTTGAGCGTTCCGATCTTCTTGCCTTTGACCATAATCATTTTTTTAGTGACCTTGTTCTGGATTTTCTTGGGCTGGGCATAAACATCGAGCACATCGCCAACCTGGCACCACGCTCCGCCGCGGCTGACCGTCACCACACCGTCCGTGACATCCAACACGATTGCCGGGAACAAGACATCGTTACATTCATCAATGACCATCTTGGCGACATCGGTGCAGAGCGAATCAAGCAGGAACGAATCCGAACGCTGCCGTTCCAGAACGGCAGCCTGTTCGCTCATGACCGGCACCGGGCCGTGGCTCACATCGAAGTCATGCGAGGAGCTCGCTATGGCCTCCGAGGTTGTCAGGTCGTTGATCGTCAGGGTCACGGAGAGAGTGGCCGTCCTACGGAATGCCGACAGGCCGCTATGCTGCGTCACCCCGGCCACGTCGCTGAAACCGCTCACCACAACCCATATGCCATATTTGGCGGCCTTGGCCTTGCCGATTTCGCCAGCCGTAGCCGGGTCAACCAGACCGCTAGCGTTGCGCTCGTCGTTCTCGACCAAGGCCTGGTCAGCGCGCCCGCCGACGATCGTGAACGGGCTGTCCTTGATCGCGGCAGCAGTAATCTTCGGCGTCAGCGCCTCGACAATCTTTTTGACGCTGCTCAGCAAGCCATCCGCCTCAACGCTTTCCAGCAGCGCCTTAGTGGCCTCCACTCGTGACAACCGGATCGTGGCCGGACTATCGTCTTCGGCCTGAGCTATGAGAGAACCTGAAACTATTAGAACCAACCATGCTTTTTTCATTTCGGCATCCTTTGTTTTTAGCCAATCTAAATCAATACAGAGACTTCATCTCGATCTTGGGCATTTCCTTGGCGTCAACTTTAATGCCACTATTCCTGAGCATCTGCGCCTCGCCCTGCAACCGTTCGACCAGCGCTTGACTGATCTCGCGCTCCTTTGTCATGCGCTGCATAAACTCGATGCTGCTGCGAAGACGGCTCATCTCGCCCTCAGTCATGCGCATAGCCACGGACACGATCAAGCCGTCTCTTGGCTTGATAGCCAATGTGATGTCGTCATATCCCTGCCGCGTGATCCGCACCTTGTGCATCCCGGGCGCGAGCTGAACCGTGCAAGGAGTCGAGCCGACCGACAGGCCGTCCACCTCGACATTTGCCATAAGCTGTGCCGGAACCAGATCGTTGAGCATCTTCTTCTCGCCGTCGTAGCGCGGCAGATAGATCGGCGAATTGTCCATGTTGTACGCCTGCACCACGAACTGAACAGGTATGCCGCTAAGTGCTTTCGACGCTTCGCGCCATTTGCGTTCGTTTTTGAGTATATCGTCCTTGAGCTTATCCACCAGCTCGTCATCCAGACCGTCGGCGAAATCGCCAGGTTCCTGCTGGAGGCCCTCTGTCTGACGCAGGGATTTAGAGGCTTTGAGTGTGTTCCCACCGATTGATGCCCCGGAATAGGCATCAAGAACTTTGTACGACGCGCTCAGTAGGTAAGTTTCAGTGGTGACCGCCGAGTCCAGATCGCGCGACTTGTAAGTTTTCTTGGATTTGGTGAACTTGTCCAGTGTCAAAACTAGCAAGTAGTCCGCGTCCATGTTTTGAGCCAGGCGCGTGATCGAGGTGTTAGCCTTGAGCTTCTCGTCCATGGTGGCACCCCTGCCGTCGGCCGTCGGCTTTCCGGACGAACTGCGGTTCATGGCCGCCCCCTGCTGCACGATCTCCTCGCGCGCCATCTGCGCGGTACCGTCCGCCATGGGCAGCGCCTCCGCTAAGGCGTCAATCGCGAAAACGGACTCGCGCGGATCGATGATCTCGAACTGCGGCCCAGATGCCTGCGCTACGATCTGGTCCTGCATGCGAACCAACCCGCCGTCAAACTCCTTGCCCGCGTTGTTGCGCACAAAGACAACCGCCTTTCGCGGCAGTTTTTTGGTCGAGCCGGCCTGCACCTGCACGGTAGTCTTAGAGGTAGTAACCATCGTAACCTCCGAGCCGTCCTCCAGAACCGCCTTTTTCTCGACTATGTTCTCGACCTCAACTGGCTGCGTTTTTTGCGTCTCCAGAGCGCATGCAGCCACAGCCGATCCGAACAACGCAACCAATACCACACTAGATTTAAACTTTCGCATAACACAGAACCTTTCTACAGTAAACTGGCAGCACATCTGCGCCGACATGTCCAAAATGGATCAGAAATAGCCGTTAATGACCGGCAGGAAAGGCACGTCCTTGTTCTGGATCACGTTGACCAGACCGATCTGCACGCCGATCATCTCGCGGGCGAAGTTGATCACGCCGATCTGGCACCCTTTGATGTAATCCGAACCGTTGTAGACCCCGATCTGAAACGCATTGGCGGTGGATTTGGAGTGCGCGGCGGCGAAGTTCACCGCCCCGATCTGCAAACCCTCGTACGAACCGGAAACATAGTTGGCGCAGAGACATATCTGAAGCCCCATGCCGTCGCCGTCAACCACATTGGCGATGCCCGCGATCTGCAAACCGTTGGCGTGTCCGACCGACCGCCCCACGATCCCGCTTATGTCCAGACCGTCGAAATTCTGGCACTCGCCGTAGATGATGTTGACGCGCAGGCCGCCCACGTCGAAATCCGCCGACGGCACCTGCAGAGGTGTCGCCAAACTGAGCATGAACGGCGTGTAGGGATTACCCGCGGCGCCTTCCTGCGCCGACGCCATAAGAGAGACACACGCGGCCGCAACCGCCGCCAGCAAACCGCAACCCGATGTTTTCATAACCTTTTCCCTCCTAATGCTTGAGCCACTTTATGAACCCTCATTTGATGATCAATATTTTACCCGTAAGAACAGCCGACTTCAACAAGAATAGTTCACTTGCTGCCGAGGGCTTTGCGCAACAGCGCCTCGGTGTCCGTGACGGTGTTGTCCGCGTCGAATGCCGCCTGCACCATCTTGCGGGCCTGGTCTTGCGGGAAGCCCAGCGACATCAAGGCCATGACCGCGTCGCGCAGCATGGTGTTGCGGGCGCTGTCCGCGCCCGGCTCGCGCCCGGCGA
>JAQVSS010000027.1 GCA_028700415.1 Kiritimatiellia bacterium
GTCCGGATCACGTCTGCCCGCGACATGCACCGGGTTTTCCGACAGGCGCTTGTGGTAGGCGTACGTTTCTTCAGGCGGCAGCACCCGCTCGATTTCACGGGCAAACGCCTCCGTGCTGATGCCCCCGCAACCGCGGGCCCCGGGCGGGATGCTTCTGCAGGATACGCTGGACGAAAGGGTGGCACCGAACACTCCGGCCGAGGTGCCGGCCATGAAGGCCCGGCGGGTGAGTTGATTTCCAGACATCATTTTCTCCTTGAGCCCCGTGTGCAGAACAATCAGTAAAATACTGGGGAAACCATACTAAATCCAAACAAGCGTGACAAGATGACAAAATGATTCTGTTGCCCTGACTCGTTTCTCCCGGCTTCACCGGCGCCGCGCTGCGGGAAGGTGATGGTCCAGCGTTTCCCGCAGGAGGGCGAGTTTTTCCCGCAGCGAGAAAGGCGTGTAGACATAGTCGCATTCAAACTGGAAGCCGAGGCGCGAATCCCGGGTGGAGGCGAGCAGGGAAAGCTCCGTGCGGGCGATCTCGCCGCGCAAAATATTTTCCATCCGGTCGAGTATCCCGCCCGCTTTCTGCGCGTCCTGTTCCGCGGCAAGTTGCAGGCGGAGGTCTTCGAATTCGAGGACCGCGTGATTGCTCAGCAGCATCCGCTGGATCTGTTCGGCCACGACGACCTCGCGCAGCGCGGCTGGGCGTTTGGAGGCTGGGCTGCGCAGCGCGGCTGCCCGGTACAGTTCCAGCCCCTCGCCGAGCTGGTCGGCTGCGAGCCTGAGGCGTTTCAGGAACAGGGGAAGAACCTTCACGTCGCCGGTTGTCTCTATTCCGGAAACGCTGCGGGCGTAAAGCTCCGCCTTGTTGGTCCGGTTCGTGAAGTCGGGGAAGAACACGAGGCGGGAAACGGTAAACGGCCAGTAGGGGTTCATCCCCCCACCCAAATAACCTGCCCGTTTTTCGTGATCCTTCCATGATCGGGTGAACGTGACGGCGCGGGCGGGCGGCTCCCGAAAGAACAGCGGATTCCCGGTCGCGTGGCTCGTTCCCATTGTCGGGCCGGTGTCGGGCACCAGCCGGATCGCCTGACTGAAGAGGTGCCACGCCTTCAGGGTTAGATCTCTCCCCTCCATTCCGAAATTGCGGGCGGCGATCGCGCCAAGCAGTTCGTCGAGAGGCGGCGCGTCGGTCCAACAGAACCAGCTCCGCAGCTCGGTCATGAAACTCGGCGTATATCCGCTGGACCAGCTCTCCATGACGCCGTCCACGCCATATTTTTCCAGCGCTTTGTATCTGTCGTGCCATTGGTAGGGGAAGGGGTGATAGGGGACGATTTGCAGCTGCGCGCCGCAGAGAAAAGTGTCCGCGTTGGTGTAGACCTTCATGCCCCGCTGCCGGGCTTCCCCGATCTGCGCGTGGGTCACCTCCGCCGGCCCGACCTGACTGATCGAGTAGTCGCGCAGAAATCCGCGCAGGCCGTCGATCTCGAAGCTCTTCCCGTTCTCCCAGGTGAGCAGGGGGATCGTGTCGGCAGGCAGCTGCCGGATGAAGTGGCGCTTCATTTCAACGTTCTGCGGCCGGAAGTCGATGTTGTATTCCCAGGGCAGGATCTCGATGGCGGGGTTCACGCGGTGGCACTCCTCGGCCACGATGCCGACCGCCCGGCTCCAGTTCCGCGCCCAGTCTTCCAGATACTCCCGGCTTGCGCCGTGGCCGCCGCCCCATCTCTTGTACCAGAACCCTTCGGTCAGCAGGATGTACCCCTGGATGTCGGGGAACTTTTTCACGATGTCTTGCACCAGCTTCCGCAGCCCCGCCTCGCTTTCCGGTGTTCCCATGTACTGGTAGATGACCGGCGCGTAGACCTTGATCCCGAAGCGCGCCGCGCGGTTGATCAGATCCCGCATCTTGGCAGGGTCCTGTTTGCGCACTTTGAACAACAGGCGGGCGTAAAATTCCGTCGACGTCTCGGCCGTGGTGCGGTCGCCGTTGGGGTTGGCGTACACCGAGGCGAAAATGGCGTCGAAACCGTCGTGGGAGAGGTGCGAGAGCAACCGGTCAGGCCACTCCATCCACCCCATCCAGGACTGGACCATGCGCACGCTGTAGAGGCTGTGGCGGACGGTCTTGAGGTCTCCGGGCAGGAACGGCGCCTCGCGCAGGTTCATCCGGGCCTCGAGGTTGTAGAGCCCGTACATGGCGCCCCGCTCGTCGTAGCCGCACACCGTCACCCGCTCCGGCGTCGCGACGATCTCATAGTCCTTCGGCCCCTTGAGCGTTGACCCGCACCCGGGCATCTGTGCGCGCGTCCCGACGATGATGCTGCGGCCCAGGGCCTGCCAGCCCTCCAGCGAATCCCGGTCCTCAAGCCGCACGCGGACGCCCATCGACGTGTCCAGATAATCCTGAAAATCATGCGCCGCGGTCTTGAGGACCTCCGAACAGCGCGGGTTCCAGGCGAGCGTCCAGCCCTGCGCGGGCAGCGCGAACTCGGTGTTCAGGAGCACGGCGTCCGGATCACGTCTGCCCGCGACATGCACCGGATTTTCCGACAGGCGTTTGTGGTAAGCGTAGGGTGCCTCCTCCGGGAGTGCCCGCTCCACCTCTCGGGCGAAAGCCTTGGTGCCCACGCCGCCCCGGCCGCACAGGCAGGGGGCGACACCCTTGCAGGAGACGCTGGTTGAAACAGCCGCGCCGACTAAGCCCGCCGACGTTCCGGCCATGAAAGCCCTTCGCGAAAGTTTTGCTTCAGACATCATCTCCTCCTTGATCCCCGCAGGCCGTACACGGCCGCATCGGCAAAAAATGATGGCCGGCCCACAACGAACGCCGTTTGCCCCGAGCCCGTATTATTCGCCGATCACCTCATACCACCCTTGTCCTTCGCCGGAAAAGGTTACTTTGTCGCGGCTGATGTCACCGCTCTTGACCGCAATCCCCTTGCCGCACATAACCATCGGGCGCGTTCTGAACGGCAGGGAGAAAAACACGGTTTCACCGGCTGAGGCAAAACCGCCCAAACGGCGTTCCATGCTTTTGTTCGGGCGCGAATCATAGGTGTAAAGGCCAAGGATGCTCACAGGGGCTTTGGCCGCCGTGACGGTTATTGTGTGGAGACCGAACCCAAGGTTGAGAACGCCTTTTCGGTTTTCGATATAGCGTTTGTTTTTCGCGATATCGACAAACGGCACGTTTGCGGGCTGGAGAAGTTTTTCCGCGCCGTCAATGGAAAGGCTGATCTCGCCGCCCTGCTCGCGGTCGGCATAGGCTAAGGAGACATCCGTGCAGACGGCGTCGATCTCAATGTGTCCGCCGGGGTTCAGCACGACTTGCCGGTTGCCGTAGGGCGCGCCCCAGTCAGACTTGAAATCCGTCACGGGTACCGTGTTTTTCCAGAGCGCATTGTCAACCGGGAAATAACGCCTGTCCGGGCATATTTTCGAATCGACCATCCACAGTGCCGCACCCTGCCCCGCGATTTCCAGAATGTGCCGGTCGCCGAGGCTGCAGTTGCCGTATCTGAAGGTGGAGTTCCTGATATCCCTTTTTGGGAAAGAGTTTTGTCTCGACGGGAGTTTCTTCCCATCCACCGCCATAAAGGAGTTGGTGCTTTTTTTCGCATCGAACTTTGCCCAGCAGTTTAGCGCGGTATCTTCAAAGATAAATCCCGCGCCCGTGATCCGGGGACTCTTCTCGTCACAGGTCAGCATGTCCCCTTCCCATCCATACGTGTTTGCGTGAACGCGTTCCGGCATCTGCAATTGGGCGATGCCCGGCTGGATCGGGTCCCAGCACTCGAAGGCTTTTTCGATCTGCTTGAACCACAGGTAATGGCCCGCCGCCTGCGGATGACCGTCGGAAGGGATCAGCGCCAGCTTGTTGCACCATCTGAGAACGTCATCCCCCACTTTGCCATAGTCCAGATACGGTATCTGATAACGGAGCGAAAGCGCCATCAGGTCGCCGGGGTTAGGGGTGTATCCCCCGTAATTCTGAAACTGGCAGAAGAGAAACTCGGTGTTCGGGCAATGACGCTGGATCCAGCGGATCATGCCTTCAAAAACCGCCACTTCGTCGGGCGTGTCGGTCTTTTCATTTGCGCCGCTGCCGAAAATCACGAGGTCGGGGGCGGGGCCTTGGGGCCGCTTGAAAAGGCCGGGACAGAGCTCGTCCCATTGCGCCCCGGTCTTGTGCCCGGTCATGTTGTCCGAGGGCGGCAGAGACAGGGAGAAGTACTCTTTCAGTCCCGAATGCGCTTCGCCAACGCAGGAGCCGTCACACGCCATGAACGTCAGGCATATTTTGTTTGCGGGAAGATTGAATTTCGTCATGAGTTCCAATTTCAATCTGCCGCCGTAGCTGAAAAAGTGATTCCACCATCCGAAATGGCCTTCCAGGTCGGGACGGTTGATTTTGGAGGCGTCAAACAAACGTTCCGAAAGCGGTTTCTTGAAATCCGGTGAGGCGGGGTCTTCATTGTAGAGGTACATCGGCGGATTTGCGCTGCCCCTGTCGATGCTAGACCCCATGATCATGATATGAAGGGTTTCGCCTTTCCAGAGTTTCTGAATCGTCCTCGGGATATTGCGGTAGTGGGCGACCATGGGGCGGGCGGACGGGAGGTCTTTAAGCGCTTGATCCGATCTCGAAAGGCAAGGCGAATAGACCCAGACCGGACCATCCTTTGACGCGTTCTCGAATTCGACGCACACCCCTATGGTGTTGACGCCTGTGGAGTGAGAAGTACCCCCGTCTTTCTTGCCGACAATCTCGGCGGCATGAATCTTCAGTTCGACGGCGCCTGTTTTATCCGAAGTTGCGACGTAGGATTTCGCGACGACCAATTCGCCCCGCGCCTGTTTCGGGAAGGTTCTTTTATCGGCGTACCCGAAATCGGCGGGTGTCCAGGTGCCTTCCTCGCTGTCCAGTTTCAAGATCTTTATCGAAGCCTTGAGCGCCCCCGGGGTGTTCTGGTAGCCGTCCGCGGAAAGGCTGATCTTTTCGCCGGGGGCAAGGCTTGCCTCGGGAAGGGTGAAAAACTGCCTGAAGCTTTTTCCGGGTTCGATCGACACGATGTTGTGTGCCGCGTTCTGGGGCCTGATTTTCGGATCGGCATGGGATTCGCGGGTTACGGTGATGTCTTTCCATGCATCCGTGTTCCAGAACGCCACGTTGTGAAACGTGTGACTGCTTGGGTTGCCGTCGCGGTGATTGACGAAAGCGTGGAAATCAAAATCGGGATTTTGTAAGAGGTTCCCTTTTAGGGCTCCCCCCCACGATAAGCCCGTTAAAAGCGTTGCGGCGCAGAAAAAGAACAGACGGTTGGACATGGGGATCCCTTATGAAGGTGTTGGCATGGACGGGAGGGGTAGGAGTGTTAAAAGAGGCCTTTGACTTTGCCGGTGGCGGTGTCGATGTCGATGCGCCGGAAGGCGGCGTTGGAGGCTGTGCCGGGCATCAGCTTGATGTCGCCCGTGACGGGGACCACCAGCCCCGCGCCCTGGTAAATCAGGAGGTCGCGCACCGGCAGGAGCCAGCCTTTGGGGCGTCCGACTTGTTTGGGGTCGTGCGTGAGGCTGTATTGCGTTTTTGCCATGCAGACCGACAGATGCGCGAAGGAGGGGTCGGCTTCGAACGCGGCCAGCTTGGCCTTCGCCTCGTCGGAATAAGTCACGCCGTCGCCGCCGTAGACCTCTTTCGCGATGGCCTCGATGCGGTTCGAAAGCGGGTCGGAGAGCTCCGAGAGAAACCCGAACGTGTTGGGTTCTTCGCACGCCTCGCACACCGCCTCCGCGAGTTCGAGCGCGCCGTCGCCGCCCTTGAGCCAATGGGCTGAGACGGCGAACCGCGCGCCTGCCGACTCGGCGAGGCGGCGCACCAGCGCGTGCTCGGCGGGGGTGTCGGTGTGGAAACTGTTGAGGCAGACCACCGGGCGGATTCCCGAACGTTTAACGATGCCGATGTGGGCGAGCAGGTTCTCGCAGCCTTTTTCGAGCAGGCCCAGATTCTCGCCCGTGTAGGCGGGGTCGAGCGGCCGTCCGGCCAGTACCGCCGGCCCGCCGCCGTGCAGCTTGAGCGCCCGCACGGTGGCGACGATCACAACGGCATCGGGGGTCAGGCCCGAACAGCGGCATTTGATATTCCAGAATTTCTCAAACCCGATATCGGAAGCGAAGCCGCTTTCTGTGACGAGGTAGTCGCAGAGTTTCGAGGCGAGGCGGTCGGCGATGACCGAGCTCTGGCCGATGGCGATGTTGGCGAAAGGCCCCGCGTGAACCATCATGGGCTGGCCTTCCAGCGTCTGCATGAGCGTGGGGTTCACGGCTCTCACGAGCCAGGCCGCCATGGCGCCGTCCACTTCGAGATCGGCGGTTGTCACGGGCTTGCCGGATTTTGAGTACGCCACGATGATCTTGCCGAGGCGTGCGCGCAGGTCGGCGAGGTCGGAAGCCATGGCGAGAATGGCCATGACTTCGGAGGCCACGGTGATGTAAAAACCGGAGCCCGTCTGGAATCCGTCCATAGGACCCCCGCGGCCGATCTCGATGTTGCGGAGCGCCTGGGCGCAGAAGTCCATGGCCCATCGCAGCTGGATGCGGGCGGGGTCGATGTCGAGGCGCGTGAGACGGCTCTGGGCCAGGCGGGCGTCGTCATAGTTCCGCTCGTGCTGCATGCGGGACGTGAGGGCAACCATGGCCAGGTTGTTGGCGTTGGTGATGGCGTCGATGTCGCCCGTCAGGCCGAGCGAAAGCGGCGAGAGCGGGACGACTTGAGCGAGGCCGCCTCCCGCGGCGGAACCTTTGATATTGAAGGTGGGCCCCCCGCTGGGTTGACGCACGGTGCCGAGCGCGCGTTTGCCGAGTTTCCCGAGCCCCTGCACAAGGCCGAGCGTGGTGGTGGTCTTGCCTTCGCCGAGCGGGGTGGGGGTGATGGCGGTGATGTTAATGTACTTCGCGCGGTGCGTGCCGGTGCCGAGGCGCCGCTGGACAGCGGAGGCGTCAATTTTTGCGAGTAACCGTCCGTATGGGATGAATTCGTCGGGCAGGATGCCTAGTTCGGCGGCGATGTCGGCGGCGGGACGAAGGTAGGGTTCGGCCGCTTCGGCGATTTGCCAGTCGGCGAGCTGGCGGGGGTCAAGTTTTGGCATCATACGTCATTCCTGTTTGTTACGTTAAGGGGTTCACGGGACAATTTTGGGAATCATGCCGGGGTGGACGGTCTTTAAGCCATTGGATTTTATCCTCCTCGTCTCGGCGGATGACTTCCACAAAATATTTTTTAGAGCGGGTGAAAAGGCCGTGGACGGCGTCCGGCCCCTCCGTTTGGGCAACGACTTTCACGATGTCGATCATGGCTCGCGTGATGGTCAGTCCGGGCAGGAAGACCGGGATGCCGGGGGGATAGGGGACGAGCAGTTGGCTGCTGATGCGGCCCTCGGTCTCCGACAGTTCCACCAGTTCGCCGTCACAGAGGGCGGCGTCGCGCGGCAAGACCGTGGCTTGGCCTTCGACGGACGCGGCCATGCTTGTGTCGAAGGCGTCGCACTCGGGGCGGCCGATGGTCTCCTTCATTTTCATGATGGCGCGGTAGAGGTATTCGAAATGGTTCTCGACCGTGCCAACGGTGACAAGGAAGAGGATGGTGACGGGCGTGGATTTCTCCCACTGGATTTTGGACGAGCGGAGCAGGTTCTTGAAACGTTTACACGCGTCTGGCGACTTGAAGGAGAGCACAAGTTTGAGCGGGTCATGCAGATATCCTTCGCGTTCATAAGCGGCGGCGTTCCCTCCGACCACTTCGCGCAGTCCCACGAAACACTCGTCTTCCGGGAGGCCGCAGTCGCGGGCCACCCGGCGTTTGAAATCCTTGACCCAGCGCAGGCGTTCTTCGATCAGCCGGAGGCCTTCGAGGCGCATCTGCACGCCCGCGCAATCGAGCGTTGCCATCATGGGGTAGTGGGGGGATGTGGAATGCCAGTACCGGAGCACCTCGTGCAGGTCATGGCTGAACTTTTCGTAGGAGCCGTGGCCGTTGATGGCAAAGCGCGTCAACAGCCACTGCCATTCTGCCGACTCGCTTTCGAAGAGCTGTTTGAAGCGCTTCGAAACGTGAATCATCGAGGCTTGGCTGAAGGCGGCGAGCGCCTTGTGGGTGGACTGCACGGCGAAGTGGGCGCTGGTGGTCTCGTGAATGGCGTTGTAGCGGACTCGCTTGCCGTGTGCGGTGAGGGCCGTGTAATAGGGATGGAAACTCAGGTAGGGAGCCCACGCCTCGTCCGCGTAGAAAAGCATGCCGTAGCGCTCGCAGAGGCGGGCGATTTCCCAAACCGGGTAGAGGATGCCTTCATAGGTGCAGGTCGTAAGAACCAACATGCGGGGTTTTGCGTGTTCGGGATAGTGGGCCGCGATGGCGCGGCGGAGGTCGCTCATGGCGATGGGCCCCCAGATGCCCAGGCGGGCGTTGAAGTGGGCGGGCAGGTAGAGGGGGACCGCACCGGACATGATCACGGCGTGATGGACGGACTTGTGGCAGTTGCGGTCTATCAGGACGGTCTCGCCGGGGCGCAGCAAGGTCATCAGCATGGCCTTGTTTGAGGTCGTGGAACCGTTTGTGATGTAGCAACTTTGCGCAGTCCCAAAGATCTCGGAGGTCAGGCGCTGGGCTTCCGTCAACGGCGTGCGCGCCTCCGGTTCCGAGAGGTCCCCCAGATTGTGCACCGAGATGCTGAGGTCGGCCCGGAAGGTCATGGCACCATATTCGTGTCGGAACCCTTGGAGGAAAAGCGAACTGTTAAAAGCATGCCCCGCGTTGTGGCCGGGCGTATGCCACGAGGTGCCGGCCTCGTCCATGACGTAGTGGCGCAGTGCATGCCAGAACCGGGGTTCCCAAAGGGCGCGGAAAAGATGTTGCACGCGCGGCAGGTGGTCGTTGATATGGGTGAAGACCTCTCTCGGTTTCAACACCCACCGGCGCGAAGGCACCCGGACCGGTTCGTCGCCTGGTGTGGTGAGGACGATCTTGGGGATCGCCGGGAAATAGGTGTAAAGCCACTGCGTGATGGATATCCCGTCAAGCGTCAGCTCGTGAAGGGGAATGCGCCGGGTGCCGCCCTCCTTGGGGGAAAAGGAGGCGTCGAGCAGAAAAAGGATACAGTTCTTTCCGTCGTCAGTGAGCATCCCCTCGACGGTCTCATCCGAAAAAAGTGCCCGCTGGAGTTTTTCGGGGCATGTGAGCGGTACGATTTTTAAAGGGGGCCAGTCGATCGGGTCATCGGAAGGGAAGGTTTCGTTGCAGAAATCGCGGAACGTATCGGAAAGGCCATGCGTCAGGTTTTGAATGACATCGTGGCCGGGCGGTGTGCTTTGCAAATACAGGACGGTCAGTTCATTCATATTGCTTTTGGCGGACGGCTATTGGGTTGATGGGCTTCCGCCAGACTCAGTCTCCCTTCGGTGTTGTGGAAGTGGGGAAAAGATTACGGCAATACCGGACCGCTGACAACTGGTTTTTTCAAGCCCTCAGGCGCCATTCTTTCGGGGTCATGCCCGTGGCGCGTTTGAACTGGCTGGAAAAATGCTGCGAGGAGGCGAAGCCGAGTGAAAGGGCGATCTTAGTGACCGGTTGCGCGGACCCGCGCAAAAGTTTTTTTGCGGCCTCCATTCGGCAATCGATCAGAAAATGGATCGGCGGAAGGCCGGTGGCAAGTTTAAAGCGGTTGATAAAGTGGGTGGGTGAGAGCGCGGCCTGGTGGGCGAGGTCGTCGATGCGGTAGGTGCCTTCCGGATTCTTACGCATCCGGGCGATGATGGAGCGGATGCGTTCGGAATCGGTGGGGCGGTTCTTGGGCGCTGAACACTCCAGCAGTTCGATCAGCAGGTTGAGGCTGGCTTGGCGGATGCAGAGGGAGCGGTAGATGCTGGGCGGGGTGTCGTATTGCTGGAAAAGGCGCAGGAAGGCTTGCCGGACGTGCTGCGTGTTGGCCGTGACCGTACACGGAAGTCCGCGCAGTTTCTTGCAGAGCAACAGGGCTTCTGTTTTCGGCAGTTTAAGCAGTGCTCTTTTCTCGGGTGCGACAAGCCGCACATGCATCCAGTAGAGGAAAAGCCCTTGTGGCTGAGTGGTTAGACGATGTGTGATGCCGGGGTGGTTGACAAAGATTTGGCCGGGCATAATGTGGTGGATGCGCCCGTTGCTGTTGAGGGTCAAGGCGCCGCGCAGGCAGAACCCGAATTCCAAGACGCCGGGATGGATATGCTCGATATCCGGAGTGACGAGTTTCGTGTGGCGACTTAACCCGAGAACGGGAATGCCAGGCGAACCGGCATCTTCGAGATTGAGTACGCGCTGATACGGACGATCCAGATAGTTGATGTGCAGAGCAAAAGCCACAACGTCTCCATGTGTACAGAAAAGCCATCCCAGTAGTAGCGATTCTTACATGGTCAATCAGGTCTTGCAAGACCAAATGTTAAATATATTACAATTGTAATCCATTGAACGTATTCCTTTCAGAAGAAGCGTATAGTATCGCAACGTTATGAATGGATATGCGCAGCTATACGGTGGACTGGTCTGAAGCCCGCAAACGCGACACCAAAAATTGCGGGAACACTTTTTCTGATGCGGTGAGTGTCGGGCGGGTATGAGCCGAGGAGTCAACCGAGGGCGGACGGCTCATGGTCGGCTCTCATTTGTCGAATGCGTTGGTTCGGGGGGGGGATCATGGATTTCAGGAAACGGGTCATCTGCGGCGTCCTGCTGTTGGCGTGTCTGACGCACGCTGGGAGGATGCCGCCGGTCGGTCTGGAGTGGTCGGCGGCATTCTCTTTGCCCCCGCAGGCGGACGGGCGCGCGGCGATCGGGGTTGGGGATCCGTTCTTCGGCGAGCATAACGGCTGCGCGCTGCTCGCGGGCGGTTCGAACTTTCCGGACGTGCCGTTGATCAAAGGCGGCAAGAAGCGCTGCACCGCGGACATCTATGCGCTGCCGGCGGGCGGGACGAACTGGGTGTCGGCCGGACGCTTGTCTCAGCCCATCGCGGGGGGAATGTCCGCCACCACGCCGCGCGGGGTCGTTTGCATCGGCGGCAGCGCGGAGGGAAAGAGCACGTCGCGGGTGTTCCTGTTGACGTGGGACGCGGCGCAGAAGCAGGCGGTCGAAACTGCCCTTCCCGATTTCCCGTGCGGCGTGCGGCTAGGAGCCGCGGCCTCCAAGGACAACCGCGTGTACGCGGTGGGCGGTGAATACGACGGGGCGTTGCCAAGCGATGTGTGGACGCTCGATCTGGATGCTCCGCAGGCGGGGTGGAGCCCGCTGCCGCCGCTACCTGGCGCAAAAGGCCGGATGGAAACGGTGGCCTTTGTGCAGAACGGGGACCAGAAGCGCAAGTTTCTGTATGTCATCGGCGGATACGCGAAAAATGCGGAAGGACTCATCCAGTCGCTGACGGACGGCTATGCGTACGACTTGGCGCGGCCGGCCGTATCGGGGCGCTGGCATCCGATGTCTTCGGCCTGCCCGAAAGGATCGGACGCTCCGGCGTGGCCGCTGATCGGGGCGGGGTGCGTGACGGTCGGCGATCAGCATGCTCTGGTGTTCGGCGGGCTTGACGCGGCCTATTTCGACGAGAATCAGCGCCGGATGGTGAGTTTGACGGGCGAGGCGTTGGAGGCGCAGAGGATCGCGTATCAGTCCGTTACGCCGGAGCGCAACCGCTGGAACCGGAACGTGCTGGCTTATCACACGGTGACTGACAGGTGGTTCGTCTTGGGGACGTTGCCGTTCCCGCCGGTGATCGGGGGTGCGGTTGTGAAACGTGGGGATGGGGGTGTCCTGCTCGCGTCGGGAGAAATCCAAGCGGGGATACGCACGCCTGCCTGCACGGCCGGGAGGTTCGTAACCTACCGGAAATTCCATCCGCTCAACTGGGTCGTGATGGGTGTCTATTTTGCCGGGCTGGCGTTCATGGGGTGGTGGTTCATGCGCAAGAAGAAGAACGCGAACGACTACTTCAAGGGTGGCGGGCGCATCCCGTGGTGGGCGGCGGGCATGAGCATCTTCGCGGCGCTGTTCAGTTCAATCACGTTTCTCGCCGTACCCGCGTTGGCCTACATGTCTGATTGGCGGTATGCGTCGAAGTGCTTCTGCGTTTTGGTGATTCCCCCGTTTGTCATCCGGTACTACCTTCCGTTCTTCCGGAAGCTGAGCCTGACCTGCGCCTATGAGTATCTGGAGTTGCGGTTCAACCTCGCGTGCCGGTTGTTCGCGAGTCTGGCGTTCAACCTCTTCATGGTGGCACGTGTGGCGGTGGTGGCCTATTTGCCGGCTCTGGCCCTGGCAGCGGCGACCGGTGCGGATGTGAACGTCTGCATCGTCTGCGTATGTCTGCTGACGATCGTGTACTGCGCGTTCGGGGGGATTGAGGCGGTGATCTGGAGCGACGTGGTGCAGTGCGTGGTGCTGGTCGGAGGGGCTCTGCTTATTTTCGTCCTGCTCCTTGCCGGAACAGACGGGGGCGTGGCGGGCGCGGTCCGGATGGCAAACCATGCGGGAAAGCTCAAAACGTTCGATCCCGCGTTTGACTTCTCGCAGCCAGTCATCTGGGTGGTGCTGATCGGCGGGGTCATCGAGTGCCTGATCTCCTATACCAGCGACCAGTGCGTGATCCAGCGCTATATGACGACCAAAGACACGAAGGCGGCTGCGCGGAGCCTTTGGCTGAATGTGCCGCTCGATATCGTGACGGGCTTTCTGTTTTTCGCCATCGGGACGGCGCTTTTCACGTTTTACAAGAGCCAGCCGGAACGGTTGGCGGTGACGATGCCTAAAGCCGATTCGATCCTGCCGGTTTTTGTGTCGAACGATCTGCCCGCGGGGGTTGCCGGACTCGTGATGGCGGGCTTGTTTGCGGCGACGATCACGACGCTCGCGGCCAATCTCAACGCGTCGGCCACGTCGATCACGAGCGACTTTGTTGTGCGTCTGCGCAAAAGTACGGCCGATCGGCAGCAAGTCAGGATCGCGCAAGTCGTGACGTTTCTGGCAGGGCTTGCGGGCATGGTTGCAGCACTGGTGCTGGCGAATGTGGACATCCGTGCGGTGTATGACCAGTTCCTGAAATTCATCGGCATCCTGACGAGTGGGCTTGCATGCCTGTTCATGCTCGGCATTTTCACCCGCCGCGTGGGAGCGGCGGCTGCGCTGGCCGGACTCGCGGCGAACTACGTGGTGTGCATCGGGCTGGATCAGTCGAATTTGGCGTGGAAGCCGCACCTGTTACTGTACGGCGTGATCGGAATCGTGACTTGCCTGGTGACTGCGCTGGCGGTGAGCGCGGTGTTCCCGAATCGGAAAGCGGGGATTGACGGGCTGATTTGGACACGGGAAAAGAAGCCTGAGTCTTGAACGTTGAACCGAAGGGAATGGACACCGCGAGATGTGTTCTTCACAGGCGGCACGGCCGCAGAAAGGGAACCGGAATGGCTTATGAGGAGATGAAGGGTGCGTATTCAGCACTGTTTACGCCATATACCAAGGACAACCGCATCGACGTCGAGATGATTGGACGTTTGGTCGAGCATCAGCTTGCCGGTGGGTTACGGGGTTTTTTTGTGGGAGGCACGACGGGCGAAAGCATGCTGTTGACCGTCGCGGAACGCAAGCAATTGCTGGAGGCGGTTATCGCGGTCAACCGTGGGCGCGGTAAGATCATCGCGCACGTCGGGTGCGTGCGGACGGAGGATTCCGTGTCGCTGGCGAGGCATGCGGCGGACGCCGGCGCAGACTGGGTCTCCTCCGTGCCTCCGGTCTATTTTGCGCAGACGTTCGAAGGAACGGTCTACCACTACCGGCAGATCGCGGAAGCGACCGCCCTGCCTTTCATGGTCTATGCGTTCAACACGAACGTGGAGCCGGAGCGCGACGCGCAACTTTTCAAGATCAGGAACCTGAAGGGCATGAAGTTCACAAACTCCTACTATTACAGCATCCAGCAGTTGCAGCGGTGGCTCGACGAGCCCGCGCTCTTCCTCTCGGGCAAGGACGAGCTGCTGGTGGCGGCGCTGGCGATGGTCGGGTTTCAGGGCGGGATCGGCACGTTTTACAATTTGCTGCCGCGCCACTTCGCGGAGATCTGCCGCCTGGTCAACGATGTGAACGACGCCGCGGCGGCACGGCCGCTGCAAGCCGAGGTGAACGCGGTGATCGCCCTCATGCTCAAGCATAACAGTCTGGCGTATGCCAAGGCGATGATGCGTTTTATCGGGCTGGACTGCGGGCCATGCCGCGGGCCCATCGCGCCGCTGACCGAGGAGCAGTATGCGAGACTGGCCGGGGAGCTGAGGGCTCAGGGGATCTTGCGTGAAGGCCGAAAGTAGGGGTCCGGAGAATACGGGCGCGGGAGGATCGGAAAATGTGCAGTGAAAACGGTTTCTCGTTGGCGGGGAAAAGGGCGCTGGTGACCGGCGGATGCCAGAACTTCGGCCTTGAAATCGCGGTGGGCCTGGCACAGGCAGGGGCAAAGGTCATCATCACTTCGCGCGATCAAGACAAGGCGGTTCAACGCGCGGCTGAGTTGTCGGTCCAACTGAATGCCGAGATCGTTGGAATGCCCATGGATCTGTGCGATGAGTCTTCAATCATCGGCCTGTTTAACAGGGTCAAGGAGGATTTCGGCACCTTGGATATATTGGTCAACAATGCGGGCGGACATTCACCCAAAGCCTGCGGTTATTTGGAGAAAGAAACGCTGGAAAGTTGGAATGCGTTCACCGTACCCAATCTGACGGGGACGTTCCTGACCACGCGGGAGTACGCCCGGCTGATGATGGAGCGTCACAGCGGGTGCATCATCAACATCGCTTCCATTTCGTCGCTGGTCGGCAGGGACCGCAGTGTCTATGTGCCACCCATGATCCCGAACCCGGTCGCCTACACGGCCGCCAAGGCCGGCATAATCGGCCTGACGTATGACACGGCCGCTTATCTGGGCGATTATGGGATCAGGGTCAACTGCATTTCTCCGGGCGGTTTCGAAAGAACCCAGCCCCCCGCGTTCATCGATGCCTATTCCAGCCGGACGATGTTAAAGCGGATGGGGCAGAACGGGGATTTGAAAGGCGTGGTCGTGTTTCTCGCGTCTGAGGCGGCGGCGTACATCACCGGGCACAATCTGGTTGTTGACGGCGGTTTTACGAGATACAAATAGGAGGCGTGATCGCATGTTAAATCTTGGAATCATCGGGCTGAACGAAGGGAACGGGCATCCATACTCCTTTTCCGCGGTGTTCAACGGCTATAACGAGGCGGCGCTTGACGCCGAGTGCCCATTTGAAATCATCAAGCAGTATTTGAAGGCGCATCACCGTAACCGTGAATTTGTTCCCAACGCACGGGTGACGCACATCTGGACACAGGACAAGGCGCTTTCGGAAAGCGTGGCGCGCATCTCGAATATCGGGCAGGTGGTTGAACGTGCGGAAGACATGATCGGACAGGTTGACGGCGTTATTTTTGCGCGCGACGACATTTGGAACCATTGGGATATGGCCAAGCCGTTTATTGACGCAAGGTTGCCGATCTATATGGACAAGGTGATGGGGCATGAACGCGATACGCTGGACGCGTTCATCACTGCGACCGGTCCGGGATATCCGATCATGACGGCGTCGTCTTTCCGGTTCGCGCCGGAGGTCGATAAAGCGCGGCAAACGCTCGATTGCGGGAAAGTGAAAACCGTTCATGCCATCAGTCCGTGTATCTGGATCAGGTATGCGGCACATCTCCTTGACCCGATCTGTTCATTGTTCGGCTATGACATTGATCGCGTGCAGAATCTCGGCGAAAAAAATGCCGACACGGTGTTTATCCACTATAAGACGGGGCTGACCGTCATCGCCCAAGTCATTGAGAAGATCGCTCTGCCGCTCGAGTTCAGGTGTTTCTCCGAAAAAGGGATTCCGCCTTACTGCGTTCAATATACCGACCCGACGCTGGAGTCGTATTTCTTGAGTATTTGCCGGATGATGCAGACCTTTGCGGCAAAGGTTATGGCGAACGATTTCCCCGCCGCGGAGTTCGAACGCAGCGTCCTGTTGAACCGGCTGATCATTGCCGGTGAACGGTCGAGGGAAGCCAACGGCAGGCTGGTCAGCTTCCCGGCACTGGAGATCATTTAACGGAAAGGTGGTTATGAAAATGAGGAGTAAAGGGGTTTTGTTGGCGTTGGCGGTTTGCTCAGGAGTTGTTGCGTATGCGCAGGAGGGGGCTTCGCAGATTCACGGGGCACCGGCGCAACAGACGCGGGCGGAGATCGTGTGGACAAAGGTGATCTGCAAGCAGCCTGGCCGCTACATCGGCTGGCCTACGGTGTGCCTTCGCAAGAACGGCGAACTGCTGGCCGTGTTTTCGGGCGACCGCGACGCGCACGTCTGCCCGTTCGGCAAGGTGCAGATGGTCAGGAGCGCGGATCTGGGGCAGACCTGGACCGCGGCGCAAACCATCTGCAACACGCCGTTGGACGACCGCGACGCGGGAATACTCGAATTGCCCAACGGCGATCTCGTGGTCACGTGGTTCACTTCGGTGGCGTACATGGGCAGCATCCGGGACCGCAGCAGGCTCAAGCCCGGCTCGCCGCAGTTCTACTGGTGGCTGCACGACGAGAAGATCGCGCAGTCGGTCAAGGAGGAGTGGCTCGGGTATTACACGGCCCGCTCGGCGGACGGCGGCAAGACGTGGGAGAAACCGGTCAAGACCTATGGTTCGGCCAACCACGGCCCGATCCTTCTGAAGGACGGCCGGCTGCTGATGGTCGGCCGGCGCTGGCTGGGCGACGGCACCTCGGCGGTTTGGAAGGGCATGAAACATGAACTGCCGGTGGAGGAGTCGCGCGACAACGGACGTTCGTGGCAGGTCATCGCTTCGGTTGAGCCCACGCCGCCGGATGAGATCGGACAGTTCCACGAGCCGCATCTCGTGGAGACGGGCGACGGCCGGCTGGTGGCGCAGTTCCGGTTCCACGCCAAGCCCGCGCCGGGCAAGAAAGCGCGCGACGAGTCTCACTGCCTGTTGCGTCAGGCGGAAAGCGGCGACGGCGGGAAAACATGGACGCGCATGGCTCCTACGCCGATACAGGGGTATCCCCCGCATCTGATCCGGCTGAGCAGCGGCAAAATCCTGGCCGTCTACGGGCGGAGGCTTGGCCCGGACTTTGGCGAATACGCCTGCCTCAGCGACGATCAGGGACGCACGTGGGATGTGGCGAACGAGATCAAGCTCGCCGGGCATTTCGATGGTGATCTCGGGTACCCGGCGTCGGTGGAATTGCCGGACGGATCGATCCTGACGGTCTATTATCAGGCGGAGGCGCTGGGCGAACAGACCTGTCTGATGGCGACTCAATGGCGGGTGAGATAGAAAAAAGGCGGAGATTTCTCTCCGCCTTTTTTTTGCCCCAAGGTTGAGATCGGCCGTTAGCCGTTGCGCTTCTCGAAATCCTTCATGAAATCGACCAGTGCTTTGACACCGGCGGCGGGGAAGGCGTTGTAAATAGAGGCGCGTATGCCGCCCACGGAGCGGTGGCCTTTAAGTTGCTTCATGCCTGCTTCGGACGCCTGCTTGATGAAGAGCGTCTCGAGTTCCTCGGTGGGCAGGCGGAAGGTGACGTTCATGTCTGAACGGTACTCTTTCTTGGCTGTTCCGCGGTAGAAGCCGGAGGCGTCGATCACGTCGTAAATGAGCTGGGCCTTGTCACGGTTCGTCTGGAAAATTTTCTGCATGCCGTTTTTCTTGAGCCAGCGCGTGGTCAGGCAGAGCATGTAGATGCTGAAACAGGGCGGCGTGTTATAGAGTGAGTTGTTCTCGATGTGCGTCTGATAACGCAGCATGGTCGGAATCGAGATGCTGCCTTTTCCGGCGAAATCCTTGCGGATCGCAACCATCGCGACGCCCGAGGGGCCGAGGTTTTTCTGGGCACCCGCGTAGATCATCGTGAACTTGGTGTAGTCGAGTGGACGCGAGAGAATGTCGGAGGACATGTCGCCGACGAGCGGCGAACCGGTTTCCGGGATCGATTTGAACTGTGCGCCGGAAATGGTCTCGTTGGTGGTGAGGTGGCTGTAGGCCGCGCCGGGAGTCCACTTCATCTCGCCCGCATCGGGCATGCGCGTGGGAATGTCCTTCTGGCAGTCCGCGGCGATGTTCACGTTGCCGATCATGCGGGCTTGCTTGACGGCAGCCGCGCCCCAGGACCCGGCGTTCACATAATCGGCGGTTTGGCCCTCGCCCAGAAAGTTCATCGGGAGCATGGCAAACTGGAGGCTTGCGCCGCCTTGGATGAACAGGATTGCATAATCGTCGTTAAGACCCATTAATTCCCGGAGGTTGGCGATGGCCTCGTTGTGAATGGCGTCGTACTCTTTGCCGCGGTGCGACATCTCCATGACGGACATGCCCGAACCCTTGAAGTCGACCAGATCAGCCTGAGCCTCTTGCAGAACATCCAACGGCATGATGGCCGGTCCTGCGCCGAAGTTGTAAACGCGTGCCATAATTTTCTCCTTCGATTTGGGAACCAGGCTGCGGACGTATGCCCACATCCCCGGCTTTCATTTACGCATCATGATGCCTTCCCGTACGGAAGTTGTCAATACGGGAACCGGTCAGGCGGGGGATATTTTCCGGCTCTATGCGTCGGCCAGGTCAAAGATCTTTCCGGGGTTCATAATCGTGTTGGGGTCCCACGCCCGCTTGATACCCTGCATGAGTTTC
The DNA here is from genome assembly GCA_028700415.1 of Kiritimatiellia bacterium. Taxonomy (GTDB): domain Bacteria; phylum Verrucomicrobiota; class Kiritimatiellia; order RFP12; family UBA1067; genus JALHET01. The sequence continues at coordinate 18,767 of JAQVSS010000027.1, forward strand.
AACTCGACCGGGTCGGCCAACTCTTTCAGGTAACTTTTCCGTTTCATGCCGATGCCGTGCTCGCCCGAGATTTTCCCGCCCAGCCGACGGGTGATCTGATACAGCTCGCGCAGGCAGGCGACTTCGGCGGTGTGCCATGTCTCCATGGGCATCGACGGCTCTTTGACCAGTGTCGCGTGGAGGTTGCCGTCGCCCGCATGGCCGTAACAGGGGATTTTCATGCCGTATTTTGCGCTCAGCACCTCCAGTTCGGGGATGATCTCAGGGATACTGGACGGCGGCACCACGATATCTTCGAGGCTTTGAACCGGACTGTAAACTTTGAACGCTTCGGCGATGTTCCGCCGGACGTTCCAGATCCGTTCCATGGTGTTCCTGTCTTCGGCCACATAAACCTCGATCGCCCCGTGTTCTTCGCACAAATCACCGATCGCGATCAGATCCGATTCGACCTGATCCTGATTCGTCCCGTCCACCTCGATCAGAAGCATGGCCCCCGCCTCCTCATAGGGAAGGCTCTCGTTCAAGTAGCGGCAACTGGTGATGATGGAGAGTTGGTCCATGAACTCGATGCTGGTGGGCACGATGCCCTTCGACATGATGATGGGCACCATGTCAATCGCCTGTCGCGCTGTTTTGAAAAGGACGAGCAGATCCGATTTCGCGGTGGGGTGCCCGATGAGTTTGATGATGGCTTTGGTCACAATGCCTAATGTGCCCTCAGACCCGATGACAAGCTGTTTGAGGTCGTAACCGGAAACATCCTTCGAGAGCTTACCCCCCAGCCAGACAATCTCGCCCGTCGGGGTGACGAGTTCCAGGCCCGTGATATAGCGCCCCGTCACACCGTATTTGACCGCCTTGCCTCCGCCGGCATTTTCTGCGATATTGCCGCCGATCATGCACGTCTGCAGGCTCATGGGGTAACCCGCGAAAAACAGCCCCTTCTCCTGCACGAGATTGGCCAAGTCGTTGGTGACCACGCCGGCTTCGGCCACGATGACCATGTTGGCGGTATCGAATTCGACGATTTTGTTCATTTTCTCCAGCGAAAGGAGGATTCCGCCGAACAGGGGGATCGCCCCGCCGGAGAGCCCCGAACCGGCGCCCCGGGGAGTGATGGGGATGTGCTCGCGGTTGGCGAGCTTGACGATCTCGGCGACCTGTTCCGCCTTTGTAGGCAGGACGACCAATTCAGGCATGTGCCCGTATTTTTCGGCGTTGGTCTCGTCATGGGAATAGGCCTGAATCTTGTCGTCATCCACCAGAACGTTTTTTGCCCCGGCGATCTTCCGTACAGCGTCGGCGATTCTTGGCGTCACCGCCGAATAGGCGTTTCTCGCATGAGCGTCCATGTTATTCAGCCCTCCCTTTCCGGAGTTTCAGTTGCCGTTGCAGTTCCGGCAACACCTGAAACGCGTCGCCCACGATGGCGAAATCGGCGATCTTGTGCAGGTTGGCGTCAGGATCGTTATTTACGGACACGATCACCTCACTGGTTTTGATGCCGGCGAGATGCTGGATCGACCCCGAGATCCCGGCACCGATATAGAGTTTGGGCGAAATGGTTTTCCCGCTCAGCCCGATCTGGTGGGGGTATCCGATCCAGCCGCGGTCTACCGCTTCCCGGCTTGCTCCGACCACGCCGCCCAAGGTTTGAGCAAGGTTATTCAACAGCGAGAAATGTTCGGCTTTCTTCATGCCTTTTCCACCCGCGACCACAATGTCCGCCTCTTCCAGATTCACGAAATCCGCGGCGTCTTTGCGGTACCCCAAAACGGAGACGCGCGTATCGATCATCCCGTCGTCTACCGGGATGGTGATGATCTCGCCGTGGCGGGAAGTGTCTTTCGGAAGCGGCTTGCTGGATTTGGGTCGGACCGTCGCCATTTGGGGGCGGTGGTTTGGCGTCTTGATGGTTGCCATGATATTGCCGCCGATCGCTGGGCGTGTCTGGAGCAGATTGCCGGTCTCCGCCTCGATGTCGAGTTCGGTGCAGTCGGCTGTCAGTCCGGCCCGCGCCTTGACCGCGACGTACGGCATGAGTGTGCGCCCCGAGGACGTGGCGGCGGCAAGGATGATATCGGGCCGATAGGTTTTGATGAGTGTGGAGAGGATGCGGGCGTAGCTCTCGCACACGAAATGGGCAAGGCGGGGGTCTTGGACGGAATAGACCTTATCCGCGCCGCGCTCGATCAGTTCCCTCATGCGGGCCTCGCTCACCTGGTCGCCGATGACGACCGCGGCGAGCGGGGTGCCCAGCTTGTCCGCCAATTTCCGCCCCCGTGCCAAAAGCTCGAACGAGACCGCTTTCAGCTCGCCGTGGGCATGTTCCGCCACCGTCCATACAAAACTCATCGCGCACTCCTTAAACAAGACCTTTTTCTTCGAGGAACCCGATCAACTGCCCCACCGCGGCGCTGACCGCTTCGTCGTCGCCCGCTTGAACCGTCTTGCCCCCACGGGTGACTTTGGGGGCATCGATTTTAACGACCTTTGTGGGGGAACCTTTGAGCCCAAGAAAAGAAGGGTCAAGTCCCATGTTCTCGGCACTGAAAACGGGAATATCACAGTGTTTCGCCGCTTTCTTGCCGCGGAGAGTCGGGAGCCTCGGAACCGCGATTTCCTTCACCACGGTCAAAAGTGCGGGCAGGGGGACGGAAAGCTGTTGGTACCCCTCCTCAACGAGACGTTCGAGCGTCAACCTCCCTTCCGCCAATGCGCCGATTCTGGCGACGTAGGTGGCGATGGGAATGTCCAGCCAAGAGGCGATGCCCGGACCGACCTGCGCGGTGTCGCCGTCTGTGGCGCGTTCCCCGGCGATGATCAGGTCGTAGGCACCGAGCTTCCGGACGGCCTGGGCGAGCGTGTAGGATGTGGCCCAGGTGTCGGAACCGCCGAACTTCCGGTCGGAGACCAGCACCGCGTCATCGCACCCCATGGCCACGGCCTCTTTCAGCGCTTTGATGGCAGGGGGTGGCCCCATGGTGATCGCCGTGACGGTGCCGCCGTGCTGTGCCTTCAGCCGGAGCGCGGCTTCGAGCGCATACAGGTCCAGCGGATTGACGACGGTCTCAACGCCGGCCCGGATAACGGTTCCGGTTACAGGATCCATCTTGACATTGCTGGTCTCGGGAACCTGCTTGATCGGGACGATAATTCTCACGGTGGCCTCCAGAAAAAAAATATAAAACGCATAATAGCAAACCGGTTTGGGAAGGCAATCGGGATTATCGGCTTGTGAATGGACGTTCCCGCGATTATTATCCTGCGTCAACTGTTGGTAGACCGGATTAAAGGGACGCACATGAATCATAACGACTGTTTCCCCTGTTTGCTGGCATTCGCCGTTCTGATGCCCGTTCTGTCTTTTGGTGCCGAGGGGTGGATCCGCGACCGGGACGGGATGCCGGGGTGTCCCACCCGTCTGAAGCCGGACAGTTATATCAATGTTGTCGGCATGGGCGGTCCGGTTATGGCGGGCGCGGGCGCCACCCACGAGGGGGCAGGGTACCGCAGCGCCCTCATGGGGATGGTGCGGAAGCAATTCAATGCGCAGATGGGGTCTCCTTGCATCGGCGGCGGTGCGGGATCGTGGTGGGGCGCATTCTGCGGGACATATGGCCAGGCGGTGTACGGTCAGCATCTCCCCGCGGGGATCATGTTTCTCGATCTCGCGGCGGATGACGAAGGCTCCACCGAAGAAGAAGTCCTCCCCGCCGTTGAGGGGCTGGTGCGTTCGATGTGGAAGCGGTATCCGGTCACGGATCTGGTTTTTCTGTACGGGCTTTCCAAAAAACAGGTGGAGCTTTACCGGAAAGGCGAAATCCCTGACGTGGTTAAATGGCACGAGAAGGTCGCCGGGCATTATGGTATCCCGAGTGTGAACATGGGGCAGTATGTTGCCGGAAAGATCATCGCGGGCGAACTGACTTTTGATCAGTTCAGCGCGGACGGCAAGTATCCTGCCAATCGCGGTCATGCGCTCTATGCGGAAGCTGTCTTGCCTCTGATCGTGCGAGCGAAGGTGAACGGGAACCCGGCCGCGGGTTTGCCGAAACGGAAGATGCCTGAACCGCTGACAAAAGCCCCTCTCGAAGAGGCCCGCTGTGTGGCGTATGACCGCGCGAAGATCGATCCGCGCTGGCGTATCGGGCAGGAGAGCCCGGACAAGACCTTCCTGCATCTGGCGGCTTGCGATGTCCCCGGAGCAACGGTGACGCTCAGGTTCAAAGGCGATCAGGCGGGCGGGTTCTTTCTGGTTGGGGAGGACGCCGGAGATGTCGAAGTGTCTGTGGACGGGGGCGCTTGGACGCTGTGTCCGCTGTTTGGCGAGGGGCGCGGGGACAGGAAGGCTCAAACGGTTGCCCGGCGTTTGGCAAAAGGGTTGGATCCGGCTCAGTGGCATGAGCTGGGGCTGCGTGTGGCGGCGAAGCAGCCGGAGGGCAGCCGGGGACGTATGGTCCGGCTGGGCGCTTTTCTTGTGAACGGGACGCCTTCCGACCCCTATGAGGGCATGACGACGCTCCAGCGGATTGACGCGGTCTATGCCGGTATGGATCCAATCAACTACACGCCGCCTGCAGAGCGCTGGTCACAGATCCACGGGACGATGCGCCGGTTGCGTGAGGGGGGGACGATTAAAGTTGTGATGCTGGGAGACAGTATCATCGGCAATACGGCTGCTTCCCAGTTTAACCTGCTCATCGAGCGGCTGTACCCGAAAGCCAAACTCGACATCAAGGTGTCGACCCGGGGCTCGACGGGATGCTGGTGGTATAAGGAAGAGAACCGGATTGAGTCTTATGTGCTCAAACACAAGCCGGATCTGCTGATTATCGGCGGCATCAGTCAGCGCGATGATGTGGATTCGATCCGCACGGTGATCCGTCAGGTCCGGGCCAAACAGCAGCCCGAGATCCTGCTGCTGACGCCGGTTTTCGGCTTTACCTTTGCCAGTCACATCGCGAAGTGGACGTATGCGATTGACCCCAACGGGACAGATTACCGGGCAGCCCTGATGCGGATGGCCGCGGAAGAAAGATGCGAGTTCATGGATATGACGGGGGTGTGGTGGCAGTACATCCTTGATTCAGGAAAGTGCTACGGCTGGTTTCGGGGTGACGCGGTTCACGCCAATGAGCGGGGCTGTCAGATTATCGGACGGTTGCTCGAGAAATACTTTGCGCCCAAGCAGTAAGGGTTTTATCATGTATCAATCGTTTGCGCATGGTTTCATGTGGGGACGTTATTCCCGGGAGTTTCTATGATTATCCGTACCACCGCATATCCGCGGGCCGCGCTGATCGGAAACCCGTCGGACGGTTATTTCGGCAAAACAATCGCGTTCACCTTTTCCAACTTTTCCGCGCGGGTCACATTATATGAGTCGCCTGAACTCGAGATCGTTCCGACGCGGCGAGACGGCTCGACGTTCTCCAGCATCGCGGAGCTCGACAAGGATGTACGCCTGTTCGGTTATTACGGCGGCATCCGGCTGCTCAAGGCGGCCATAAAATGTTTCTACAGTTACTGCCGCGAGCGCGAGATCGGGTTGCATGACCGCAATTTCACCGTGCGCTACGACTCCGACATTCCGAATCTTGTCGGCCTGGCAGGGTCCAGCGCGATCATCACGGCTACGATGCGCGCGTTATTAGCCTTCTACGGAGTCACGATCCCGAAACCCCAGTTTGCCAATCTCATCCGCGCGGTTGAGAACCGCGAGTTGGGCATCACTGCCGGGTTGCAGGACCGTGTCGCCCAGGTTTATCAGGGGCTCGTGTATATGGACTTCGACCGGACACTGATGGATAAACAGGGCTTCGGCCTCTACGAACCGGTCAACCCGAAAGTGTTGCCCCCGCTGTATATCGCTTACCGCACCGACCTATCCGAAGGTTCGGAGGTTGTGCACAACGGTCTTCGGGACCGCTTCGCACGCGGCGAACCGGATGTCCTCAATGCCATGACGTATTGGGCCGACTTGTCCGTACAGGCACGGAAGGTGTTGGAACAGGGCGACTGGGCGACACTCGGCGCGCTGATGAACGCCAACTTCGACAAGCGCCGCGAGATTTGCGCCATCGGCGAGGGCAACCTGCGCCTCGTCGAAACCGCGCGCGCGGCAGGCGCTTCGGCCAAATTCACCGGTTCGGGCGGCGCCATCATCGGCACGTACCCCGATGAAAGCGTCTTCGCGCGCCTGGCCCAAACCTTTGCCGCACAAAGCGTCTGCGTCTTTAAGCCATGCCTTGTCTAACCCGTAACGGAACCGATTTTTGAGAGATCCCATGATCACAAAAGCTGTCATACCTGCCGCCGGCTTCGGCACGCGTTTCCTGCCCGCAACGAAAGCCTCGCCCAAAGAGATGCTGCCGATCATCGACACGCCTGTCATTCAATACGTGGTCGAAGAGGCGGTGGCTTCTGGGATCACCGATATCCTGATGGTCATTGGGAAAGGCAAGCGCGCTGTGGAAGAGCATTTCGACCGCAGTTTCGAACTCGAGGCGGAACTTGAGGCAAAGGGCCGTCTCGAGGAACTCGCGGCGATCCGCGCGATCTCCGAACTCGCCAATATCCATTTCGTTTGGCAGAAGCGCATGCTTGGCCTCGGCGACGCGATCCGGTGTGCCCGTTATCACATCGACGGCGAGCCTTTCGCCGTCTTGCTGGGCGACACGCTGATGCAGAGCCAGAACGGTGTGCCGGCCACACGTCAGCTCATCGATATGTATGAGCGTTACGGTGGCGGATGTGTGGTGGCTTTGGAAGAGGTGCCGCAGGAACGCGTCAGCCGTTACGGGATCATCAGCGGCGAGTTGATCGGCGACCGCACGTATCGGATCCGCGATCTGGTTGAGAAACCGGTTCCGGATGAGGCGCCTTCGAGGTTGGCGATCGCCAGCCGGTATATCCTCACCCCCGACATTTTCAGTTATATCGACGCGGCTCCGGCCGGCAAGAACGGGGAGATTCAGATCACGGACGCCCTGCGCTTACGGACCGCCGACGGTTCGGCGATGTATGGCTGCCGTGTGGCTGCCATGCGTCACGACATCGGCAACACCTTTGGGTTCATCACAACCAACATCCGTTATGCGCTGGCGCATGATGACCTTGCCGCGCCGTTGGGGGATTTCATCCTTGCCGAGGCGGAGTCGATCCGCCGGGCGCGTGCCGGCCATCCGAAATGAAAAAGGACGACGGTTTTTGCCGTCGCCCTTTTCCGATGCGTACTCGAGAAGCGTTACTTCTTGAGCGCGCCATCAAGTTTCTTCTGCAGGTCGCCTGCGGCCTTGTTCGCATCCTTGGCGGCCGCGTCGGCGCTTTTCTCGGCGGACTTGACGGCTTTGTTCATCTTGTCACCGAGGGATTCCTCTTTTTTGCAGCCGACGAACGCGAACGTTACGGCAGCCATCAGCGCGATCATGATTGCATTCTTCATGTTTGTACTCCTTCTCTTTGCGTGTCATACACAAAGTAACACGTCCTGTGTTGGTGGTACTTTAACAAAGAGATGGGCATAGGGCAAGCATGACCATAAGAAAT
>JAQVSS010000241.1 GCA_028700415.1 Kiritimatiellia bacterium
GATTAGAACAAAAAATATTATCCATCCCGGCGAAATTCTGGCGGAAGAGTTCTTGACCCCCATGGGGATCAGCCAAAACAGGCTGGCCATGGAAATCCGTGTCCCGACGCCCCGGATCAACGCGATCATCCGGGGTCGGCGGGCGATCAGCGCAGATACGGCATTGCGTCTCGGTAAATATTTCGGAACCGACCCCGAGTTCTGGATCAACCTCCAGTCTGCGTATGACTTATGCGTTGCCGCCGCCCGTTCCGAAAAAGAAATCCAAGCGCTCCCTATGCTAGCGTTTGCCTGAATGTGTCGACATATTTCAGATTGACTCGGAAAACAGGGGGCTCCTCTCGGAGAGGCGTCAGACGGGCATGAGGTTGCCCGTGCCATGAGACAACAAATTTTTCGCCTTTGACTGCGCGGGTGACGAGTCCCGGATGACCTCAAGTCTTTAGAAAGATGGTTTCGAGACAACGTGGTGTCTTGGTTGAAGCAATGATAAAATTCTGATACTATTTCGATATTAAATGTCAAAGGAGCCTCACCCATGATCCAAATTCGCCCGGTTTCCCAACTGCGCAACAATTTCCCCGCCATCGAGAAAGTCGTGAAGGGCGGAGAGCCCGTGTATCTGACGAAAAACGGATACGGCACCATGGTCGTGCTCAGTTTAGAGCAATACGCCGAACTGACCGGCGATATCGAACTGAAACTGGACGAGGCCGACCGCGAGGCGTCGCTCTCGGCCAAGCGATTATCCCATGAAGACGTGTTCGGAAAATTTAAGGAGCGGCGGGCGTGAAGCGCACGTACACGCTTTCCTACCTGCCGTTGTTCGAGATGGATCTGAACGCCGCGTGGCGGTATATCGCCGTGAGACTGCGCAATCCGGATGCAGCGAATACGCTTATGCGCGACACCGAGGCGGCCATTCTAAAGCGGTTGGCGGCACCTGAAGCGTTCGAGACGCGGCACATCGGCAGAGAACGCGAACATGCTTATTACCGCATCCAGATCCGCAACTTTGCGGTGTGGTATGTCGTCATCGGGAACGTGATGGAAGTGCGACGCTTCCTTTACGACCGGCGGGAAAAGGTGTCGCTTTTGCAGGAAGATAAAAGTCGGTCTTGAAGAAAGAGGAGTGAGAACGGTGTTTGGTTCTTCAAATGAAAGAAGCGGCGCTATGACTGCGCGGGCGACGAGTCCCGGATGACCTCGACGCCGTCAAGCGATGCCGCGGCGTGTTCGCATGTCAGCATGCCGTATCCGAACTGGCGGTAATCCGCGTGAATCAGCCGATCGGCAAAACCGGGGTTTGCGCGGGCCAGATCTTTGGTTTTAAGAATGCGTCTGGCCGCTTCCGAAAAACGGATGCCTTCGCCTGCACTCAGCGCGGCGAGTGCGGCGAGCGCTTCTGCTTTGGGCATTTTGTAGTGGTATTGGAGAGCGAAGTAACTTTCGGCGGCGACTAAATCGCCGATCAAGCACGAGCCGCCGGACCGGATGATCGCCATCACGCGGGTTGCGGTTTTCAAGGCGAGACCGCGCGGCTCGCCCGTCAGCAGACGTAAGACGACCGAAGTGTCCAAGCCGTAAGTCATGTCCGGCGCCTCGCGATGCTTTCGCGCACGGCCGTCATGTCGTGCCTTTTGACCTTGGCGGCATAGGTTTTCACCACGCCAAACCACGGCGGCAGTTTCTGCGGGGACTCCTCAACCGCAGACGCGGCTTCCATCGGCTGATCGGCCCATTCCGAAAAGAGACGGATCGCGACTTCCCTGATCGGGCGTCCCGCCAGAGCGCTCTTGGACTTGACACGCCGATAGAGAGCGTCCGGTATATCCAGTGTTGCTTTCATGTAAAACAGGATAGCTGTATTTCCTTCTTCATGCAAGCGGTATTCCGCGCGACGCCGCTTTTATCCCGTGTGGTATTGGGGTCGTGATTTGACATTGGACATTGCCCTTCTCCCGCACCTTTCCAAACGCACCGCCCGCCCAGTGTCCCTTAATAACCCGGGCACACATGAACCCGCATAGGATTGGGGTGGATCGCCGAACGAGCTCGTTGAGGTCAATGGGACAGAGGGGGCCGTTTCATTGACCGACACCTTCACGTCGGGATCAGGATTACGATTAGGACGGAACTGTCGCCTTCATAATCGTAATCGTTATCCTAATCTTAATCGGCCCCTCTGGCGGACTTCCACCGCCGGACCCAAGTCAGTGAAATGGGAATGCGCCACATGAGCGGTGTCTTGATTGGATCGAGGCGCCTCGTATAGAATACGGCACAGTGTTGGGGGCGCGCGCGTCATCATCAATGTACCGTGAAGGGTTTCCAAATGAAGAGTGGTTTCATGAAAAAACGAGAAATGTTCTTGTTCGTCATGCTGACAGGCATATCGTCGGGTTTTTGCCAAGGCCCGACGACGTTCTGTAACCCGCTTGATCTCGAGTACGGCTTCCGGGACGGACTCGGGTTTCACGAAGGCGCAGATCCCGTCTGCCTGACGTATGAGGGGGACTATTACCTGTTCGCCTCAAAATCGGGAGGGTACTGGTGGTCACCCGATTTTGTGCGCTGGCGCAAGGTTTCACCGCCCAACCTGCCCTTTGCGAACTATGCGCCCACCGCCGTGGAATACAAGGGGGCGCTTTATTTCACCGCTTCCGGCGCGGGCCTTTTTAAAAGTGTGCGCCCGAAGGAAAAGGATTCGTGGGAAATCGTCACGCCGCGAACGAGTAAAGCGGATCCCGCCCTTTTCGCCGGCGCCGGGGATCGCGTGTTCCTTTATGCCGGCTGCGCCGCCGGAAAAAGGCGCGGGGCACCCACCGTCATCGAACTTGATCCGGCTGATCGATTCAAACCCGTCGGTTCGGCGGCGGAGTGCGTTCGGCCTTTGGAGACGGAACGGGGATGGGAGGTGCGGGGGAACACAAATCAGGGGCATGGCCCTGACCGCGCCGATAAGGAGCCGTGGATTGAGGGATCATGGATGAACAAACACAACGGCAGGTATTACTACCAATACGCGGCGCCCGGCACCGAGTTTGACACGTATGGGGATGGCGTATGTGTCTCGTTGTCCCCGCTCGGGCCGTTCGTTTACGAACCGTACAGCCCCTTTTCCTTTAAACCGACAGGGTTTCTTCCCGGCGCCGGTCACGGGGCGACCTTCCATGACAAACAACAACGGCTTTGGCATATCGCCACCGGTGTGATCCGCGGCGTGGAGCGGCGTGTGGTCCTTTTCCCCGCCCACATCGATGGAGCTGGGCGGTTGTTTGCGGAAACGGCCTTCGGGGACCTGCCGCAGTATCTGCCCGGAAAGAATCCGAGTCCTGAGAAAGGAAACCTTGCCGGCTGGATGGAACTTGGTTGCGGAAAGGCGGCCTGTGCCTCGTCGGAACATCGCGGTGCTCGCCGCGCGAAATGCGCCTTCGACGCGAGTATCCGGTCCTGGTGGCAGCCGGAGGTTTCGGACTCGAACGTTTGGATCGGGATCGATCTCGGCGGTGTCAAGCGGGTGTGTGCGGTACAGGTCAATTTTGCGGAGACGGAGGAGGTCCGGAGGCGCACAAACAGTCTGCCTCACGATTTTGTCCAAAAATATCGGGTGGCTTGTTCCAGCGACGGTGCAGGCTGGACAACCGTGGTCGACCGGAGTGCAAACGGGGAAGACCGGATGAACGCTTATCACGAACTGGGCACTCCTGTAACCGCACGGCATCTTCGACTCGTCGATTGCGGCACGAAACCGGGATACTTTGCCGTTGCGGGTTTTCGAGTTTTCGGAATCGGAGGTGAAAGCCCCCCCGAACCGGTAACGAACGTTCGGGTGGTTCGCGATCAGACCGACCGGCGGCATGTGAGGGTGGCATGGGAGGGCGGGGCAGGTTCCGAAGGTGTGGTCGTGCGTTATGGTGTGGCAAAAGATGCGATGCACACCCCTTTTGAAATCCGTGATAAAACGCGGCTAGACCTTTATAGTCTTAATGCGAAGGTTTCCTATTGGTTCACGTTGGACACGTTAAATGAGAACGGGATCACTCCCATGCCGACAAACCCTATTTATGTGGAGTGATGACGCTGTTCTTGTCCCTTTGTACGTTAAAAGGGAATTTCCGGTACTGATTGACACGGATGCCCTGTTTCCCGTACGCTTACCGTGAAATAGAAAATAAGAGGGGGGAGCTTCGCTGCGCGCGGGGCCGTGTCGTCTTGAAAAGCGACCTGTAAAGGGAGGTTCGATCATGCGGAGTTTACTGCCTTTGGTTGTTTCATCGGCTTTATTGACCGCCCCGGCTCTGGCTGCGGAGAGGCCCGTTATCGGGCTCACCGCGCTCCACGCCATGGAACGCATTCTCCAACACGAGGCCCCCTTCGGGACCCCGGCGGCGGAGCTTGCCGCCGCACGCAACGAGGTCGAGTCGTTTCAGGTGGTCGTGGCCGCACGGGGGGGCAACCTGCGGGTGACCTCGGCAACGCTTTCCGAACTGGTGGGCGAAGGGGGCGCGAAGATTCCCAGTGACCGCATCAAACTGTACCGGGAGGAGTACGTGCGGGTCCGCCTGTCCACGCCGCGGGCGGAGTTGCCGCCGGGGCTGTACCCCGACGCGCTCGTCCCGTTCATTGATCCCGTCACCGGCAAACCCATCCTGCCGCTTGACCAGCGGCGCGAGCGCTGGGGCGAGCCGCTGACCACCACCGGGCACGACATGTACGCCGTGCCGTTCGACGTGTTCGCGGGGCAGAACCAGCCCCTTTGGATCGACGTCCACGTGCCCAAGGGCGTGCCGGCGGGCGTCTATCACGGCACGGTCCGGGTGTCTGCCGACAAGGGGAAAGCCGAGCTTCCGGTCACGCTGACCGTCTGGGACATCGACCTGCCCGACGGCCCGACCCATCGCAATCATTTCGGCGACTTCTCGGGTATCGCCTCGCTTTTCGGCGTGAAACGCAACTCGGACGATTTCCGTGAAATAGAAGCCCGCTACTGCCAGGCTTTGGCCGAGCACCGCCTCAACCCGCCCCTGCCCAGCCACCTGTTGCCGCAGGCGAATCCGGACGGCTCGCTGACCATCGACACGAACCGGCACGCGGCGCTGCGCGCGTTCATCGAAAAGCTGCACGTGACCGATTTCCAGATTCCGTCCTCGCCTTTCGGCCGCCTGCCGCACTCCACCACCGGCGCCAACTACAAGACCATCCCGCCCGGCCAGCGCGAAAAAGCCCTGCGCTATTACCGCGACTACTACCGGTACGTCAAGTCGAACGGCTGGGCGGACCGGGCGTACATTTACCTCCTCGACGAGCCCAACACCGCGGAGAATTACGAGCAGGTGCTGGTTTTAGCCGACGTCGCGCACCAGGCCGCGCCCGAGTTGAAATGCCTCGTCGTCGAGCAGACCTACCCCCACGAGCCCGCTTGGGCCGACATCAACCCGGCGGTCGACATCTGGTGCCCGCTCTGGTCGTTCATCGACCGAGGGACGGTCAATCAGAAACTCGAGGGAGGCGATGCCGTCTGGTCGTACACCGCGCTGGTGCAGCGGTCGCCGCGTTATCACCCCACGTACGAAGAGGTGCGCGAGAAGGATCCGCCCTATTGGCACATCGACCGGCCGCTGCTGGTTTACCGCGTGCCGGCCTGGATCAACCGGCAGTACGGTATCACGGGCCTGCTTTACTGGAGCACCGTGACCCGGGTGATCGAGCCGTGGTGCAACCCGGCGTTCGCGCATCCGCGGCACTTCAACGGCGGGGGATATCTGTTTTATCCCGGCGTTCCGTGCGGAATCCGGGGGCCGGTCGCCAGCATGCGGCTGAAGAACATCCGCGACGGCATGGAAGACTACGAATGTTTCGCCCTGCTCGAGCGGCGCGCCGGAGCCGCGGCCGTGCAGAAAGTCGTTGACCGCATCGCCCCGACGTGGTGGGGGTACACGCGCGACCCGAAGGCCCTGTTCGACGCCCGCCGGGAGTTGGCCGCCGCGATCCTCGCCCGCTGATGACAGTTATCCCTATAACGAAAGAAGGAGTCGCTAATGAATAACGTTTTGAAGTTATCGGCCGTCGCGGCCATCTTGGCAGCCGGCATGGTTCTTTCCGCTTCCCTGCTGTCCAAGCTCTTCGTGAGGGTCCGGCAGGAACAGGCCATCACGGTAAAGGGGTACGCGGAACAAGATGTCGTATCAGACGTTGGAAAATTCACCTGTTCCTGCAACGAGCGGGGAAACAACCTGAAAGAGGCTTACGGCAAACTGCAGGAGAGTCGGCGGGCCGTCATGGCCTATCTCGAAAAAACAGGGTTCCGCGAAACAGAAATCGTCCCGGGAACCATCGAGACGACGAAAATCGCCAAACGGGATGCGCAGGGCAAGGAAACCAATGAGTCCGAATACGTGGATGTCTCGCAGGCGATCGCCATCTCGTCTTCCAACGTCACGCTGATCAAAACTGTTTCCACCGGCATCACCGACTTGATCAAGGACGGGATCGACATCCGGGCATCCCCCCCCTCGTTCTTTGTTTCCGAGCTGAAGGACGTCAAGCTGGGGTTACTCGCCAAGGCAACGGAAGACGGTTACCGCCGCGCCTTGGCGCTCGCCGACAACAGCAAGGGAAAGGTCGGCGCGCTGATCTCCGCGCAACAGGGGGTCTTCCAGATCACCGAGCGGAACTCGACGG
>JAQVSS010000242.1 GCA_028700415.1 Kiritimatiellia bacterium
AGCGAGGGCAAGCAGCGCCGCCCATCGGAAACGGCCATCAGCCCGCCAACCTTGCGCTCTCCCTTGAATACGAAAAGAACCACCAACAGAACTGCCATGCGCCCGGCGACCTTCCAACCCGTTCGCGGCACTTGACTTTGCCGATAATCCCGCTAATATTTTTTCCTATGACCGTGTTATGGATTGATTTGCTTTCTGAAATGGGAGGGGCGCAGCACAGCCTCTACGAAGTCTGTACCACGCTGCACCAAAAAGGCGTGGACGTTGTGGCGGCCGTTCCGTATGGGCCGCTGTACGAACGCTTGAAATCAGCTGGAATTAAAGTTTTTCCCGTGTCCGCCGTGCGCGCAAGAAAACACGGGTGGGGTTTTTTCGTAACGGCCGCCAAGCTGATGCGCGCTCCCGGAACCGTTTTGCAGATCATCCGTGCCGTCAAGCCCGACATCGTCCATACCAACAGCCTGCCCGCTTTTCTCGCCGCCAGCCGGACCCAAACCGCCATCCCCGTCATCTGGCATGTTCGGGACATGCGACTGCCCGAGCTCATCGCCCGCGAAGCCGCAAAGAAAGCCGCGCGGATCATCGCCGTCTCGGAAGCCGTCGACGAGTACCTCGTCGACATCCTCTCCCCGCGTATCCTGGGCCGCATCCGGGTTATCCGGAACGGGATCGACGCCTCACGTTTCGCCGTCACCGACAAGGCTACAGCCCGCACGCGGGTTGGGCTTCCCCCCTCCGCACCCGTTATCGGCATGATCGCGCACCTCGTCCCGTGGAAACGCCACGACGCGTTTATCGAAGCCGCAGCCGCCATTCACCGGCAGCGTCCCGATGCGCACTTTGTCGTTGCCGGACGAGACCTCTTCCATGAACATTCCCGTTTGTCCTCAGAATTGAAGGAACAAGTCGCCCAGGCCGGGCTCACCCCCTGTTTCCACTGGATCAGAGACCTCGACTCCTCGGAAGAAATACTCCCCGCCTTTGATGTGCTGCTGCACCCGGCACTGCGGGAACCTTTCGGGCGCGTCCTGTGCGAGGCCATGGCCGCAGGTGTGCCGATCGTCGCGGCCGAGTCGGGTGGTTCGGCCTCCTTGATCACACAACATGTCTCCGGCATCCTCGTGCGCGACGGGGATTCACAGCAGATGGCGGAACAAGCACTCGCCCTCCTCGCCAATCCCGCGCGTGCAGCCGAACTGGCCGCCGCCGGTCGCAGCCTTGTGCAAGCACAGTACACCACGAGCCGCGTGTGCGAACAGCTCGAAAAAGAGTACCGCGCCCTGCTCACTTCGCTGACCGTCCACGACGACGACGAGTAGGCCTTGATCTGCCCAACGCGTTTGCGGAAGGGAACGGGGTCTTGCTTGCTTTCGCCTCGGCGGCTGCTGCGTTGATCTCATCGATCCGCACCAAAGCCCGGCGATCTGTTTTTCCACACCGGTCAGCAGATCCACTTTCTGGTCACTGGTTGCCGTGGCGAGAAAATCCGGAATCTGCCGGTTTTTGGCTGGCGCGAACATGACCTTTGTGATTGTCCGGGGCATTCCGGCGTGATACTGTCACATGGCATAGAAAACCCGAGGAGGCATTCTGGCGGAGTGCGTGCGGCCACCAGAGCAGGTCTCGGTCGGTGCACGAGGGTTCAGGCGGCCCGTGGGGAGGATGTCTCATGTCACATGATGTTTACGTTTGCGTGCTGATGGCATGTTCGTGCCTGGCTGCGGGACAGGCACGCGCAGACACCGTTTATCACACCACCCGCGAAATCGCCTCGCCGGATGCGGTGCAGGCCGCGGCCGCGGACGAGCGGCACGTGTATGCCGTCAACAGCAGCCGGATTGTCAAATACGATCGCGCCACAGGCCGCGAACTCGCAACAAGCACAGGAGCAGCCATCCACTTGAACAGCGGAACGCTGCGCGACGGCAAAATCCACTGCGCCCACTCGAATTTTCCCAACAAGCCCGACCGAAGCGAAATCAAGGTTCTTGATCCCGCAACCATGACGCTGAGCACGCTGAAGGATTTCGGCGTCACGGAGGGGAGTCTGACGTGGATCGCTTTTCAAGGGGACACGGTGTGGTGCATGTTCGCGTATTACACCGGGTTCGGCGACGACAACGCCAAGAGCTACCTGGCCGAATATGATCGCGCGTGGCGGGTCAAAGCCAGGTGGTGTTTTCCACCGGAGGTGGTCAGCCGGCTGGGAAAGGGCAGTGTTTCCGGGGGCATCTGGCACGAGAACACCTTTCTCGTCACCGGACATGACGCCAAGGAGATCTACCGTCTGAAGATTCCGAAAACCGGGAATGTGCTGGCGTATGTGGAAACGATCCCCGCCCCGTTCACGGGACAGGGAATCGCGTACGACCCCCTGACGGGCGGACTGGTGGGGATTGACCGCGGGCGACGCAAACTTATTTTCGCCGAATGCCGCTCTGGCAGGGCGGACAACGCACCGCCGCCGCGGTAGCGAACGGGGACGACGCGGCCACACGCCGCCGGCCTGGAAAATCGCGGCGAACGGGCTAGCCTTGAGTGCCGCAGAAATCGGACTTGCGGGATGCGCCATACATGCGCTATTTTAAGAAATGTTGTACGGTCCAACAAGGCCGCGCAAGGGTGTGATTTGCGCCCCGGAGTCCGCGCGTCGCCGGTCCGGCTTTGTTTAGCGACATCATTTTTCGTGTCTTGAACCGCTCCTTTGCTGCTCCGATCTCATCATGAGAACTTTAAAAGACTACAGCGTCCGGCGCTGTCTGATCGTTACTGTTCTTGGCGGACTCGTTACACTCGCCATGATCTGGGCGATTACACCCGCGCGCACCTTTGCCGTTGATTTTGCCGGGTGGCAACGGCGCTATCTCCTTGATTTCATCTCCTATCTCGGGACAACCACCGAGGTTTATGTGTGGGGCGTGTTTCTGGTAGGTGTCATTGATGTGTTGCTTCTGCTGTACGCGGTGAAGCGGATCATTTTGGATTGGCAGGAGAAATCCAGGAAGAATTCGCCGATGGCATATACCGAAGACCGTTTTTACGGGGTTTTGTGGCGTTGGAATATGTCTGGGGTTTGCAACCCCATCGACCCGTTGGCCTTCTGTCCGCGGTGCGACATGCAATTTTCGGCGGACCCACGTTATACAGGCACACTCACACCCTTGTGTTGCCGTCAGTGCGGCTATACGTTAACCATCCCGATCGAACCTCTAAAGGTGAACGAAAATATCGTTTGCCAAGTTGAGAGAAAAATACGCACCGGCGAATGGAAACAGGCTGTGAAGGACGCGCAGGAAAAGCACAGCGCCCTGACCGGTTCATAACCCTGGCCGACAGTTTGCCCTGCATTTCAATCCCTGGGCACCGGCGCCATACGGGTTCACAAGTGATCGACGAAGATCAGTTTGCTTGTGTCGAAACCCAATGCGGACGCCTTAGCGACGAGGGCCGCCTTAATACTGTCGTCCATTTTGGGTCCCCTGGCCAGAATCCACAAATATGATTTATTTGGGCCGCACACGAGCGAATACTGATAATTCAGGCGGTCGAGTTCAAAAACGACATACGAGCCATAAAAAGGGCCGAAGAACGAGACCTTCAGGTACCCGAGATCCCGCCCCTTCACGAAATAGGCTTTACCCTCGGCCTCCTTCCAAACCCCCTCCCCGGCGGAATAGCCGCGGTTCAACACCCGGATGCCGCCGTCATCCCGAAGGCTGTACTCCGCCGACACACGGGTCAAGCCGCGCTCGAACGAATGATCCAGCCTTGCGATCTCGTACCACTTCCCAAGATATTTGTCGGCCTTGAAATGATCGACCGGTTTCACGTTCTTAGGTATCCCGACACACCCCGTCATGAGCAAAGCCAGTAAAGCCAGCCCCTTTTTCATGGTCACACCTCCTAAATCCTGATGAATATCTTACGCACATACAGGAACCGGACGAACAGGAACATCAGCCCCAATTGGATCGCGGCGAGAAGCACACTGCCCGCACCCTTGGACACATGCGCGGCGAGATACACTTGGACATCTCCGCCCGCAAAGCGTGCCGCCAGGTTCGGGAAACTGACAAGGTTGTGCGCGAGGTAAAGGGTGAGCGGGTTCATTCCAATCCATACGAAGGGCTGGCACCACCGCTGTTTTTTCCCGATCTCAATAACCCAATAGAACACTCCCAGCAGCGCGGCGCTGTAACCGCTGGCCACCAGCACAAACGGCGAACTCCAGAGCTTCTTCACCACGGGGAACTGCAGCCCCCAGAGGGACCCGACGGCCACTCCCGCCACTCCCGCCGCCAAGAGCCCGGCAACCTTACGCTTGTCGCTGACGTCCGTCCGGCGCAGCCACATGCCGCCCAACATGCCCAGCAAACATGCGGCAACAGCCCCCATGATACCGAGAAGCGGTTGGTTTTCATACGCGCCGTTGATCTTTTTTCCCGGCAGATACCGGTAGTCCACGTAATTCGACAGGTTGTAGCCTTCCTCATAGTGGCCGCAGACCTTGCCGGTGGCGCTCAGCACAACTTTCGCAGGATCCGGCGAACCGACCTTCACGACCGTCTTTTGCAGCGAGTCTTTGTCCACCCTCAAATCCGGGAAAGGCACGAACTCCATGAGCGCCCAATAGCCGAGAAGAATCGCCGCGCACACGGCGGCGATAACCCGCGCGCGCCGCGCCGCGATATACAGGATGCCGCCGAAAAGGCAAGCCAGGCCGATGTACTGAAGCACCCCCAGCAACCGAACGTCCGGCCACGGTCTACTCAAACCACCGTAAAAATAAATGCCCAGCAAAACCAGCAGGACGCCACGAAGAGCGATTTTCTTGAAGGCCTTCGCCTTGCCCTGGCGGGCCAACGTTTTATCGATCGAAAACACGAGGGACACGCCGGAAATGAAAACGAACAGGGGAAAAATCAGGTCGTAAAAGTGAAAGCCCTCCCACTGCACATGGCTGAGTTGTTTCGAAAAAGCCTTGATGACGCCCGTGTCGCTCACCTTTCCGAGCGCATGCACCAAAGACCCCGCGCCGACAATCCAAAACATGTCAAAACCGCGCAAGGCGTCCAGCGAAAGCAACCGACCTCCCCCCGTCCCCGCCGCCGCCCCCTCCGGAGAAACTTCCGGACACGCCGGGACCTTCTGCCGCGCCGCTCCACTCCCGCACAAACCTGTCGCTGTCATCCATCCCCCTGTTTAATGGCCTTCCCGGAAGCCGATATCAAGAACCGATATTGTGATTATTATGGAAGGCAGCTAAATGAGTCAACCAACAAAAAATAAATAAAAGAAGGCTGACTTGACACTGGACACTGACGCCACAGTTTGGCAACCTATTAAACCAGAATGCTCTTCTGGAAACAGGTTCTGGCGGCGTGTGGCCGAACCGGAAAGCGTTGTTTGGCTAAAGCGGACTGTACGGAGACAACGGACTACTCTTCAGGCAGTTGGCTGTGTGTTTGTAAAACTTAACCGGAAAAGTTATGAGGCATGTCCGCCCAGAAGGGCGGCGTGACCGTCGCGGTCCCCCTGTCAGCGGGACCGTGTCGGGCGTGAGAAGGCGGAAACGGAAGAGGGACGTCACATGGGCGAGAAAATCAAGAAACCGATCGTGTTCCTGCTGGTGACGGCGGGACTCGGCGGGCTGCTGTTCGACTTCGGCGGGACCATCATTGGTCCCGCGATCCCCTACATCGGTCCGGTGAAGGACAATCCGGGCAGCCTCGGGTTCTTCACCACCGCCGAGATCTCCCGCCTCTCGAGCGCGGTGGTGTTGAGCGCCGCGTTCGCGTGCCTCGCGGCGGGGTGGCTCGCCGATCGGTTCGGGCGGAAGCCGATGATGCTCCTCTCCGCGGCGCTGGCGGTGTTCGCCTGCCCGCCGATCTGCCTCTTCGACGGCGCCTACTGGCCGTTCTTCGCCGGACGCGTCCTGCAGGGCGCGTCGGCCGGCGTCATCGGCGTCGTCGCGCCGATGTACCTCGCCGAGTGCCTGCCGGCGCGGATCCGCGGCAAGGGCGCCGGGATGTTTCAGCTGCTCGACTTCGTCGGCATCTCGCTCTGCGCGCTCGTCGGCCTCGCCGTCGTGCGCTTCATCGGCGCGGTCGACGCCGAGGGCATGACCGCCGCGCGGAAGGCGCTCGCGTGGAAGACGATGTTTTGGTCGAGCGCCGCGCCGGCGGTCCTCTTCTTCCTCGGCGCGCTGGGGCTGCGGGAGTCCCCTCGCTGGCTGTGCCGCCGCGGCCGCCGCACGGAGGCGCTCGCCGCGCTGACGGCGCTCGTCGGCGAGGCGGAGGGACGCGCGGTTCTCGGAGAGCTGGACGCGGCCGAACGCTCCGAGGCGGCGGAGAAAGCCGCCCTGGCCGCCGCCGCGCGGGGCGACTCCCTCCTGCAGCGCAAGTACGCGCTGCCGTTCTTCATCTCCCTCGCGGTCCTGGTCTGCAACCAGGCGATCGGTTTCAACGCGGTCCAGTATTTCTCGGTCATGATGTTCAAGTCCGCCGGGCTCTCCCACCAGGCCGCCAGCGTCGCGAACGTGGCGGTGTGGCTGGTGCCGATCCCCGTGACGGCGCTCGCCTGCTGGCTCGTCGACCGCGCCGGGCGCAAGATCCTGCTGGAGGCCGGCACGCTCGGCATGACGGCGGCGTGCCTCGGGGTGGCCGTGATTTTCCGCGCGG
>JAQVSS010000028.1 GCA_028700415.1 Kiritimatiellia bacterium
GGGCAATAAAAAAATCGATCCGAAGAAATATTTTTGCGTGAAAACTGTGGATCGCCACCCCGCCCGCTCCTAATCGCGCCATCCAGCGACTTCGCAACTCGAAGAATTTTTGATTTGGAACCGCTGCATCCACCGCCACGTCGGTCACCGACAGCGTGTTCGTCATTCCGCTCACCTGCAGCATCACATACTGCGTTTTCCAGTCTTTAACGGTAACGGCATTGGACGAATAGCCGAACCCGCTGACCGTGAGTTCCTGATATTTTTTCCAGCCGGTGGTGCCCGGAGCGGAAGGCTCGGCGTCGGAACCGGGTTCCGCCGTCTGCAGGTACACGCCCAATTTCTGGTCGGGAATCACCGCCTGGATGCGTCTCGGAACAGAATCAATATCAAAAGCATACCGTCCCGCCGGCGTATACCAATTCCCCATCTGCCCGACGATATTGTTGTCCGCATATAAAACCGTCACAGGCGTCGACCCCACCAAGGCCGCGCCGGTCGTGGTCGGCTGGGTTTGCGCGTACGAAAAACCGGCCTCGCAATCGGCGGAAAGAAACCCGTAGGTGCCGTATGTGTGCGGGGAATTGGCTGTGAGCTCCACGAGGTTGACCCGAGAAGAGCCGTTGTACAAACAATAAATCCGCGTGCCCGTCGTCTCGTTGAAGAGCCTCATTTCCAGAGAACGAGCGGCGCTGATTAGATCGGCATTATCTTTTGTAGCGCCTGTGGCGAGCGGCTTAGGCGAGCCATTTTCCCATTTGTAAAGCTGATGCTCAAGGCGGGACTCATCCGTACCGACCCTTATCTGGCTGACCCGATACTCGTAAAAGTTCTCAGGATCCCGATAATACCCGATCACCGACATGGAGGGCCTTTCCGGCGACATGCTTCCGTAGACCCTTGCGTTTGCCTTAAACATATAATTCGACTTCATGAAACCGGTCCGGTCATAGGTCACGTCGAAATTGCTGGCCGGCTGCCCCAAACGGCATTTAAACGAAAGCGCCTTAATGCCGTCCGTCCGGGAAACGCGCGTGTTGTGCACATACCCGAGCCCCAACGCGCTGTCGCCGCCTTTAAGGCGCAACGCATGATTTTGAACCGTGATGCCCGTCCAGCCACCGGGCTTGTTGTAAATGTCGGCATCCACCCGTTCAACCACAAACGCCGCACTTCCCGCCATCCAGTCTCGCGGCGTCGGGAACGGTTCCCGCGAATAGACGTTGGTGGTCGGTATGGAACTGATGAGGTCAAAAAATTCGGAGTAATTTGTCTCCGTGTTGACCGGCCAGGTTTCAAACGAATTCCCGAAGCTCTGTTTGGCGCTCTGGCCGCTGCTCTCGGAAAATTTCTCCGGCGGCGCGGGCCACGCGTTGAAGTTCTGATACTCGGCACGCCGGGTCATGTACTCTTTCGTGTCCGTGTTCAGGGTGACCATGATGTATCCGCCCGAATCCGCCTTCACCCGGATACGCCCCGCGTCGTTTGTTTCCACGCACACGCCGCCAAAGGGCACGCGTCCCGCACCGGTCTGCGCCGCCTCACTCCAGCACACCGTGTTTGTCGAAAACGTGTCCGCATCCGGCACGTACGCCCGGGTAGCCCTGAAATAAAAACTCAGATTCGTATCCGCAACGTCCGTGCGGGGCACCATGCCCTGCCACCGGTTGTCCCCCACCAACGCCATCTCGACCGGGGGAACAGCAGGATCATCCGTAACCACATGCACCGCCCCGTACGGGGACTGGTACGGGCGCAAACGCACATAGAACTCACGCCCGTCCGGCTCGGACGCCCCGCCGCGCAACTGGTTGGGCCAGGACGGGTCGGATTCGGCGGGATACGGATAACTCAAACCCGTGTAGTCCAGAGACTGGTAGCGGTAACCGTCCGAATCGCAGACGAAATAATACTCCAAATCGCCAACCTGAGCTTGAGCCGGCAGCACCGCCTCGTAACGCTCGCCGTTTCCAAGCCCGTCGTCGTCCGGCGTGTCCTCCACATAGTCCATGACATTGGTCTTCCATGCGCGATGCTCTGGTCCAGATAACGCCAGCGGTACCGCACCGTGACCGTCCGCGCGGTGTGATTGGTGGGCACATGCATGTCCACGTTGTCGACATAGCAGCGGATCGTCAGGTTAGTTCCGATAGACGGATACCCCGGCTGGAACACACACTCGGCCTTACGCACCACCACCGCCGCCGGAGGCGGCGAGACCCGGATGTTGTCGATGACGGTGAACCCATCGTCCAATGGCAAGTCTGTGTAGACGCCGCCAGAAGTATCCGGATCGCCCCAGCGCTGAATCCTCAGTTTGGTTGGAACCCGAATATCCAAATTTTTTATGTAGCGCGTAAACCCGAACGTAGTGGTTGCATCATACACTTCTTCACCCAGCGACTGCCAGACGTACGTGAACCCGTTGGTCTCGGCATCGAGAAGGAGATTGACCGGTCCCGTCGCTTCGCTTGTCATATTAGTCGAGATAAACACGTTAATCCGGGTAGGCTTTGGCCGATAGCTATTAATCGCCTCAAAATATACAGTACCTATGCCATTCGAAAAGACCGGCGACTCGATCTGCACATTGAGATCATTTCTTAGATTGGCTACAAAATTTGTTTTTGCACCCGCATTTGATGGAGGCACATATTGGGGAGAGACCATACTTGCCACAGTTCCATTTCGGCAGGACAAGAAGCGCCAACCGGTCCGGTGATAATGGTTGGTACCTTTTTTTAAATACAGGCCACCTATTCCACCCAACTGATCGCCATAATGTTCCCACACGGCGGTATCCGCGTAATCGTCGAACGTGAGCACCCGGTCCTCCGGCAAATAGGAGACAGGACCTGCCACCGATTGACAACACGCCAGCAGAAGACCGGCACAGACAACAGCCCACATAACTTGCTTGTTCATTTCACCCCTTGTCGTCTTTCTGTAAAAAACAATTCCCTTTCATGAAATGCGACTACAGCAAGGTTCTCAACAACATACTTATGACAACATTCATATTTTCACATTCATGCCATCTATACAATCAATTTCCTATGCTATCGGCAACTTTTGCCGCCCCCCCCCCGCACTCCTTCAGGCGTTGCGGAACAGCCGGATAGCGGGCCGGGCAGAAAACTGTTATCTTTTTTACCAAAAAAGGAGCCCCATGCCGGAATTGCCCGAAGTCGAAACCGTCGTACGCGACCTCCGCAAACACGGACTTGCAAACACCATCATCCTCGGGATCGACGTCCGCTGGTCGCGCGCCGTCTCCGGGCTGGCGCCGGCCGCCTTTGCCAAGGCTCTCATCGGCCGCGCCGTCACCGGCGTAACGCGGCGCGCCAAGTACATCGTGATCACGCTCGACTCCGGCAGCCGACTGCTCATCCATCTGCGGATGACCGGCAAACTGCGCTTCATCCCGGCCGGCGAAAGGCCCGGCAAGCACGACCATGTCGTCATCACCTTTGACGGGCAACGCCGGCTGGTCTTCAACGACACGCGCAAGTTCGGGCGCTTCCTCCTTTGCCCCGCCTCGTCAGACCCCTTCGCAAAACTGGGTCCGGAACCGCTGGAAGACACATTCACCGTCGCGGCTCTCCGCGGACGCTTGGAGGGAAAACGGCGCATGATCAAGCCGCTGTTGCTGGATCAGGCTACCGTGGCGGGGCTTGGGAACATCTATGTGGACGAGTCGCTGTGGCACGCCAAGATCCATCCCGAACGCCGCGCCGACACCCTGTCTCCCTTGGAGATCCGCCGCCTGCACACCGCCATCCGCGCGGTGCTCCGGCGCGCTGTTGAAAACGGCGGGACCACACTCGGCGACGGCGCGGCCAACTTTTACAGTGTAGCCGGTCACCGCGGCCGCAACGCGGATGCCCTCAACGTGTTCCGCCGCGACGGCCTCCCCTGCCCGCATTGCGGCTCGCCCCTTGCGCGGATGACCGTCGGGCAACGCGGCACACACTTCTGCCCCGCCTGCCAACCCCTTCTCATTTCACCACAAACGGGACACTCTGCGTGACAGCCACCAAGGTGTCGTTCGTGTCGCCCTGCCTGCAACAGCCGAGGATGAGACGCCCTTTCTGCCCCGCCCGAACGACATCGGCATCGACATTCAAAAGAACGAACGCCCGCTCCTGCTTGTTGGTGCGCTGAACACCCTGAACCGAGAACCCCGCCGGCGGCCACACCACCACAGGAACGTATTCCCTGCCGAACTGCGCCGCCAACGTCGCGCTGAGAACCATCAGCCGGACGGGCTCTTTGCCGGAAACCGCCACCGGTTTTCCCGACGGCAGAAACAGGCGCAACGCGGGAAGCCCGGAGTTCGCCTTCGCCGACAACTCTTCGAATGTCCTCGCCTCGACACGCGCGTTCCCTTCGGCAAAGCGCACAGGCACCACCCCCCGTTTCACGCGGCGTCCCTCCCCGGCCTCTGCCAAAGCGATCAGCGACAAGCCAAACACCGTGTGCGGGAAACGCACACCGTCCGTGGACACCGTCATCCGGCACGAGGTCTCCCCAGCCGGAATCACGCCGCCCTCGCACGCGATACTGAGCGGAGGATACTCGAGCGCCACCCGCACCTCGCCTTCGAACCCGTGCATCCGCTGCAGGAAAACCGTCACCAGCATACTGCCGTCCGCCGGGATATTCAGCGAAGCCGGCGTCATCCAAACCTGGAAATCGGGGCGCGGGGGCCCCACGCGCAGACGGTAGACGAACGCCTCGCCTGAACGCCCCTCCGCATCGGCCACCTCCACCTCATACGCGCCCGTCTCAGCCAGCTTCACGGGAACCGACGGGTCGCGCACCTGTAACGCCGCCGCCGCTGTGCCGTTCGTATCATACGCCGCACGCGCGACGGTCTCTCCCCGGCTGTTGCGCACCGTCACCACCGGCTTCAACGGCGACCCCAGCGCCGCCGCACGGGCATCCACCCACACGACGTCGCCGGCCGTCCCGTTGAAGCGGAACACATCGCACCCGCCCGCCTGCTCCAAAACGCCGTTGACCACACACGGCACCTCGACCGGCTGTGCGCTCTCCGGCGAATCATTCGGCTCTTGCTCTGACACATCCGCCTCTTCCGACAGGTCGAACCTCAGCCCCGGCAGCACGAGCGCGCCTTCGGTCAGGGCCTCCAGGCACAGCGCGCCGTTTTTTCCGCCGGTAAAAAGACGCACGCGTTTCCGCGCAAGGTTATGCCCCCTCAACATGACATTCAGGCTCTCACCCTCTTGAGCCCCTGACGGCGCGAACCCCGTGACCAGCGGCAGTTCGCCGAGCTTGACGCGGTATACGCACGCATCGCCACAGCCTTCGCGCGCGGCTTTCACCTCCAAGGCGTACGCCCCGTCCTGCGGCACTTCAAACACCAAGACCGGCGCGGCGTCCTCATCGTACACCGACACGCCACCGCAAGGCTTTCCCGCAGCGTCCGTGAATGTCAGCACGGGGCGGGCCCCTCCGCACGGCAACACCCGCGATTCGGTAAAGGCGACCAGCGTCATCCCCTTCCCGGCCTGAAACCGGTAGCGGTCAGCCCCGGCCCCGTGCAGGCGGCCGTTCAGGCAAACCGGCAGCGCGGCAAGCGACGCCCCGCCGCCGGAAACGCGGTTGGTGACCGCTTCGCTCACTTCCGGCAAAGCCGAAATCTCAAATTTCACCGGCTCGCTTAACCGGTAAGCCGCCCCGACCCGCAGCGCCCGGATACCGGGCGCGGCACCTTTGTCCACCACGACCCGGAAGCGGAAGCGGTTCGGCAGGTCCACCTGAACCGGGCGCCTCTTCTTCGTGTACGTGACCGTCCGCACCGCCCCTAAAAACTTCGCTTTCACCCCTTCGCCGCTGATGATCGCCTGCGTCACAGCCGGCAAGGAAGCACCCCCGACCTCGATCTCAAACTCGCTCCCGCAACAGCCGCCCGCCGGATACACGAAATCCAGAACCGGATCACCGGCATAAACCGCAGTCCCCCACACCAACCACCCCAGTAACAGCATCCGCCGCATGTCGCTTATCCCCTCCCTCGCCCATCATCGCCATCGTCGGCCCACCCACGTAGCCCGCGCCGACGCAGAGGACATGTTGATTCATGCCGCCAAATTATCACACCAACCTGTTCGCTGGCAAGACGGGGCACACGCCCTACGGCTCCAGCCCGACCCCGACCCTGAAGAACCGGTTGGTCGACAGGGACGGCAGCGAAAGGGGCGACCCCGCAGGAATATTGGTAAAGGGCGTAGCCGGAAAACCGTTCGTCAGGTAGACGGCCCCGTATACCGAGTATACGCGCGCCGGCACAGCCCCCGTCAGGTCGGGCGTCCAGTGGAGAAACAGTTCGCCGTCAACCTGAAGCCATCCGGCCAGAAACACCGACGCCGCATTGGTCGGGACCGTCCCCGCCACCCATTCCTGCCACGCGGCCAACCCGTCGCCGTCAACATCGCCGGTGTCGGCGCCCTCATAATCGCCGCCGGCCACAAGCCCGTACTGGTCGAGCCACAAACAGGGCGTCCCGCGGACGGTCACGTCGCCGGCATCGGTCACATTCGTCACCGACACCGTGAACGCTTTCTCATAATAGAGGCTGTTCTGATCCGTCGTGCGTACCCGCACCGCATAGCTGGACTTGGCCTCATAATCGAAAACCGCCGCCGTCTTCAGCGTGTTCCCTGAGACCGTGAACACGGCGTTGTCGCCGCTGCCGCTCCCGGACACGAGCGAATAGGTGAACGTGTTTCCGACGTCGGGGTCGGTCGTGCTGAACGTGCCGACCACCGTACCGGAGGCCTGGTTCTCCGCCACCGCCGAAGGGGAGAGGCTCAGGGCCGTCGGGGCCTCGTTCGTGATCGTGCTGTAAGACACCTGCACGTCGTAGTTCGCCGCATGCCCGGAGCCGTCCGCCTTGTCGTTCAACCGGAGGAAATGCGTCCCCGTGCTCCAGCACCGGAACTCGATCTTCGAGGACCGCGCTTCGGTCCCGCCGTCGTCGTCCTGAAGCAAGAGCGTGACGCCGTTGGTCGCATACACGCCGAGCACCGTGTCGCAACTTGCGCCCAGATTGGTCGTGGCGATCACGTACTTCCGCCCCGAAACCGTGTCCAGCCGGATCCAGTCCACATCGCCGGTAACGCTGAAGTTGTGGGTTTGCCGGAAAGCGTAGATGTCGTCCGGCTGGATCGCCACCGCCGTCGCCGCGGTGTTGTCGCCAGCCGCCTCGTACTGGTCGACCGGCGTGCCCCCCGGAACGATCTGATCCATGTCCAGATACCCCCACGAAGAGGCATAGGGATTGACGTACTGGCTCTGTGTCCCTCCCGTATTCAGGTGGATGTAAACCATGCTGTTGACCGCGTTCGACTGCTCCCTGTAACCGGTCACAGGAACCTGATGCCCCCCCCCGAAGTAGGTGCCATACGAGCCGATGCTGAGCGGGCGCCCCGCGTTGATCTCGCTCATGATCGTGCCGAAATACGCCGTCCGCTCTGCCGTCGTGCTCACCGGCCAATGGTACGTCACCTCGAACGACAAGCCGTTGGTCTGGTTGGCGAACTCCTCAAGTATGCCGTCCTCCGCCGCCGACGCACCGTAATACTGATAGGCCAGCCAGGCGACGGCTGTCTTGACATCCGCCCCGTCGTGCCCCGGGGCCGTCGGCAACGCGGGCTCGCGCAGCGGCGCTTTCCCGTTGTCGATCAGGTTCCAGTACGTGATGCCGCCATGCGCGGTACGGTCCCAGTACGCGAAAATGTCGGCGGCGGCCGTCGCCCAACAGATGCCCCCCTGCTCAGCCGGATAATACATGTCGGGGTTGTTCAGATAGAGCGGGAACATCGAGGGAGCGTTTGTCGCCCCGGGGATATAATTCTCGCTCTTGACCCCGTCCGGAATCTCCGCACCCGCATACGTCACAATCAACTCGGCCGCTGAACCTCCGTAAACAGCGACCCCTTCTCGTGAAAAAATGTACTGACAGCCGCCCGTGTTCTTTGTATTCCGAAGATGAAGCGCCAATGCGTTACCATAGGACCACCCCGGACGATCCACGATCTCTTGGATAACCGACTTGAGTTCAGGACTGTTGTGGTAACTGTCCCGAGTCCATTTCGGGTCGATCTCCCATGCGGCCGATGCAGCAGTGAGGTCTCTTGCATAAAGCCACTCACCTTCGTTCAACGGACTGGCAGCGTCATAGTCCTCCCCGTTAATGACCAAAGAGGAGGTGCCTGAACCTGCCTCATACGCCTGCACACGGAGATACGCATTAGAAATCACGGCACCTTGAGGAATCGTCACGCCGGTGAAACGGAACACTCCCGTCACGAACGGGGAGGAATAGGTGCTCAACTTGCCTGAGATAACATAGTTGGCGTCATAGTTCTCTCCGTCTGTCGAAAAAACAAAGCCATCGTCGTAGTCGTCCGTGATCGTGAAGGCCGCGGAAGCGGCAAACAGGGGGCCGCTTCCCGCCGCGAGCGTCGCGGCGAGGAAAGCCATCACCGTTTTTCTCTCAACTGCCGCCACCGGTCACCTTCCCTTCACACGTCAGGGAGTGCGTATCGCCGTATTCGTCGTTACCACACCGAAACCGCGCCACGCCGCCCGGCACATCTGGATACGTTCCGTTTCATCGGTGCCCGTCTGCCTCCGGGGCCGGCGCGCCTGTGCCTCGGTCTTCGTCGCGACGGAGCGCGAACGCATCTCGACCACCACCGCCGCGTTCGTGTCCGCCGCATTCTCAAGACAGTACGCCTCGTCGAACATCCCGAGCATCAGGCGCCGGCGCACGCGCCACGCTCCCGCGCCACGTTTCTTTGTGACTAGATCCAGGGCATCCGCCTCTTTCACCAGATGGGGCGGCAACCCCCGGTAGCAGCGCAGGACGGGAGGCTCCGTGTCAACGGCGCTCACGAAGATCGACGCGAAACGGTCCTCGCCATATAATTCGGCCATGTTCCCTGTCGCGGGTCTGCCCGATTCCCGCAACCGCGCGCGGGCACGCGCCACAAACGATGTGGGCGCAAGCGCCCCGCCTTCCGGAGCCTGGAATTCTTGTCTGGAGGGCTTTGAAAAAATAAACGCGTAAGCGACCGTGTCGCCCGAAAGGTTTTCCAAGGCGTACTCGCCGGCCAGCTGCCACGGCCCCGCAAAGTAGCCGGGCAACTGATGGGCCGCCACATGAAAAGCCGTTTCTCTCGGCACAGGGGCCGCGGCCGCGCAAAGCGCGAGCGCTGCCAAGAGCGACACCCATGCCCCAAATATGACCGGATGTTTTTTCATGGTGAGGTTTGCCCAAGCCTCCTTTCCCACAAATAAAAGTTGATTGCTAGATTATATTCTGTCTCCCCCCGTCTTTCAAGCCCGTTGAAATCCGTTTTGTGGCGCACAGGCAAAACGGGACGACACCTATCCCTTGAGCGTGAACGTTCAGCGTTGGGCGTTTGAACGGCGCTCAACCGCATTGAATCGCCCCCGCCGGTTATGTTATCCTCCCGGCAGACTTAAGGAGACACCCGATGCCCGACACCGCTTTTGCCCCCGCCTATTTCGACAAAAACCGGCAAGCCATTCTGGACGACTGGTTCGCGCTGCTGCGCCTGCCGACCGTAGGGACCGACCCCAAACGCCTCGGCGACTGCGCCCGCGCTGCGGCGTGGCTGAAGAAGTTCCTCAAGCCGCTCGGCTTCGCGGTCGACATCATCACCCC
The DNA here is from genome assembly GCA_028700415.1 of Kiritimatiellia bacterium. GTDB lineage: Bacteria > Verrucomicrobiota > Kiritimatiellia > RFP12 > UBA1067 > JALHET01. Next base: position 9,722 of record JAQVSS010000028.1, read on the forward strand.
CGAAGGCGGCCTCCCCGTGCCCATCGTCCTCGCAGAGCGCCCCGGCGCCGGCGCCACCACCGTGCTCTTTTACGGCCATTACGACGTGCAGCCCGAAGACCCGCTCGACGGCTGGAAAACCCCGCCCTTCGAGCCGACCCTCATCGACGGGCGCGTGTACGCCCGCGGCGCGCAGGACGACAAGGGCCAAGTCATGGGCTTTCTCATGGGCGTCAAAGCCCTGATAGAGGCCGGCATGCCCCTGCCGACCCTCAGGCTCGTGATCGAAGGCCAAGAGGAGAGCAGCAGCAAAGGGCTCACCGCCCTCGCGCCCCTCCTGCGCCAGCGGCTGCACGCCGACGTGCTGATGGTCAGCGACACCTCCAGCGGACCCGCCAGCCAGCCTGCCATCGTGGCGGGACTCCGGGGCGTCACCCATTTCACGCTCACCGTCTCTGGCCCCGGGTATGATCTCCACTCCGGCATCCATGGCGGTCTCGCGCCCAATCCCGCCCAAGGTCTCGCCCGCCTGCTCGCGTCGCTGCACAACGACGACGGCTCGATCGCCGTCTCGGGTTTCCTCGACCGCGTGCGCCCCCCTTCTGAAGAGGAACTCGGCCTCGCCCGGGAATCCGTCATCACGCCCGAAGCTTACGAGAAAGAGATCGGTTGCCCGCCGGCCGGCGGACAGCAGAACCTCGACATGGTGACTCGCGTCAGCTTCATGCCGACCATCGAGATCAACGGCATCCACGGCGGCTACGGCGGCCCGGGATCCAAAACCGTCATCCCTTCCTCCGCCCTCGCCAAGCTCAGCATGCGTCTGGTGCCCGACCAAACCCCCTCCGAGGCGTTCGCCGCCGTGAAAAAGCACCTGACCGACCGTTGCCCACGCGGCCTGACCCTGACGTTCTCGGACTCGGACTCGGGCGCGCCGGGCTTCCGCCTCCCGGTCCACTCGCCCGTGTTCCGCCTCGCCGCGGACGTGTTGCGGAAGATCGACCCGCGCGGCGCGCTTTTCCACTGGGACGGCGCCTCGATCCCGATCGTCGCGCTGTTGCAGCACGTCTCGGGCGCAGCCCCGCTGCTAGTCGGTTTCGGGCGCGAGGAGGACAAGATCCACTGTCCCAACGAGTCCTTCGGCCTAGACCAGTTCGTGAGCGCCATGACCTGGTCCACCCTGATGCTCAGCGAGCTCGCCGTCTGAAATCCGCGCTTGCCACCCCGCACCCCGAAACGGCATAATGCCCCCGTTTTTCCGCGGGCGGTTATCTCAGTTGGTTAGAGAGTCTGGTTTACACCCAGAATGTCGGGGGTTCGAGTCCCTCACCGCCCACCAGTCTTCGTTCGCCTCCGGCGAACTACGCCTGGGCGAGCTGATCGGCGAGATCAGCGTATGCGGAGCAGAAGACTGCCGCGGCGTAGTTGCGAAGCAAACGAAGCCGGGCCTGACGAGCGACCATACTTATCACTCGTGCACCCCACGGGAGTTCCCATGTCAAACTTCCACACGGCTTACCTGCTTATCGACGTCGAAACCGGCATGCACCATTATACCGGTTGCACGGAAGATCTTGAGGCTCGTCTAGAAAAGCACAACAAGGGCGACGTTACGCACACATCGAAATATCGTCCTTGGAAAATCCAGACTGCCGTTGCGTTCGACTCAAAAGAGAAGGCCTTCGCATTTGAGGCTTACTTGAAAACGCACTCCGGTCGAGCTTTTGCCGCAAAACACTTCTGACGTGCCGCACACACTTGCTTCACCTCCGAGTCCGTCAAACGGGCACTTCCCGTGACCGTAGTTCCACGCCCGCCCTCTTAAGGGTTGGCTTTAGGCGGGAGCACGATCAACGAATATGGCTTTTTAAAGCGAGAAACGGCAGGAGCGGCTTGTGCCTTAAACGGCGATCCCTGCCACAGACAAGCTCCGGAAAAACTTTCACCGCAGCGCTAACTTCCGGATATCGGCGTTCGTCGTAAAGGTTCGAACGGAGGTGCCCGACGGGAACTGCGGCACCGGCGTCGTCTTGGCGCGCGCGTTCACTCCCATTCGATCGTGGCGGGCGGCTTGTGGGTGATGTCGTAGACGACCCGGTTCACCTGCGGCAGGGCGGCGGTGATCTTTCCGGAGACCGTCTCCAACACCTCCATCGGGACAGGCACGAAGCGGGCGGTCATGAAGTCTGAGGTTTTCACCGCACGCAAGGCCACCGTATAGGCGTAGGTGCGGGCGTCGTTGGACACGCCGACCGAACGGTTGCCGGTGAGCACGGCGAAATACTGGCTGGCCTGCTGCTCCAATCCGGCGTCGAGGATGGCCTGGCGGAAAATCGCGTCGGCCTCCCGCAGAATGTCGAGCTTCTCCCGCGTGACCTCGCCGAGGCAGCGCACCCCCAGACCGGGGCCGGGGAACGGCTGGCGCATGGCGATGGATGCCGGAATGCCCAGGGCCAGGGCGACCTGCCGAACCTCGTCCTTGAAGAGGTATTTGAGCGGCTCGACCAGTCCTTTGAACGCGATGTTTTTCGGCAGCCCTCCGACGTTGTGGTGAGCCTTCACCGGCTTGCCGCCGTCCCAACCGCTCTCGATGATGTCGGGGTAGATCGTCCCCTGCACCAGATAATCGGGCTCGCCCGCGGAGCGGGCCTCCTCTTCGAATACGCGGATGAACTCCTCGCCGATGATCTTGCGCTTGCGCTCGGGATCGCCGACCCCCGCCAGCTTGTCGAGGAAGCGGTCCCGCGCGTCAACGTGACGGAGCGCAATGCCGAAACGGTCGCGGAAAACCGAGCACACCTCTTGAGGCTCGTCCTTGCGCATCAGCCCGTGGTCGACAAAGACGCACGTGAGTTGCCGGCCGACGGCACGGTGGGCCAGCACGGCACACACCGAGGAGTCCACCCCCCCCGACATGGCCAGCAGGACTTTGCGGTCGCCGACCGTGCGGCGGATGTCGGCGATGGCTTCGTCAATGAACGCCGCCACCGTCCAATCCTGCTTCAGGCCGCACTGGCCGACCAAGAACGGCTTGAGGGTTTCAGCATCGCACGCGCGGTCAGCCAGGTCGAGAACCGGCACGCCGAAGGCCTCCGGGTCTGCCGCGGGCTGCCGCCGCAGCGTCGCCTCGCCGCAGGCCGCGCCGCGCTGCAGCATGATCGCCTTGGGTGCGAGCGCGGAGATCCGCTCGGCCGTCGCCGTGCAGGGGAGCACCTCGCAATAAATGTTGAGCGAGCGGACGCTCTTGGCCGCCGCCTGGCTGTTGATCGCACCGAAATCGAGAATCACCACCGTGTCGTGCTGTCGCGTCATACGTCCTCCGGATCCGTGAAAAAAAAGACCGCAGGCGCAATCGCTTGCGGCATTGATGAAAAAAGAATAGCAGGGTCAGCCCGCCGGTGGCAAGGGTAATGCCAACCGAACGGCACTGTCCGTTCCGTTCATCCCGTTTTATTTCGGCTTTCAAAACAGTCCTCAAGTCACTAAACTACCCCCCGCAAAAAGGACCCCTTATGCAGCGTAATTGGATTGCCATCCTTGATTTCGGCTCGCAGTACACACAACTCATCGCCCGCCGCGTCCGCGAGCAGCAGGTCTATTCAGAAATCCTCCGCTTTGATACCTTCGCCGCCAAACTGGGCGGGCGCAGGCCCGCGGGCATCATCCTCTCCGGCGGACCCAACAGCGTTTTCGAAAAGGGCGCACCGCTCTGCGATCCCGCGCTCTTCAGCCTCGGCGTTCCTGTGCTGGGCATCTGCTACGGCATGCAGCTCACCGCCAAAACGCTCGGCGGCGTGGTCAAACCCGGAAACCACCGCGAGTACGGCCACACCCAGATCGAGGCTCTCCCGGGCAACCGGCTCTTCGCGGGGTTGCCGTCCGGGTTCAGCGTCTGGATGAGCCACGGCGACCAGGTCGAGACTCTGCCGGAAGGGTTCACCGTCTCCGCGCGTTCCAGCTCCTGCCCCAACGCGGCCATGAGCAACGAGGCGCGCAACTGGTACGCGCTCCAGTTCCACCCCGAAGTCGTCCACACCCAGCACGGCGACAAGATCCTCCGCAACTTTCTCTTCCCTATCTGCGGCTGCGCCGGCGACTGGAAGCTCTCCTCGTGGGTTGATGAGACGGTCGGAAAGTTGAAGGAACAGGTCGGCAACGAACACGTCGTGCTCGGCCTCAGCGGCGGCGTGGACTCCTCCGTCGTGGCGGTGCTCCTGCACAAGGCCATCGGCGACCGCCTGCACTGCATCTTCGTGGACAACGGGCTCCTCCGCTATGGCGAAGACAAACAGGTCGAGCTCATGTTCCGCACAAAGCTCGGCATGGACCTGTACGTCATCGACGCGAAAGCGCGTTTTTACGCCGCGCTCAAGGGTGCCGAAGAACCTGAGCAGAAGCGCAAGATCATCGGCCGCGAATTCATCGAAGTCTTTGCCGAGCAGGCCCGCCGCTTCAAAGACTGCAAGTTCCTCGGGCAGGGCACCATCTATCCCGACGTGATCGAGAGCGTCAGCCCGCTGAAGGGACCCAGCCAGACCATCAAGAGCCACCACAACGTCGGCGGCCTGCCGCCGGACCTGAAGTTCGAACTGGTCGAGCCGCTGCGCGAGCTTTTCAAAGACGAGGTCCGCGCCGTCGGGCGCGTCCTGGGCATGGATGCGGAGCTGCTCGACCGGCAGCCGTTCCCCGGCCCCGGCATGGGCGTCCGCATCCTGGGCGAGGTCACCGCCGAGCGCGTGGCCCTGATCCAGCAGGCCGACCTGCGCGTGCAGGAAGAGATGAAAAAACTGCCGGGCTACAAGTCGGTCTGGCAGTCATTCGCCATCCTGCTGCCCGTCAAGACGGTGGGCGTCATGGGCGACCAGCGCACCTACGAGAACGTCTGCGTCCTGCGCGTGGTGGACAGCATCGACGCCATGACCGCGGACTGGACGCGCGTGCCGTACGACACGCTGGCCCGCATCTCCAACCGCATCATCAACGAGGTGCGCGGCATCAACCGCGTGGTCTTCGACATCAGCTCCAAGCCGCCCGCCACCATCGAATGGGAGTGAGGAACACTTGCGCTAATCCCCAATGCGAAGTCCAAAAAGCGCATTGGGCCAGTCTGGAAAATAGTCGCCGACTCCGGTAACAAGACGCACACGTCCCGTTTCTTCCCATGCCAAAAGGAAGGGGGACTGCGAGAACTCGCCGAACACGATTTCGGTTCGTTGTGCCGTGTCCGTATCGAACCCAATTTCTTGAGGATAAAACGCCGGTGCCAACAGCACCACGTTTGATGCCGACGCGGTGATATTCCTCACCCGCTCGGGCGTCATTCCTTGCGGCTGCCCCGTCATAACGACCGTCACACCTGACAGCTTTCTGGGCAGGTGATCAAGCGACCTTACGACCCCAATGCTGAAATTGGCCGGACGGTCAACAAGATAGCCGCGCAAGGTCATTGCAAAACTCTCGCCGCCGAGATCCTTTTCACCCGCAACCAGCCATGCCTTCGGTGTACCGGAACCCATAACGACCGAGTTGCGACCGCCTCTGACACGGGAGTCCGCAAAACAACCTTTCGCCCACAAGCCGACACACAACAGAACAGACAGCCCAATGAGTTCCGACCAGCGTCTTAACAAAGGCCATTGCCGCAACCGCGCACGGGACATAAGCACGGCAAGCAACGCCACCACGGGCATAACCCACAACCACGGCGATTCCGCAACAGAACTGAAAAAAGATGCAGCCCCAAAAGCCGTCCATATCCCTAGCGGCACCGCCGTCCACCTCGTCGCCCCCCCCAACCCGCAGAGCAGGATCACGGCCAACCACCCGGACAGGTAAAAGCCCCGCAATAGCCAACCGAATTCGACCAGCCATGTCAGATGGCTGTTCACTAGCGTGCGGTATCGTTCCGTGCGATCTAAAGGCTGATACCACTGCATGTAGGCTTTTCCCGCATTACCCGCGCCCCATCCTCCGGGAGCATCCGCCATCATCGCCGGTGCGGCCTTCCACAGCGTTATGCGGTTTGTGATCGAGCGATCCTCCCGCAGCACGCCTTGCGCATAACGGCGGTGCGCATCCATCCGGACCGCACAGACCGCAATCGACGTCACGGCAAGCAGAACCGCCAGCGCCTTCCGCCGGGGCCACGGTCGCGGCGCAAAGGCAACCAGCACAGTCAAGCCCGCACAGCACGCCACCAGTCCGCCCCGGGAAAACGTCAGGACAAGGCAACAGCCCAGCACCGTGAAAAGAAATGCGGAAAGCCAAAACAACCGTTGCCGGATATAGGCCAATCCCCACACCGCCACCATCCCTTCAGCAATCAGCGCAGCAGTTTTGTTCGGGTTCCCCAACCCCCAGTCCAACCGTTTCACGCCCTCAAAAAAGAACTCGGCTCCATCCATAAGATTCTCTTATTTCTCGAGTTTCCAGATATCGGCCAACGTTTGTGTTGGAAGATCGATACGGAAAGACGAAGGAATCCATGCCGCTTTATCGAAGGACAGCACTTCCTGATTCACGACATCGCCGACACATGCAGGAGAGCTGAACGACTCCGGCCATGGACGTTCATGATCTGCGCCACCTGCTTTCTTAGCCCCAGAATACGTACCTTTTCTGGCATCTTCGAACGCCGACTTTTCATCCCGCAGGCTCAGCGCATATTCGAAAAAAGACAGCCCCAGCCTTTCCGCCACCGGATGCCCCTGGTGCCCCAGGCCGGGAATCGCTTTGTAGATGATCGGATACCCCATCTCCCTGCATGTTGAAAGGAACCGCAAAGACCGTTCATAACCGCTCTCATTCTCCCCCGTCGTCAGGCACCACAGCACTTGGCTTGCCTCGCGCGTCGGCTTGTCGAAGCTACTTGGAATATGCACATGCACAGCAAGAAAATACTGGGGCTTCCGCAAGGCCAGACGTTGCGCGTACTGTGCCGAGCCGGACACGCCCCACAAAAGAAACCCCTTTTCCGGCATTCCGTATTTTTTTTGCGACAGTTCCTCGACGCCCCTCGCCCACGCCGCCGAAACCTCGTCGAACGTCTCGTCCATCTGCTTGCCGACCCCTTTACTCTGATCGTCCCAATTCGTCCGGGGATCCCAAAGCGAACGGGAACCCCAGCAAAGGATCACCAGCTTATGTTTTTCTGCGAAACGCAGGACGCTCCCCACGTCATCTTTGGCCTCCACCACCTGTAGGCGGCGCTTGATCTCATCCACGCTGTTGGCCAGAAGGCACATCGCCAACACCCCGTCCGCCTCCGAAATATCCGTCATCCCGATTGGCGGTCGCATGAGCAGGGTGATCTGCGGTTGTTTGGCGCTGCGCGTTTTGACCACATATTGTATGACCGGATCCGTGGCCGCCTCTCGTCGCACCCGCGCGGGTTTGTCCACCTGTGGCCGTTCCGGAAAATCGTACGCCGCAACCAGTCCGCTCGGATACGCTGCCGCCGCAGCGGCCAATTTGTCCCCGAAAACCGCTACGGCTTTCCACCCCTGCGAATTGACAACTTTTTTAGGCACAGCGAAATAGAGGGTTTCTGTCTTGGTCTTCTCAAAAAAAACCGGCATGGGGTAGGGCTTAGAGGAACCACGCGCGACAGGAAACGGCTTGTCGCTCCTTTCCGTCAGTTTCCCGGATCTGTCGTAGTAGTAGACCTTGGCATAAACCGTTTCGGCCCGCGTACGCTCCCCTATCCTGACAGTCACCTCCAGATACGGAAGAAAGACCCGTTCTTTGGTCTTGTCCGGTCTTACGGCCTCCTGATAGAGGATGTTTCCCTTCCGAGACGGCTGATCGACAAACTTGACCGACTGAATCTTGAAGAAATCGAACGACTGCACCTGCCCAGAGAAGGCGAGCCCCGACAACAGGAAAACCGCACCATATGTCCAAAACTTTCTCATATCATCGATCCGCCCACTATCGGAAACTTTTGGGATCAGTCCGCATCAGTGTGTCCGTTTCAAAATTTTGCGTCTCCGCGCCTTAGCGGAGAACCTTTCCCAGTGACTGCCACGCGGAAAAAAGTCCCGCATCCGGCAGCCAGCCTATACCGGTCGGATGGAACCGGAGCACCTCTTCGGATGCTTTTGTTTTCGTCTCGACATCGACCCAAAGCCCGGTTTTCACGCCACCCGTCGCCATACCGTCCAGAACGGCCGAGAAATAGTCTCTCACGAATGCCTCGACCCGGCCATCCGGCGAGTGTCCGTTGCCCGGGACGCCGATCCAGAGCCACGGCTTTCCCGCCGCGCGGCCCTGCTTGAAATAACTGAGGGAAGCGCCCAAGCGCCCGTCCGCCTCGCCGCACGCGACGATTCCCGGCGGCATGTTGTCGGACGTTTTTGGCTCGTCCCACCAGCCCGCCGAATACGCGCACCACGCCGCGACGCGTTCCGGCTTCCATTCGGCGAACCGCGCCGCGAAATGCGCCCCACCCGAAAAGCCATAGAGCAGTAGAGATAGTTGTTTACCAAAAATTCTATCCACTTCCTTCAGCAGAAGAGCACCTGACCCTGATGATGCATAATAATATCCTCGACCCGCATGTATGTCCTCAATTGAGGAGGCAAATGAAAGCCCGACAAGAGCCAAGTTATTGCTTTTAGCATATAACTGCCAAACCGAATCTGAAACTAAATGCTCTCCACTACCGTTACATCCCGGAGCTAACAGCAAAAGAGCCGTGGGGGCTGAAACAGAAGCCACATATAAATCCGCTCTGACCATTCCGCTGGCTGGTCGGAGAATGTACTTAACTGACTCATCTGCCCTTGTGAAGAAAGAGAATCCCCAGAGAAAAGCATACGAACAACATTTTGTCAAAAACCGCATTTGCAGGAATGTTTTATGTGGTAGACGAGCGCTTCCCTATTTCTGGTTTATGATAATATTAGGAATTGTAATTACGTTGCCAGTGATCAGTGGCAAGGAAACACCTTCTTGCTCCGTCCAACGTGAATGACCTTTTTGAGATGTCGTCAGTTTATCCATAAGGGAAATATAGCGGCGCGCATAAGCGAGCGTTTCCTCGCTAATCAGCGGAACTATTTGAACCGGAGTGAAATATTTTACGGCAGGAGAGTTTTCCACGTAAAGACGGGCTGAAAACAGGGACGAACTGTTTCTTAGGGAGTTTGTATTCATCAGATAGCTTGCGACGGTATCATACTCAGCCGGAACTAAATCCTTCAGTTCAAACGAGCCGTCTGGCGCTGATGTCGCACATTGTCCTGGGCAACGAAGATACCACTCAGATGTGGCCTCATCACCAAAATTGGCCTCAGCCCTTACACGTATACCTGCGAGAGGGACACCATCGGGAGTCACAACTTTTCCTTTTAGTGTAACAAGATCCGTGCGAAGGTTCAGCCAGGCAAATTCACGCTCACTCAAATCGATTAAAAATCGGGCTCTCGCTTTCACTCTTTTTGCGTCACGTATGACATCCTTTTCAGCAGACACCTCATAGTGACCGTCAGGGAGGCCTTCCAATATAAACTTCCCGGTTGCATCTGTTTGCGTTGTTATCTGGGAAGAAGCAAATTTGTTTCTTACTGTAACGACAATGCCGGAAAGCTCCGTTCCTTTATTGCTCGGGAAGCTTCTGCTGTTAAGCGTTACCATTTCATCAAAGGTTTTCACGCTCGCCAATTTATCAAGTTGCTCTTGTGGACTTACAATTACATTAACCACTCCAGAAAGTTTACACTTTCCAATTACCGGAGCATCTGCTGATTTTCGGCTTGTCTCGCCGAAAAGAGGTTGAATCGCACAAAAAATTGTACATATTAAAGCAGATTGAAGAAAACTATGACAATAAAATAATACACTCTGGGTATTCATAATAACTTCCTTATTCAGCGTGATCAATAACAGGCGAATAACATCCGTCAACCATGGGAACAAGACACACATCATCGGGCGGGAGTGACGCTTCCTCATCGCCCCCTGCGCATCCGCCAGCCGCCGTACATTCATCTTCAGACGCAGCCCCTGTTGGGCAACTGTCTGCATCAGGCTTTGCACCAGGACATTCATCTGAATCTCCCACAGAAGGGAGACATTCATCGGTTTCAGGTTTTCCATCTAAACAATAATCATCGCTTTGTATCGCTGGATCTGAAGGAGCACATACGTCAACATCGACACCACCTCCTGGACAAACATCAACTTCCGTTTGTCCATCATATGTCATTTCACACTTATCCTGATCCGCTGATCCATCAGGACACTGGTCGCTTCCCCTTGGATAATTTCCGCAAAGATCCTCATACCCACCACCTAAATAGGGAAAAATGTTGTTTGTTCCATTAGGACAGACATCAGCACTACCATCTGTGCATGAATCCGCGTTCTCCCCCGAAGGTTCGCAATGATTGGGATCAACAGGGGGCTGTTCACTAGCGCACTCATCACCTGTTCCATCAGGCATGCACGTATCAATACCATCCGTGGGGCTGCCCCCAGGACAATAATCACCAGCAGCATCGTTGCCATCCTTGGCACACTGATCAGGTTCGGGAGAATGCCCATTTGGGCACTTGTCAACAGTAAGGTCTCCATTGTCAGGGCAATAATCATCACCTGACATGCCTGATTCACATTGATCTGAATGCATAATAAAAGGGGGACAATTATCCGCCTCGTTATTTCCCGTATTACATTCATCTTCTGGCGGAAGACCATCACTGCATTCATCCGCGGGGGGCATCTCGCCAGGGCAACGATCACCGCTATCAGGTAACGCCGGATCGCAAACATCATATGGAGGAAGCCCGCCTGGGCACTGATCCGAATTGCTGGGCGGCGCACAAATGTCAGCAGGTTCAAGACCGCCAGGACAGTCATCTGATCCTGTAGTAGTCTCCTTTGCAAGAACTTTGACAGATAGCAACGAGAAATGAGAAAACACTCCCAGACCTATAAGACGGACGACACCTCCTGCAAAGGATCGTCTGGAAAACTGACGGTACTGGTTCAACGACTCCAGTTGCTGACGATTGTCAGCGGCAATATTATTCTTTCCTGCTATCCTTTTTTTACTTGGCGCACTCATGTGACCTTCTTTCCTTGTGTTACCAATCCGGGGTCTATTTTTCAAAACCCTTTTTTTGCAGCACAACACTGTTTCATCTGGATATGAGGGTAGACAGCTCTTTTTTGTCGCGTACAAAATACCGCTGAAAACCGTCAGGTTGATACATACAAAAATAGTTCGCGCCGACCTGCACGATCTTGGATTCCAACAGCGGCACGCACCAGCCATGTCCCGCGATTGGCGACCGATTCGCACTGTCAGACTTGAAATAGGCGTAAAACGGAAGTTTTGAACCACTTGAAGTCTCGATCTCCCCCAGTTTCTGTATGAGAAGCACATGCCCTTGTTTGTCTACGCCCTCGAACGGCCCCTTGATCTGCCACAGTTCATGCCAAACGATCCCGCAGGCGGAAACCGGGGACGCAATAAAAAGAGACCATGCCGCCACAAGACAGGCGGTTGACACCGACCAACGATGGAAGAAGCCTTTCACTGCCCAGCCGCGCCTCTCGCTGGATCCCAAATGCGTTAGTATGCCAACATACGCATTAGGATATTCTTAAAACATGTTTATGGCATGTATTATGCGGGGGGGTTAAAAAAGTCAACGGTCTTTTTTATTATTTTCCCGTTTGCGGCGCTTCTCAAGGCGCGGCGATGCAGGCGACGAGATCCGGGGCCAGACGCTGAAAGTCTCGCGTGTTGAACGTGTAGATCCGGTCGGCTTCGGCAGCCCGGGCACACTCCAGCAAGAGCGCATCGTAAATGATGCCGCCCGGAGCGCCCAGTTCCGCACAGCGCAACACAGCACGCTCGCACATCTTCGCCGTCACGGCAACGCGATGGAAACAGGCGAGAAGATTCGTCTCGATGATGAGCACCGCTTCAGCGGGAACGATTCTGGGCTGAAGCGGCAAGTTCGTCAGCACAGAATACGTCTCTGCCACGCTATGCGCGGAGATAAAGTACTCGCCCTTTTTAGCGTAAGCCGCCTCTAACACAAGACGCGCCCGGTTGAAGTGCGGATGGCGTCGGACACACCCCGCAACAAGCACAGACGTATCGCAGAACACCTTCACGGCACGCCTCCCCAAACAGCCCGGTCACGCGCACCGCGGGCAGATTCACCCGCATCCAGAAACGTGCCGTCAGACTGACCTTCGTGAACGTAAAGCCCGCCCTCTTTCGACAGCGACGCCTTGATTCCAGAGGGATAAAGTGTAATCGCGTCGGTGCCCATCTCGACCTCAAGTGTAGAGCCGGCATGGAGACCGAACTGTTTCCGCACCTTCTGCGGCAACACCATCCGCCCCGCCTTGTCGATGGTCAACGTGCTTTTCATGCCATTTAAAATACCAAATGGCATTTTTAGTGTCAAATATCGGGAGTCCCCGTCGGGCTCCGTTCAAGCCGCCTATCCTTGAGATCGATGGCGTCGGCATTGCCTTTCCCGATTTCATTGTTCTTCTTTCGAATCCGCCGACTCGGCACCCGCGGGCAGCCGCAAGGTGGTCAGCACCGGACAGTTCGTCCACAACGCCGTACCGTCGCGGTATCGCAATTCATAAACACCGGCGTTTGTCGGGTTTTCCATAAAACCTAGCCGATTGACCCTGTCCTGCATGACAATCCACACGCTGTTCGTCCAGACCTTAATATCCCTTGCGGAAATACGTTGCAGGGCGGACGGCAGAGCGGTGTTGCGGGGGGAGGTCTCAACCATACCCCACCGGTTGGTCACGAAGCGCTGCGTGATCAGTTCGCCGCAAGCTTGGCCCACCGCCGAATGATTGACGACGTGCAGACAATAGAACCGTCCCGCCCATGTTGGCGCGTTCACCCACACAAACAGCACACCAATCGTCGCGGCGATCACGGAGAAGGCCGACGCATAGCCCAAGAGCATCCGCTTAAGCCCCTTAACCCAAGACGTGAAAAGCGGAAAGAAAACAGACGTCACAAACGTGATCACGACCAGACCACCCGCCGTACCCCATCTGAGCCCGCGAAGGCGTCTGGGCGTAACGCCCATCGAGTTCACATATTGAATGAGCCAAACCATGGGCCAGACCAATATACACAGAAGGAAAATCCCCAGCAGCGTACCGCAGATCGCGTATGCCCAATAAGCGTCCCGTTTATTGCGGTCGCTCAGCCAACGCACAGCCAACGCCCACGGCAGCGACGTCACGGCCATGAACGCGAACAGGAACAGCCACTTGCCGATGGTCGGCTGGTCAAAACAGGATCCCGCATGACGGATGTCGAAGCGTTCGGCAAGCAGGCTCCCATTACAGAGCGAAGCCAACCATGTTGACCTGCAATGGAAAATGGACTGGACAGGGTCTCCTGCCACAGTCCACACCCACGCCAGAGCCGGAAACATCAGCAAGGCCGTCGCCAACCAGCCGCAACTGTGACGAAGGCGCATGACGCGCGCAATCCCGACTTTCATGTTTCGCCGCCCTCCCGCACCCGCACCTGATGGCCCTTTGCCCCTCGGGGCAAAATACATCACACTCACAGAGCATCCGCCAGCCGCCGTCATTCATTTTTTTAGTTCGATGTCTGCTATGATCTTGTTGCCTTTGCATGGCTTTACGCAAATAGGTTCCACAGCCGCAGGGTCAAAGGGCCTATAAAAAAACGACTCGATCCGCGCCAACATGAGGTGTCGCCGCGTCATTAGCGGTACTTTGTATTCATAGTTAATGCACTTTGCCACAACACATATATGCACATCAACGGATTTAGGATAAGCACTATGCCACGTATCCCCCGCCAGATATAGCGCGATCGAACCTGGCCCACAAGGAAAGAACGGCCCCACTTTATAAACCCCATCGTTATCTGACAGTGACGAACAAACAAAAGCACTGCTCGAATTGTCAGCGGCTCTGACACTTGCCCCCGCAACCGGGTTCCCTTCTCCATCCGTTATCTGACCAGTGATATACACCCGGTTCGGAAGAGTCATCACCGTTACGATATAAGAGACAATGGGTAAACAAACAACCAAACAGGCCAACAGGAACAACCGTGAAAGCATCCACCACACAGTTCTGGGGGCAATGTACCACCTGTAAAGTCGGCGGAATAACGGAACTTGATTATCCGGACTCACAGACCCTCCGTTTAACTTTATCCGGTAATCCTCAAAAAGGCCAACGTCTCGCTTGTCATACTCTTTTCCCCTTCGCGCTCTCTGCGGCTAAAACTCGCTAATTCACTTGGCCGCAAAGAACGCAAGGACCGCAAAGATTGAATCAATCCAGTCGGTGACAAGCTGTCACCGACTGACTACTCCCAACTCTTTGCGCTCTCTGCGTTCCCTGCGGCTAAAACCTCTCCAATTCCCTCTTTCGGCCTTACCGCATCGCGCAACGCATACTTCTGTATCTGAAACCTGAAACTCCCGAAATTGATCAGCAGCCCATCCTCAATCCTTGCCGACTTCAGGTATCCCAGCGTCTGGGCGGTGTGTTCAGGCGCCAACGCGCGACACGCCTTCAACTCAACAATCAGCCGTCCATCCACAAACAGATCCGCAAAATACTCGCCGATCACCGTGCCGTCCTCGTCATACACCGTGAGCGCGTGTTGCTGTTTCACCTCAACACCAGCCTTACGCAACCGATGGACTAATGCGTTCTCGTACACCTTCTCCAAATGCCCCTGACCATGGCAGACGTGAATCGCGTACGCCCTTTCACGAACGATATCGCACAACTCTTTCATGGTCATGATATTCATCTCCATTCTTTGTGTTCTCTGCGTTCTTTGCGGCTAAAACCTCTCCACTCCAATTCATTTGGCCGCAAAGACCGCAAAGATTGGATCCTTACTCTACTCCCTCTTCTTTGCGTTTTCTGCGTTCCCTGCGGCTTAAACCCTTTCGTTTTCTTTTTTCGGGAGCTCTGCTGACCTGTTCGTCATCTAACCCTTGCGGCAGTTATTTCGCGGGTGCCGCAGCCGGTTTCCCCACCTGATCCGCGTCATCCGCATAGGTGTAGGTGAAGACCTGCGGCGTGTCGGCGCAGGTCAACGCCGGCGGCGCGCCCGCCACCCCCGTCTGACGCGGCAGGTATTGCACCGCGCACGCCGTCACCGGGCGGTTCCGTTTATCGGTCTTCAACACTTTGTGGCCCGCGTGCGTGAAGCGCTCGGACTGCTCCCCCCGTTTGCGGTACCACCCCGTCAGCCGCCCTTGCCCGTCATATTCGTAAAGATCCTTCCAGCCCTTCTGCAACGTCAGCGCCGGGTCGGCATACCGGTGCCCCGCATTCGTGTAATCCACGGAAAGGATCTGGCCGTCGTCGCGGTAGACGCGCTCTTCGTTCGGCAAATAATAGAACGAGACCAGCGACGGCACCGAATAATGCGTGCCTGCCTTTACAAAACAGCCGACATCGACGCGGCTGCTCGTCATCGTTTGCGGCTCGCCTCTCTCGTTACGGACACGGAACCGCCCATGGTAGGAAACGGCAATCTCGACGTGAGATGCGGCACTGTTCAGCGGACGGATCACCACTTTTTTGGGGTCTCCCTGCAGAACAGCCCACTGGAACTCAAATTCTTGGCCCTTTGCGGGGACAGAGGCCTCCAGCGTGATGCGGCGTTCGCGCGAGACTCCCCTGACCACCCGCGCAATGCAACACGGCGTATCGAACAAACCTTCGGGACGGAGATCAAAGAAGTCCCGCCCCATTTCACGCTGGTCCTCCTTAAGCGTCCGCAAAACCACCCAGGGGGGGATGTCTTCAGGTTTCAACGCATGCGCCATCTTCACCATGGCTTCCGCATCCAGATTTTGCGCATCGAAAACAACGGGATGCGCCGCTCCCGTCAAATACCCGCCCGGTTCCCTTACGGTTTTCTGCGTCGCCCGGAGGATCATCTGCAGGGTCGGGGTCAAACGGTTTTGAAGGGTCAGGGCCCGTTTTGTCGCAGGCTGAAAAGCGGCCAGGGTTGCGGCGAACGCCTGAAGGAACGGCTGATCGGATCCGGAAGAACCTTGGCTCACCACATAATAAGGCGCGTTCACCGGAAACAAATCACCGGGATCAGGGTCGTAATCGCGGTGCTCGGGGAAAACCCAGCACTGGTTGCCGACATAATACCGGAACGCCGCGATCGCCTGAAACGGGTCGGTGACGATCGTGCGCGGAAGGCTGCGCCAATACGGCCCGCTCA
>JAQVSS010000243.1:0-5303 GCA_028700415.1 Kiritimatiellia bacterium
ATGAGGCTCATATCGCGAGCAGCGGCACCGCGCGGAATGAAGCAGAAGGAGCCAAGGCCAAAATGGTTGAACTCCTTGGGAGCGTGAACACCGGGTTGTATGTTGGTCCCGGGGGGACGCTCAGCGTTTCGAAGCGGTTGGACCTGCATCCCAGCTCGGGCTATACGGCCGTGGCCTTGTTCGGTGGCGGGACGAGCGACTTGAGCGGCATCTGGACATTTGGAGCCGGCGGGTTCTCGCTGATCGATGTGACGGGCGGGGTGGTGAACGTGAAGGGCGGCCCCTATATCGCCTATACGTTGGGCAGCAGAAGCACGATCCGCCAGAGCGGGGGCCTGATCAACCTGTTCAGCAATTCCATGAAATTGTGCGGGGACGCGAGAAGCGTCGGGCGCATCGAACTGTCAGGCAATGGGGTGTTCACAAATCTCAACGCGCTGTACTTGACATACGGTAAAAGCGGGGGGGACGCTTCCGTGTCGCTCACGAACGATGCCTCCATGTCGGTCGCGGCCCTGTATGCGGGCGGGGATGGCACGAATTCGGTTTACGCCACCGGAACGGTGGCGGTGTGTGGCGGGGTTCTTGCCGCAACGGCTGCTTCTATCGGCTATTATGGGGTGGGCGACTGCACGTTGAAGGGGGGGGCGATCAGGAGCACGACGCTCATTGTCGGGGAGAACAGCGCCGCTACCGGGACGCTGGCGGTCAGCGGCGGGACGTTCGACGCGACAACGGTGAACATTGCCCGATCCGGCCGGGGATCCTGCACGTTGGCAGACGGTCAGATCCGTTGCACGACCTTCAGTGTCGGGGAGAACAGTTCGGCCACGGGAACGCTGGCGGTCAGCGGCGGGACGCTCGCTGCGGCAACGGTCAATATCGGCAAATCCGGGCGTGGGGACGGCACGCTGACAGACGGCCAGATCCGCTGCACGGCGTTCAATGTCGGGGAGAGCAGCTCGGGCACCGGGACGCTGGCGGTCAGCGGAGGGACGCTCGACGCGTCAACAGTCACGATCGGCAAATCCGGGCAGGGTGGCGGCACGCTCAGCGGCGGGATGCTCCTGTGCACCAATCTGGTGGTTGCCGACCAAAGCGCCGCGCGAAGCGCCCTCCAGGTTGGCGCGGGCGCGACGTTGCGTGCGGTAGAAGATGTCATCATCGCAAAAATTGCGGGGGCAGACGGCCATATCCAGCAGGACGGTGGCGCGATCAATATCCGGAATCTTTACCTGTGCTATGTGTCGGCCCCCTCCAACAGCTCCTACACGCTCAATGGCGGCACGCTTCGGGTGCGGAACGCGATGACCGGCTTGGCCACGAACGGCAACGAGACCTTCACCTTCACGGGGGGATCCTTAAGCGTCTTGACGTACATGAACACCATGCCCGCCCTGGTCAACGCGGGCGGAACACTGGCGCCCGGGCTCGACGTGGCCGGCAAATGCACGGTCGACACCAACTACGCCGAGACCTCCGCCGCCGCCCGGCTGTCCATCGACGTGGGCGGCACGTCCCAAGCCAGCGCCTTCACAAACGCGCCTGGCTATTACGACTTTGTGAACGTCACGGGAAGCGCCACGCTCGCGGGCGAACTGAAGGTCAACCTCATCAACGGCTCCGAAGCGTCAATCAAGCACACCGACAAGTTCTACGTGCTGGAGTCGGGGAGCGACATCGCGGGCGCTTTCGCCAACGTGGCCAGCGGCGGGCGGGTCACGACCACCAACCGGCACTCGTTCGCCGTCTACTACGGCAACAACGCCGCAACGGCGGCGGCCGGCGAGAGCGCGAAAAAAGTCACGCTGACCGATTTCCGGGTTGCCCCGAAAGGGACCATCCTCACCCTCGACTGACCGGGCAGAAACGTGCCCGGGCGGGGCGCATCGCCGTCAGGCGCCGTACCGCCAAGGCCCGCGGAGGGGCTGCTGGAGCATCCGGCCCGCCTCGTCATCCCCAATAACCTGCTCGGCCTTCGGGTCCCAGCGGATTTTGCGGTTCAGCTTCATGGCGATGTTGCCCAGATGGCAGATCGTGGCCGTGTGGTGCCCGACCTCGACCGGCTCGAGCGGTTCCTTGCGCGAGCGGACGCAATCGATGAAGTTGCGGTAGTGGTTTGCGCTTTCGTACAGGTGCAGGTCGCCCGGCCCCGGCTTCCATGACTTGAGCGCTTCCGAAGAGGCCTCAATGGTTCTGCCGTTCGTGTAGATCCAGCCTTCGCTTCCTTCGAACCGCACGCCGAAACTGCGCTTGTCGGTCTTGCAGACCAGTTCGGTGCCGTTCGCGTAGCGGCAGCGGAAGTTCACCTTGGTCGCCGTGTTGTACAGGGAGCCGGGAACCGGGAATTCCGCGCCGAGATTCTCGAATTCGACGGGGCAGGTGTCGTCGGTCCCCAGGCCCCACTGCGCGATGTCGTTGGAGTGGGCACCGAAATTCGTCGTCTGGCCGCCGGAATAGTCGCTGATAAAACGGAAGCGGTACAGGCAGCGCTCCTGGTGGTAAGGCGCCTGCGGCGCGGGCCCGAGCCAGAAGTCGTAATCGAACCCTTCCGGCACCGGCATGGGTTTCCACCCCGGCCCGGGGCCGAAGAAGTTGTTGGCGGCCACATACGTTTCGACGTGTTTGACCGCGCCGATCTTCCCGTTGCGGACGACGTTGCAGAATTGCCGGATGTGCGGGTTGGAGCGCCACTGGCTGCCGGTCTGGAGAATGCGGTTGTGTTTCCTCACCGCGCGGACCATCTCCTGCCCGTCCCGCACGGTCAGCCCGAGGGGCTTCTGGCAGTAGATGTCTTTGCCGGCCTCCGCCGCGCGGATGGTCATGATGGCGTGCCAGTGGTCCGGCGTGAGAACCTCGACCGCGTCGATGTCTTTCCGCGCGAGGAGCTCGCGGAAATCCGAGCATATGCCGCACCCCGTGAACGTGCCGGACGCCGACCGTTTCGCGTAGGCCGCGTGGATGAGGTCGCGGACGGGTTCGCGCCCGAGGAACTGCTTGTCTGTCTTGTAGCCGTGGCTCCCGCGGTTGACGTCGCACACCGACACGATCTGCACGTCTTCCATGGCCAGCCACTCCTTCAGGTCGACTTCGGCCTGGTTCCCGCACCCGATGATGCCGAGTGTGATGCGGTTCGACGGCGCGTTCTTTCCCAAGGTCTGCGTGCGGACGATCATCGGGAAACCGATGGCGCCCGCCGCGGCGGCGCGCAGAAAATGGCGCCTTGATTGCGTACCTGAACCGGATGCGTGTCTCGTGCTCATGGGAGGGCTCTCCTTCTTGGTTTCCCAAAAACCGTTCCGTTGCCGTTAAGAACAATCTGACCGTGGCGTTATACTAACGGAAGGCGTGCGGTTTCATCAAGCGGATGTTTTTACGGGAGCGGAGGGGCCGACGGGCCAGGACGGCGCCGGAGAACATAGGCACGCGCCTCCTCCTGCGTCGAGATCCGCCCTTCCAGCTGCGCGTCGTACAGCTCGTCCAGGAGCGCCCCCACTGCGGGTCCGGGCTCCACGCCCCACGCCAGCACATCGCGCCCGCGCGCCAGCGGCTCCGGCAAGACAGGCTCGGCCCTGAAGGATTCGTAGGCGTCTTTGAGAAAGCGCCACGGGGAAAAATCCCCGTTGCTGTGCAGGATGTCCACCCGCATCAGCTCCAGCAGCAGGGGGAAGGACGGTTCCCCCATGAGCCGCCGCAGTTTCGCGGGCCGCATCTTGGCCGCCTCCACGAAACGCATGTGGCCCGCCACCAGCGCCTTTACCTCCGCAATCAGCTTCGACGGTTGCCGGAAGCGAGTCAGGATCGCCTCGGCCAGATCCGCCCCGACCGGCGCGTGGCACGGGAACCGGATGCGCGTGCCGCCCGTCCCGGGGTCGGGCTCTTCGCGGTAGGTCGGCGGCTTGCCGACGTCGTGCAGCAGAACCGCCAGCGCCAGCGCCGGCAGGCGCGGGGGCGGCAGGGCGTCCAGCATCAGGCAGGTGTGGGTCCAGACGTCCCCTTCGGGATGATAGAGCGGGGGCTGAGCCGTCCCGGACAGTTCTGCCACCTCCGGCAGGATGTGCGCCAGCAGGCCGGTCCCGAGCAGGAGGTTCAGCCCCAGCGACGGGCGCGGCGATTCGCACACCATGCGGATGAGCTCGCTGGCGATCCGCTCCGCGCTCACGCTCCTGATCTGCGCGGCGCAGCGTGCCATGGCCGCCCGCGTCGCCGGCTCGATTTCAAAGCCCAGCACCGATGCGAAGCGCGCGGCCCGCAACATGCGCAGGTGATCCTCGCGGAAACGCGCCTCCGGCTCGCCGATCGCCCGGATCACCCGCGCGTCGAGATCGGCCAGCCCGTTCACAAAATCCGTCACCTCGCCGCTGGACGGATCGCAGAAGAGCCCGTTCACCGTGAAGTCGCGGCGCTGCGCGTCCCCTTCCGCGGTCCCAAAGGCCACGCGGTCCGGATGCCGCCCGTCCGCGTACGCGCCGTCGGTGCGGAAGGTCGCCACATCGAAGGAGAACCCGCCGCGCAACACCAGCACCACGCCGAAGGCCTTGCCCACCGGCACGGTATGTCCCGCGAAAAGCGATTCGACCTGACCGGGGGTCGCCGACGTGGCGATGTCGATGTCTTTGAGCGGCCGCCCCAGCAGCGCGTCCCGCACGCAGCCGCCGGCGAAAAAAGCCTGGTGCCCGGCACGCTGCAACGCGGCCGCCACGGCGCGTGCGGCCTCTACCTGTTTGGCATCTGCGGTCTGGAAACGTGCTTGA
This sequence comes from Kiritimatiellia bacterium, assembly GCA_028700415.1. Classification (GTDB taxonomy): domain Bacteria; phylum Verrucomicrobiota; class Kiritimatiellia; order RFP12; family UBA1067; genus JALHET01. The sequence continues at coordinate 4,755 of JAQVSS010000243.1, forward strand.
GCCATCGGATCTTCCTGGCATTTGAATATGCGTAACAAGACGCTGTCGGTAGGGGCGCCTCCCCGAGGCGCCTGCGGACGGTTCGGGGAACCGTCCCTACCCCAACTTTGCGATAGTCATATCGGTAATCCTCGCTAGTCGGTTCCGGCGCGGATGCGGAAGAACCCGGAACGCGCTCCGGACGGAAGCGTGACCTCCGCCCCGAAGCGGTGTACGCCGTTGGTCTCGCTTGCGTAGTGCGGCACCGCCGCCGTGTCCCACCAGCCGTTGGTGCCGGGGACCGCGTTGGTCTGCACGGTGTAGAGCATGCCGCGCTCGCCCAGAAAATCCAGGGCGAAAACCCCGTTCGTGACTGCGGCGGAACAGATCTCGGGCGTCAGGGCGGGGACGGGCGCGTCGCCGGTCCAGACGATGTCGTCCACCCAGCCCGCGTCGAGGTCGCTGGCCTCCGCTTCATTTTTCACGTATTCCCAGCGTAACGTGTGGGTTCCCGCACCCTCGATCCGGTATGAGACGTACGCCCAGGTGCCTTTTGTTCCCGAGATCGCC
>JAQVSS010000243.1:5403-6607 GCA_028700415.1 Kiritimatiellia bacterium
ACATCGGCCACGCTGCCGGTGTCACCGGTCCATTGGTCGAATGCGTAATGGGCGGCGGGCGCGTCCGCAAGGATCGCGGCGATGGCCCCGTTGGTGTAGGCGCCGCCGCCGGAACCGTTCTCCACGACGAGTTCACGGAACGGCGTCCACCGGACCGCATCGACCCAGCCGCAGTCCTGCCCCACATAACTGGAGCCGTCTTTGACGTACTCCCAGCGGAAGGTGTGGACCCTGTCCCAGGCGCCGGTGACCGTCACCTGGATATTCGTCCATGCCTTGTTTTGGGTTCCCGATATCCGGTTTGTCGCGGATCCGCCCACCTCGTAAAAACGCAGCCAGTCATAGCCCGACTCGCTGGAGACCCGCAAGAAGAACGACAAGATGCCCTGTCCGGTCACCGACCACTCGATCCCGGCCATCTGGTTGTCGGCGATCACGCCGATCCCGCCCAGCTGGACCGACGTGCCGCCATCGCCGAAATTGTTGGTCGAGACTTGGACGGCGTTTGTGACCCCGGCGGGGGTGGCATCGGTTCCCGTTCCGGAGACCGTGAAGGCATCCGACCGCCACTGCGCATACAGCGTGTGGTTAGAGCTCACGCTGACAAGGGTTTCGTTTGTGACGGGCGTCCCTGTCCCTCCCGCGCCGGTCCACCAGCCTCCGAACACATATCCCGTGCGCGCCGGGACAGGCAGCCCGCCGTATTCGCCGCCGAAAACCGCCGTCGCTGATGACGGGTCAACAGTGCCTCCCTGCGCGTCAAAGCTCACCGTGCAGGCATACGTGTTCCCCAGCAGATAGGGATACCCGGCCCCTTCGCTGATTCCCCACACGGTGGTGAAATCCCAGCCAACATACGTGGCCTGTTGCCGCAACTCGGCGGTCGTCTTGCCTACGCCGCCCGTGAAAGACGTTGGCCCGCTGACTTCCGCGTCCCAGTACGACGCCGGGAAGATCCCGGTGTAATTGCCACCCGCCAGTCCGCCGACGCCGCCGAGAACGCCGGTGACCGCACAGGCCGCATAACACTGGGTGACACTTCCCTCGTCCCAGTTCAGGCCGACCAGCCCGCCCACGCCCGAGTATCCCTCCGCCGACCCCTGCGCATAACACTGCCTGACCGTGCCGTCCTCGTTTTTTCCCACCAGCCCGCCGATATCGTCGTCACCACGCACATGAGCTTCGGCAACGAAACACCGCTCTA
>JAQVSS010000244.1 GCA_028700415.1 Kiritimatiellia bacterium
GGATACCCTTCGGCGTATTTGTTGGTCAGCACGCAGCCGGAGGCCTCGCGCACGGCGCGCGTGACGGTGTTTTCGGAAGCGATCAGGTTGATGGTGCTGTTTTCCTGGCTGAGCTGGCCGAGAATGGCGGCATGCACGTCCGGATCGGCTTTGGCGAGGTGGGAGACTTCGGAGAGCCGGTTCGCGCGCTCGAGCTTGCAGACGCGCCGCTGGTGGCGGGGCTCGTTGGAGAAAGGGGTTTCGAGGAAGGCGCGGGCGATGGCAACGGCGTCCGCGGGCGCGGTTGCCCCGGCGAGGACCAGAACGTTCGAGTCGTTATGCGCGCGGGTCTTCTGGGCGACCTCCGGGGAGTTGCACAGCGCCGCCCGGACGCCGGCGAAACGGTTTGCCGTGATGGTCATGCCGATGCCCGTCGTGCAAACCAGAATCGCGGCATCCGCCTTGCTTTCCACGAGCTGTTCGGCCGCTTGAACGGCGTAGTCCGGATAATCGGTGGAATCGGCCGTGAAGGTGCCGAGATCCGTCACCTGATCGGGACGTGTTTGAAGGAAAGAGAGAAGGGCGTTTTTGACGGCCAGGCCGCCGTGGTCGCAACCGAGAACAAGTTTCATTTTCGCTCCGAATGGTGTTGAAAATCCGCACGCCGGCTGCGTTAACGCGTGGCGTCCATGATGCCGCGGAAGTAGCCGATGGATTCCGCGATGCCGGTGAGCGGGTCCGTCATATCCTTTTCGTACTCCAGGCTGCACACGCCGCTGTATTTGACTTTGCGAAGCGCGCGCACGACGGCGGTCATGTCGATCATGCCGCGCGGCATTTCGATGCCTTTTCCGCTCTTGGAGGGCGCGGTCACGTTCTTGATGTGGAGATCGTAAATGCGGCTGGAATAGTCCAGGATGGCCTTGACGGGGTCTTTGCCGTCGCGGAACTGGTGGCCGATGTCCAGGCAGAGGCCGACGCGCGGGTCAAGGTCTTTGATCAGCTCCATGCCGCTTTCCGCATTCGGAAAGTTTTCCGGCATGTCGGGGCCGTGGTTGTGGATCGCGAAGTTGATGTCGTATTCCTTGACCTTCTCGTTCACGAGCTTCAAAATCGCCGGGGAGGCGACATACCGCTTTCCCTCTTTGACGGAGGGCACGCCGACCAGCGTCCGGGTGCCGACCCGCTTGGCATACGCGAAAGCGTCGTTGACCTCCTTTTCGTTGCTCATGTAAATCGGGCCGACGCCGTAGCCGGTGACGCCGAAGCCCTTGCACTTCGCATGGAACGCGGCGATCTCTTGATCCGTGCTGTTGAGCGGCAGGTGAAAACTCTTGATGCACAAATAGTGGACGTCGACCTTCTTGAGCATTTCGAGGGTCTGGTCGAGGTTGAATTTGTAGAACGTGTAGCCCGCGATGCCGAGGCGGAAGGTGTCGGCCGGGGTGTTTGTGCCGGCTGCGGCCGGTTGCGCGTGGGCGGGGCGTGTGAAAAGTGCCGGCGCGGCGGTGGCGGCAGCCAATCCCAAGCCTGCCTGACTAAAAAAGGAACGGCGTGTTGTCATGGGGAGTTCTCCTTAAATGAATGTGCTGTTTGTAAACGGGACAGAGGGTAAAGTCAAGTGCAATTGCGGGGTTGACGGGCGGATTCCGTTCGCGGCAACCGTGCGGTCAGCATCCCGCTTTCCGCCTGATAAGGCACGCATGTGATCAGTTTGGAAATCTGCGTGGCGGGCACGCCGCTGATGCGGCAGCCGAGGTATTCCCCGGTCCAGCCTTGCGCATATCCGGCGGGGTCGAGCTTTTCCACCAGCACGCGGACGGGGCGACCGATGAACGCTTGCGCGAACGCGGCGCGTTTGCGTTCCTTCAGCCGGAGCAGCTCGGCCGCCCGGCGTTTGCGTTCCGGTTCGGGCACGGCCGGCGCGAACGTTGCCGCGGGCGTGCCGGGGCGTTCGCTGTAGGGGAAAACGTGCAGGTTGCCGAAGGGGAACATGTCGATCAGCGCGCGCGTGTTTCCGAACGCCTCCTCCGACTCTCCCGGGAAGCCCGTGATGATGTCGGCCCCCAAGCCGAGGAGGGGCATCAGGCGCAGGGCGTCGCGCAAGGTCCCCGCGATTTCTTCCGCCTTGTACCGGCGCCCCATACGGGCGAGTACGGCGTCGTCCCCGCTCTGGATGGGCAGGTGGAGGAATTGGCAGAAGACGGGATCCGCCGCCATCAGTGCCGCGACGTCGCGCTCGACGGTGCCGGGCTCGATGGAGCCGAGCCGCAACCGCCCCAATCCCGGCAGGGCGGCCAAGGCGGACAGGAGCCCGACGAGATCATGCGTTCCGTCCCTGTAGCACGCGATGTTGCACCCGGTCACCACAATCTCCTCGTACCCGGCGTCGATAAACGCTTGCGCATCGCGGATGCATGCGTCAAAGGGACGGCTATACGGTTGTCCGCGCGTGTGCGGCACAATGCAGTACGAGCAGAAGAAATCGCACCCGTCCTGGATTTTCAGCGACGCGCGTTTGGTGGAGCGCGCGGGAACGGCGGGCCGCGAGCCGGGATGGAGGCCTAGATGCCGTTGCACGATTGAAACCAGCTCGCCTTTCTGGTCGCGCGGCACGATGAGATCCGCGCCCAGGGCACGCAGCGTGCCGGGGGTGACAACCTCGACGGCACAGCCCGCCAGGACCAGCACCGTGTCCGGCTTCTTTACCCGCAGGGACCGGAGCAGTTTCAGGCATTCGTTTTCGGCGGTTTGAGTCACGGCGCACGTGTGAAGCACGGCGATATCGGCTGGAGCGTCGAAAGGGACGCGCAAAAAGCCGGCCGCGGCGAAATCCGCCTCGAACTGTGCGGTCTCTGCCCGGTTCAGGCGGCAGCCGAAGGTTTTGAATGAGACCGTCATGGCGGTGCGTCGGGTGCGTCACTGGCGCTAAGCGAACAGCGGGGTGGAAAGGTACCGCTCTCCCGAGTCCGGCAGGATCGCGACAATCAGCTTGCCGGCAAAGGCGTCTTCGGCGGCCAGGCGCAGCGCGGCGGCCACGGCGGCGCCGCACGAGATGCCGGAAAGGAGCCCTTCTTCGGCGGCCAGGCGGCGGGCTGTGTCAAGCGCCTCTTGCGTGCCGACCGGCATAATCCGGGAAATGAGGGAGAAATCGACCACCTGCGGGATGAAGTTCGCTCCGATCCCCTGTATCCCGTGTGCGGACGGCGCGAGCGGTCTGCCGGACGCGCGCTGCGTAAGCAGAGGGCTTTCGGCGGGTTCAACGGCCACCATGTGCACGTCCGCGCCGATGGTTTTAAAGTAACGGCCGATACCGACGATTGTTCCGCCTGTGCCCACCCCCGCGACGACGGCGGCGACTTTGCCGTCGGTTTGCGACCAGATTTCCGGGCCGGTCGTGCGTTCGTGGATGAGCGGGTTGGCGGGGTTGGAGAACTGGTTGGGCATAAAAAACCGGTGTGCCGCCCCGGAGAGCAGTTCCTGCGCTTTCTGAACGGCGCCCGCCATGCCGGATGCGGCGGGGGTCAGGACAAGGTTGGCGCCGAGGGCGGCGAGGACGCGGCGCCGTTCAAGGCTCATGTTCTCCGGCATGGTCAGCGTGACGGGATACCCGCGCGCGGCGCCCACCATGGCGAGCGCGATGCCGGTGTTGCCGCTGGTGGGCTCGACGAGTCCCATGCCGGGCCTGAGTGTCCCGTCGCGCTCAGCCTCCCAGACCATGGAGGCGGCCGTGCGGCATTTGACCGAGTAGGAGGGATTGCGGCCTTCCACCTTGGCGAGTACGGTTGCGCCCAACCCTTTTGCCACCGTGTTGAGCCGTACGAGCGGGGTGTTCCCGATCGACAGTGAATTGTCCGTGAAATAAGGCATGACAGTCTCCAAATTTTTATTTCATCATACCTGATCCGGTTGGTGCGAGAAAGCGTTTTCGTCTTTCCTTTAGCGGGGGAAGCCGGTATCCTGAAACGAATACAAAAAACTGCATAAGTCATGCGGGGGCAAGGGCGAGGTGGCTCATGATACTGGATACAGCGAATCCTGCGGTGGGGATGATTTTGTTCGTGTTGGGCGGACTGGCCGGTGCGGTTTTCGCGTTGCCCTTCAAGCAGGTGAGAAAGTGGGCGTACGAGAGCTATTGGATGGTTTACGCGGTTTTCGGCCTCGTGTTGTTTCCGTTGCTCCTGGCGTTTGCGACGGTTCCCGATCTGCCGGACGTGCTTAAAAACACGCCGGGCCAGGTGCTGGCACGCTGTTTTGGTTTCGGCGCATTGTGGGGGTTGGGCGGGCTGACGTGGGGACTGATGATCCGTTACTTGGGGGTCGGCTTGGGGCTGGCGATCGGGTGCGGGCTCTGCTCGGCGACGGGCACACTGCTTCCGCCGTTCGTGGCGGGAAAAGCTGCCGGGCTGGTGAAAGACGCGGGGTCGGTCGTCGTCTTGGCCGGCGTGTTTGTTTCGCTAGCGGGGATCGTATGCGTCGGGCTGGCCGGAAAAGCCAAAGAGGGTGAGCGTTCCGGGGAACAGAAAAGAAAGGCGGTTTCGGGTTCCGATTTCAAAAAGGGTATGGCGGCCGCGCTTTTTTCCGGGATCGCCAGCGCGGGCATCAATTTCGGGTTGCAGGGCGGGGGTGTCTTGCAGGATGCGGCGGTGCGCGGGGGCACGCTCTCCAAGTGGCAGGGCATGCCTGTGTTACTGCTGGTTCTGCTGGGAGGCTTTGTGGTGAATGCGGCTTGGTGTCTGTCTCAGAATGTGAAAAACAGGACGCTGGGCGATTATGTGAACCGGCGCACGCCTCTTGTTATGAACATCTTCTTTGCGGGTCTGGCGGGTGTGATCTGGACCACGCAGTTCGTCTGCCAGAAGGTCGGCGAGCCCGCCATGGGGGACATCGCCTACATCGGGTTCCCGCTCGTGATGGGTGCGGCGGTTCTCTTCAGTTCGCTGGCGGGTGTGCTGCTGGGCGAGTGGAAGGGCGTTGGATGGCGCGCCAAACTGTTGCTGAGTTTGGGGATCGTGACGCTGCTGCTGTCGTCCGTCGTGATTTTCTACGGCCATAAACTGAAGGGGCGGGACGCGCGTCCGGAACTGCAGGCGGAGCGATCGGTGAAGAATGCGTTGCAGGCGATGGAAAAACTGAAGAGGTAGGGTGTCAGGCCTTCATCCAGGCCGGCACTTCGGCGAGGCTGTGCAGAACCGGAGCACCGCTGTTTGCGAGACGCGCGTAAGACTGGTGGCCTTGGGCGATGAGGAGACAGGGTATGCCCAAGTCTGCGGCCACCTCGTGATCGTGCAGCGAGTCGCCGATCATCAGGACTGCGTCTTGGGGAAGGTTGAGACGGCTCAAAAGAAGGCGGCCGAGTTCCAGTTTCGAATGCCCGTAAAGGTTGTCAACCCCGCAGATGTTGTTGAAAAAGCGGGTGACATGGTAGCCGGCCAGCATGGATTCGAGGATCGTTTGCTCGGAGGCCGAGAGGACGGATTGCCCGATCCCTGCCTGTTGGATGGCGGTGAGCGTGCGCGCCGCATGTGTGTGAAGGCGCAGCGTGGCGTCGGCCAGGAAACGGTCGTGGAACTCACGCGCCATCGCGTCCCAGTTCTCCTCTTCCATCCGGAACCCCACGGCGCGGTAAAAAGATTTGACCGGGAAACAGAAAACCTCGCGGTAAGTGGCAAGGTCAAGGGGAGGCAGGCTACGGGCACCCAGCATGGCATTGACGGCATTGACGCCCGCCTGGGTGTCGTCGAGCAGGGTGCCGTTCCAGTCCCAGATGATGTGTTGAAAACGCATGGCAGAGAAGGGGGGGCGCTTGCCCCGTGCCGCACGGCCGCGTGCGGAAGGGCACAACGTGGGCAAGAATACCAAACGGTGCCGCGTGCCGGCAACGATATTGACGGCGCGGGTTTCGGGATTGACTCTTTTCACCACACGCCCGCATAATACAAAGCAAAAGGGGGAATGAATCATGCGAACAGTTCACGCTGTAGAAAAGTTCTGCCGCCTGCAAAAGGCCGCGGCGTTTTCCATGCTTTTTGGTGTGATGGCGGCGGCCGTCTCTGCCGGGGAGACCAAAATTCCGGGGAGCCTGTCCATCGAGTGCGACACGTTCTCGTACGGGATCGATCCCGCGGGAAAAAATCTCCATTTCACCGACAAGGCTTCCGGAAAGGATTATTACAACCGTTCCACGGGCGGGGATTGGCAGTATTGCGCGTTCGTGAAGAAGGACGGGAAAACCTTCCCGGTCTCGTCCGCCGCCATGGCGGGCGGCCTGCTGACGCTGCGTTTTTCCGGTGCGGACGCCGCGGCGTCGCTCCGCGTGATCAACGAGAGAGACCGGGTTGTGCTCGAGATTCAGGAGGTGGCGGGCGATCCGGAATCCATCACGTTCTTGAACATCCCGCTCGCGCTTGAGGCGAGACCGTCCGAGCCGTTTGCCGCCTGCGCGCTCTCCCTGAACCTGTTCACGCATGTCCACCAGCTTCCCGCCCTGCAAACCGAGCTGTGGGCAACCTGCTATAAACGGTTCGGGTACAAAGGGGGGCGGGTCGCGGTCATCGGGGTTCCCCAGAAATCGATCCTCCCGGTGATCCGGAAGGTCATGACGGCCGCCGCTCCGGAGAT
>JAQVSS010000245.1 GCA_028700415.1 Kiritimatiellia bacterium
AGTAATCAAAAATGCCGATCTTCGACACCCGCGTGCGCCATTCGGTCATCTGTTTGAAGAATTTCGTATTACATTCGCTTTTCGGGTCATTGAGGCGATGGACATAACAGCGCTGGTGCGGACAGTAAAGTCCGCTGACACGGCTGTCATAACAGAGGCCGGGGTCTGTCGGCAGATCGCGGAAAACGTTGTACATGTCGATGCTCAGGTCGGCCTCGGGGTTGCGCGCAAGAACCTTGTCCGCAACCAGGCGGGTAAAGCGGTGGGCCAGATTGGAGACCGTGAATTTCCCTTTGTAGGTCCCCATCTTGATGCATGCCGGACACTGGCACCAGCAATCGAAGCTGGAGTCGTGAAAACTGATGGAAAATTTCGCCCTGTAGGCGGCCATTTCCGTAACATAGTCGATGACCCTCTGCTGCACGTCGGGATTCGACAGGCAGCGCTGGGAACGCTCTTCGCACACGCGTTTGCCGTCTTTGAAGGGAAACCACTCCGGATGGGTCTTGAAAAGTTTCTGCGGAATAGCCGCCTCAAAGGTGAGATGGCCGCCGCCGCCAACCGGCTCGTTTCCGCAGGCGTAAAAATCGAGTTCCTCGCGGCTGCGGTTGGGATACTGGTAGAAGGAACCAAAATTTATCTTGTTGCGCATCTGCCAGATCCGGACTTCCTCCATGGTCCAGGGCTTGACCGACTCCGTCCAGCAGCTGATATAGCGGCCCCTGACCGTCGGCTCCTGAAAGTCATCGATGTCGCCCAGCGTCAGGTTCTTTGAACGCGGGCAATACTCGCCGTCTGCCCCGGGATGGAACCAGCGCACGCCCAGATATTTCTCGATCAGGACGTACGTCCCATACAGCACCCCGATCGGCTTCTTGCCGATGATCAGAACCCGATTGCCGTCGGTTTTGATATAGAAGGCATCGTCGCTTTTGGCGGCGGAGAGTTTTTCGCGCATCGTCTCGGGCATCAGGAATCTGGCATATTCCATCGTGGCCGGCAAGATTTCGATAAAGTCATCCTTGTCCATAGAACGGTAGAAGACGGCCGGATAAGTGGACCGGTTCATGACGGCACCGCAGATTTTCTTCACGTAATCCTGCAGCTCAACCGCCGCGCGGTATTCCGGGGCCGAGGGTCGCGGGTTCATCTGTATCTTAGCCCCGGTCTTGCCCTCCGTCACCAGAGGGTACTCCTTCGCAAAACCGCCAGCAACCGCCAGCATGCCAAGCATGACGGCCACCCCCATGACCTTTTTCATGTCCTATCCCCCTAAAATTACGGAATCGACTAACCGACGCGCTTGAAAAGCATGAGGGCGCGGTCGAGCACGGCTATTTCAGGGTTCTCACGACGCGGACACCGCTCCATGCGTCCGCCTCAAAATCCGGAAAGTAGGCTCCCCGAACCGCAGTGCGGTTGCCCTCCGCGCCCTGGCTCGCAACCCCGCTCCGGGCCACGCGCTTTTCCCCATACACCGGCCCCTCCGGATCCGTCACCGCCGTTGTGCCGAGCGAACTCACATACCAGTCCAGGCAGATCTCCCACACGTTGCCGTGCGTGTCGTACAATCCCCATCCGTTCGGGGCTTTCTCCCCGACCGGATGTTGCGTGACGGGAATACTGTTTCCACTCCACCACCCGATCTCGTTTAAAATATTGGTGTCGTTCAACGAGGTCGAAACCCCGTCGCTGTAGTAGCTCGTCGTGCCAGCGCGGCAACAGTACTCCCACTGCGCATCCGTGGGCAGGTCGAAGTCGTTCATCCCCGTCTTGGCCCTCAGGCACCCGATGAAACTGGTGGGGCAAACGTCGGCTCCCGTCGTGTACCAGTTGACGGCGGGCACATCATTTGTCGCACCCCGGAGCATGTTGTACGACATGCGCACTTTCGGGGTCGACGACGACGGGGTTCCTGTGCCCATGATCCGGTACCACTGCGCCTCCGTCAATTCGAACACCCCCACGTAGCACGCCTTGGTCAGCGTGACGGGCCTGTTGCCGGGGTATTCCCCCATCATGAAGCTTCCCGACGGGACGCGACGCAGCACGAGCTTGTCCGTCTTGTATTCGCTATTGGTCACACCGAACCACACGTTGGTCCACCGGCCGTAAGTCTCCAGTTTCGCGTCGCCCGGATAAACGTACGTGACCTGGTTGGTCGCGCCCGCATCTTTGGTCAGGTCGATGACCATGTAGAGCGGGGCCGGGGTGGTGGAGACCTCCACTTTCAAGGTCGTGAAATTTCCGTTCGTGTAGGCCGTCTTGGCCGGATCAACGACGATGCGGCGCGCACCGCGCGCGACGTTGTAGAGGTCGCCCGACAGGGAATTCACGGGCAGGGCAACCGGGGTGGTTCCGCAGTAGGCGGAGACCGCCACGTCGACCCGGTGCGTATCCTCGCAGTCCAGCACATAGTCGATGTCCACCAGCGGGCTCCACGGCCAGCGCTGCCTCACAACCACGCCGGTGATATTCGTGCCTTCCGCCCATGCCCCCTGCGCCAAACAACCGATCAGCCCCAGCACTGCCATCCTGAACGCTTTTCCCGTTTTCATTTCCGTCTCCTTTAGGCATTCAGCCGTTAGGCCAACAGACTGTTAGGCTAATTTCCGGTTCTTTTCTCGGTTTTCCGTCACGCCTCACCCGCACTCAGCGGAGGCCGAACGCAGTTCCATCGAGCGGACGCATCAGCTCCGCCGTCAGGGCATCCGCCCCTGTCCCTGGGAACGTCAGCATCAGGTCAAACGTGCCATACCCCCAGCCATTGTTCTTGATTTTCCAGCCGGCATAACCGGACGCATCCGAGAAAGCGTTCGTCTGCACGTTGCCGGCCTCGTGGGCGATCACGAGCTGCGCGGTCACGGCGTTCGTCGCCGCGGGCGCAAACGCCGCATCGTAAGGGATCACCACATTCGTCTTGACCTTGGACCACGCCGGGCTGTTGGTGTCGGCATTGACCGCCGCCGCGCCGAACGCGCCTGTCACGACGGCCAGCCGCGAGGTCATCGCCTCCACCAGCACATCGCCCGCCGTATAAAAGGTCAGCGTCAGGTTATACACGTCTTCCGCCGCCGGCACACCCGAGGCAAACGCGCGCCACAGGTAATTGGAGGCGGTTTCCTTGGTGAAGTTCGTGGTGAACGAACCGTTCATGCCCGCGATGTCCAGCCGCGCCTTCGCCGCATTCGTGCTCCAGTCCCACACCAGATTGACGTCGTTCGTGAAAATGGTCATCCAGTGCCGCCCGTAAACCGGCGAGGTGTTCACCATGATCGGCGGCGAAACTGCCCCCGCCGTCTCCGCTCCCATAACCATCGCCGCTGCCGCCAAAAACATCCACTTGCTTTTCACGTTCATCGCGCCGGCCTCCTTAGTTATCTGCCGGGCGGGCAACCTGCCCGCCCGGCCAGTGACTGTTCCCGGTTTAACGCCCTTCATTGCCGTGTTTGGCAATCCAGTCCCTCGCGTAGTCCACGGCCACAAGCCCTTTGTTGCAAAGCGGCGTGCAGTGGAAAATCAGCCCGTCGATCTGGCCTTCCTTGTAAAGCTTGTAGGCGTGATCGAGCTGCATGGCCATAAAGTCCTTGCTCAGCTCCTTCTTGCCCCCGAAGTCCCACATGTAGATGCCCAGAAGCGTCGGCTTGTCCGGAACCAGCGCCCGGTATTTCTTGAAGTTCGCCTCGAGCTTCCGAATGTCCGAGCCGTCCCAGATCCAGAGCGAGACGGTGTCGACGTACTGCATCACCGGCTTGATCCACGGCCCGATCTGGCTGGTGTACACGACGATCGCCAGCTCAAGGCGGCGCTTGTAGGCCAGCGTCTCCCCGTACAGCGCCTTCATCTGCTCCTGGGAAAGGGCGGCCGGCGCGGGGTCGGTTTCCACCTTCGGCCTCCCGTGGAAGAAATCGTCGAGATAATAGCCGGTCATGTTCGGCGTGATATCGCGCAACCCGAACACATAATCCTTCAGGGAGTCATAGGATTTCTGGTTGCTCCCGAGGTTCCAGGCGATGCGTTTCACGTCCTTGAACTGGCTGCGGTATTTCTCGTCCGGATGGCCTCCGCGGATCACGCAGACGTTCGGTATCCCCATGTTTTTGATGCCTTCGGCCATGCTCAGCGGCGGGCTCAGCGGGATGTTGTAGACCCCCTTCGGCCCGTCGTACGCACCCGGATCATGACCCCACATCCACAGGCGGTCCCGCAGGTTGTTCTCGTACGCGGGGTACTTGACCTCTGCGGCACGGGTGCAGCAGCATCCGGCCGACATCGCCCCGAACGCCGATACGGCGCCCGCGCCGGCGGCCGCCGACGTCTTCTTCAGAAACTCTCGCCGATTGATCATCGTCCCTCTCTCCTCCGTGGTGCTTCCCGTTTTAAAAGGGAAGCCGTTTTTGTTTCATTCCCTGCGGACGCCCCTCACGCCCGCCTCGCCCCCGAGAGCCGCTACGGCAGGGTCCTCACAATGCGGAAGCCGATGGACCCATCCGCGGCCGCAGGGGCACAACTGCCACGGCTTCCACAACTGACCGAGCTCGCAGGAAGGCTCGACGCCCCGCCGCAGGCCACCCGGGCCGTTCCGGACACGGGTCCCGGCGGATTCGTTGCCGCCACATTGTTCAGCGAAGCAGACCAGTCGAGACACGTCTCCCACGCATTGCCGTGCATGTCGTACAGCCCCCATGCGTTCGGGGCCAAGAGGCCCACCGTTTTGATCTGGCTGGAACTATTCTCTTTCCACCACCCGATCTCGTTCAAAATGTTGGTGTCGCTCGCCGAAGTCGAAACCCCGTCGCTGTAGTAGGACTGCGTCCCCGCGCGGCACAGGTATTGCCACTGAGCCTCGGTCGGCAGATCGAAATCGTTCATGCCCGTCTTGGCCCTCAGGCGCCCGATGAAGCTGGTGGGGCAGACCTCGGAGCCGGTCGCGTACCAGTTGATTGCCGGGACATCGTTCGTCGCGCCCCTGATCAGGTTGTACGACACGCTCCCAACGGGCGCAACCGAAGAGGAAGAGCCAGTCCCCATGATCCTGTACCACTGCGTTCCCGTCACCTCGAACACCCCCGCGTAGCACGCCTGGGTCAACGTGACGGGCTTTGTGCCCGCATTCGCCCCCATCATGTAGGAGCCCGCCGACACCCGCCTCAAAACAAGCTTGTCCGTCCTGTACACGTCGTTGGTCACGCCGAACCACACATTGGTCCACCGGCCGGTAGTCACCAGGCTGCTGTCTCCCGGATAGAGGTACGTGACCTGGTTGGTCGCACTCACGTCTTTCGTCAGATCCACAATCATGTAGAGCGGAACCGGGGCGGACGTGAGTTCCACGCTGAACCGGGTGTAAAGCTCGTTGGTGTAGGACGTTTTTCCCGGATCCCAGACAATGCGCCGGGCGCCGGGCGCCACGTTGTAAAGATCGCCCGACAAGGACCCCACGGGCAGGATGACAGAGGTTGTGCCGCTGTAGCCGGCGACGGCCACGTCAACCCTCTGCGTGTCCGCGCATTCCAACACGTAGTCGATGTTCACCAGCCGGCTCCACGGCCAGCGCTGCCTCGCAACCACGTTAGTGATTATAGGCTCTTCCGCAAACGCGTTCAGCGCCAAACAGACGGCCAAACCCGCCCACACCATCCTGATCACTTTTTTTTCTTCCATCCCGTCTCTCCTTTTCAAGATTCGGAATATTGAAAACCTGAAAGACCGGAGTGTTGGGCCATTCTCATGGTCTGGCTTTTCTTACGTCTCGGCTAAGCGGCTCCACCCAACCCATCTTTATCGGTTTTCAATTAATTTATCAGATTGAAGGGTTTAGTATATGTCCCGTATTACTTTCTTTATGTCTTTTTTTGACCTTTGAGAAACGGTCTACACCATTGTGCCGTCCCGCATCATATAAATACCCGGCACGGCTTTAAAAAAATTGAATGGTTGCCTCATTAGGATTCGAACCTAAACAAGCAGATCCAGAGTCTGCTGTGCTACCGTTACACCATGAGGCAATGCGAAGACGCTTTTTTCCCTCAAAAGGGAAAGAGATAATACCGAAAGAGGATGACCAAAAGCAACCCCGATTTCGATTTTTATCAACTGATCCGAAGCGGCATCAGCACATATAAAAACGGCACATTACATTTCAGAAGGGCTGGACTGTGCCCGTCGTTCATTTCAATAAACACTTCGTCGTCGTCAATGTTTTTCAGCGGATCCATCACGTACTCGGGATTGAAAATAATGGATATTTCTTTTCCCGCATACTTTACAGGCACCGTGTCGCGCCCTTCGCCGACATCCGGCGTGTTGGTGCTGATAATCAACTGATTCGCGGAAAAAGTCATCCGGGTCGCATTTGATTTATCGGTCGTGACAACCGACACGCGACGCAACGCCGACAAAAGCTGTTCCCTTTCAATCACCACGCGTTCGTCGCATGCGCTGGGAATAACCTGCCGGTAATTGGGATAAACCCCATCGATCAGTTTGCTGCTCAAAACGGTATCGCCCAGTTCAAAGACCACCTGATTCTTCTGCGCGTAAATTTTCAAATCCCCGTCATTTCCAAGAATTCGCATGAGTTCGCTCACCGCTTTTG
>JAQVSS010000246.1 GCA_028700415.1 Kiritimatiellia bacterium
CAAACTGGATGCCGACATGCCTGACGAACTGAAAAACCTGCTCAGCCGCTGCCTGCACGCGGATCCTGCCCGGCGGCTGGAGCAGGCCGGCGAGCTGGCCCGTGCCCTGGAGCGCGTCGGCCGTCAGGACCAGGCGGATCAGCCGGACGAAGCCATGCGGGACGAGAAACCGCCGGAAGAGGCCAGGCTGGCCGCGCCGCTGCTGTGTGTCTGGGACGGTCCTGCCTGCGGCTGCGAGCTGGCCGCTTTCCTGGCTAGGAGCCGCGATGTCCTCGTCATTGACGCCAACCTGCTCAACCCCCGGGCCGACTTGCTGCTCGGTGTGCCCGGCCATGTGTACCGGGTGCGGACACAAGACCAGACCTGCGGACTGGCTGCGGCCCTTAAGGCCCAGCAGCAGGGCCGCCTGACACCGCAGGCCCTGCGCTCCCTGACTCAGGAAACCGCAGTTTCCCGCCTGCGGCTGCTGTCTGGAACGGTCAAGCTGGAGGATTACGAGTATGTTCACCTGGACTCGCTGCACCAGGTCCTCAAGATGGCGCAGCTGGTGACCGACCTGGTTATGGTGCTGGTGAACCGGACGATTTTTGATGCCTACACTTGCCTGGCCTTGATGACCGCGGATCAGATCGTTTTGCCGCTCAATGCAGATCTCGGCACGTTCCGTGAAGTCAATCGGATGGTCGATTTCCTGATCAGCCGCCACCATCTGCCGATCGACCGCCTGCACTATGTCGCGTTTCCCTACGACCCGCAGCGCGACCTGAGCGGCAGCACCATGGCCGAGCTGTGCGAGAACCACCTCTCCGCCCGGATTTCCGTTTGCGCAAAACGGACAGCCAGTCGCCGGACCCGTCCTTACGCAGCGGCGCTTTGCGAAAAAAACAAGACCGAATACAGCCGCCTTGCCGACCGGCTCGGCCTGTCCCGGACCCCTGAGAAAGAAGGTGCCTGACATGCCTGTCGTCTCATCCCATGCCTGGCTGGCCAGTCAGCTGCAGCAAGTCCAGGCGGAGGATGCCAGATTGCCGCTGATCCTGAGGGACCAGGGCAGGCCATCTGGCGCCGAACCGGTCCAGCCCGACCTGCAGGCACTGGTCGCGACCGTATGCAGCCAGATCCTGCAGTCGGACGCGGCTACAGTCGCGGCAGTCGCCGCTTATAAGGTTCCCCGCCAGGTTCTTTGGGATATCATCGCCCGTACCGCCGACCAGGTCAGCGTCCGGGCCGGATTTTTCCGCCGCGATCTGCAGCAGCAGGTGATGGACTTCCTTTTCGGTTACGGCCCGCTGCAGCCATATATTCTGAACGAGGCGGTCACGGATGTGGATGCGACGGCACCGGACGCCTTCACGATCAAGGTGGACGGAGTCCGCCAGGCCCTGCCTTTACGCTTTTCGGACGCCGGGACTTATGACACGTTCTGCCGCCTCCTGGTGATCCGCAATGGCGGCCAGATCAACGAGAACGACAGCCACTGCCGCGTGACAGACGAACAGAGCCGCCTGCGCATCAACGTGACTATTCCGCCGCGCAGCGTCCGGTTCCCGACGCTTTGCATCCGCAAGCACCGGAAAAAGTCGCTTCGCCTCAGGGATCTTCAAGATGGCGGCATGTTTGGCGAACCCGTCGCGGACCTGTTGCGGCGTTGGGCGGCAGAAGGCCGCTCTGTCCTCTTTTGCGGCAGGGGCGCTGCCGGCAAGACCACCTTGCTGCGGGCCTTTCTGGAAGAAATGCCGCGCCTGGAGCGTGTGCTGGTCGCTGAGAGCGACAGCGAGCTGTACCCGGAAAAGCCCTGCTGCCTGCTGCAGCGGATCAAGAAACCGCACGAAGGCGGCCGACCGGTCAGCCTGTACGACCTGGTTCGCGACGGGCTGACCATGTCGCTGGACACGTACTGCATCGGCGAAATTGTCGGTGACGAAGCGTTGGCGTTTATCCACGCCGCCTTTTCAGGCCATCGCTGCCTGGGCACGATCCATGCCGTCCGGCCGGAAGAAGTGCCGGACCGCTTGCTGGCCCTCGCCCGGCCGGCTTCGCGAGGAGAAAGCGACCGGACCTTGCGCCGCATGATCGGCAGCAGCCTGGACATCATCGTCGGACTGAAGCAGTTCAAAGTTGACAGGATCGTTGTTGTCCGAGGCTATCGGGAGGAGATTGATCACTATGAAATGGACATTGCCTGGACAAAGGGCCCGGATTCGCCAGCAGACCTTGCAGCTGACCAGCTCACTGAGCCGGTGGTGCCAGGTCCGTGAAGACCTGATCTACGCCTGCCAGAAGTGCCTCGACGCCGGGCTGGAACAGCCGACGCGCGCGGCGGTCTCGGCCTTTGTTACCCGCGTGCGCGGGGGCATGGCCGTCGAACAGGCCCTGGACCTGATGCGTCAGGGGATCGGGCACGAGCATTTCCAGGACCTGGTTGTGGCGCTGCGCTTCAACTTGCGTTACCGCGGCGATCTGCCCGCATTGCTCGAGCACCTGGCATGGCAGCTCAGCCGGATCGAGGAGGAGTATACCCGGCGCAAGCTGTCCAACGCGCACGACCGGCGGATCACCGGACTGGTTTTGCTGGCCGTTCCGGCCGGGTGCCTGCTGCGGCTGGGGACGAGCGCCGACCTTCTGCGGCTCTTTACAGCCAGCATGCCCGGCCGGATGCTCGCTATCGTCGGCATGATCAGCTACCTGGCCGCGGTCGCCGCATTCTGCCTGATCCAAAACAGGCTCGGGGCCTGAGCATGGACCGCGGCGCGATCAGGATCCTGTTCATCCTGCTGCCGGCCGGCCTGGTGCTTTTCGGCTGCCTGTACCACCTGCTTCCGGCGCTGCTCCTTGGCCTGGGCAACCCTTTGTCCCAGGCTGCCCTCAGCAACCAGCCCGGACGGAAAGCAGACCGTCGGCCGAGGTGGCTGTCCGCGCTGCATCCAGGCAGGCCTGTTGCCAGGATGCGCCGTCTCCTGCAGAGGGCGGGATACCAGCACGCCTGGGCCCTGGAGCTGTATCTTCTCGCGCAGCTGGTTTTACCGCTCTTTTTGCTGCTGTTTGGCCTGCTGACGCATCCGTCACCCCTGGTGCCCATCGCATCTGCCGCCGGGCTTGCCGCGTGGGTCGACAACATCGTCAGGAACCGGGTCAGGAAACGCCAGCAGGCGTTCTCGCGCAGCCTTTACAAGGTGTACCGTTTCCTGGAAAGCCAGATCATGTCAGGTGTTGCGGTGACCGACGCGCTGCGCGGCCTGCCGGAAGCGGTTCGCGAACCGGTCGTAGGCCCTGTGCTGGTCCGGTTTACAGCGATCTTTGAAGTAACCTGCGACATTGAACAGGCTTTTGCCGTAATTCGGCAATCCTTTTCAGGTCAGGACGTCGATTTGCTCCAGGCCAACATCCAACAATGCCTGCAGACAGGCGTCGCGGGAAAAAGCATGCAGCGTATGGAAGAATTGCTGTTTGCCCGTTTCTTCAGCCAGATGCAGGCGGAAACAAACCGCGTGCGCCACCGCCTGGTGTGGACGGCTGCGGCCAGCCTGGTTCCGGTTGCTGTCCTGTTTCTCTATCCGCTTGTCCATGGCGCGCTGGACGCGCTTGACACGATTTTCGGCTGAATGCAGTCCCGGGACTGCCGGCAATAAATCATGGGAGGTTTTGACATGAGACAACGTTTTTCCCGCGGGCAACGCCGCCCGCACAACCTGGTGCGGAAGCGCACAGAAAAGCTGATGCGCATCCGTAGACGCAGCGGTTTCGGCCTCAACGAGGTGATCGGGATCGCAGCCGGGATCATCATCGCAGCCCTCGTGATCATTCCTGGGCTCAGGACGTTCGCTACAGGCGTGATCACCGACCTTGGCACTTGGTGGACCAGCATGACGGCGACGCTTTTCGCAACGACGTAAGAGCCGGCGAGAGATAAGCCGATCGTCTCATTGGCGATTGCCGGTCGGATTCATCAGAAGAAGACAGGTTACCCGGCGGCGGATTGCGAGCCTGGGCAAGCGGCCGCCCGCCGCCGGGAAACCGGAGGCCCTAAGGGGAGACAGGAGGCGGACATGCTCGGACGGCTGCTGGTCACGGTATTCGGATTGTTTATCTTGACATCTTTGGTGCTGATGCTGCTGCTTTGCAGCCTGCCCCTGTTCAAGCGTGTCGAGTTTGATGCCGTGTGCCACCACTACGCGCGTGTCATGGACCAGTCCGGCGGCTTGCCCCCATCGGCGGCCGCAGCCCTGGCCACAGAGCTGGAGAGACGTCACTTCACGGTGCTCCAGATCCAGGCGCCGGAGCAATCGTCCTTTGGCCAGACCATGCAGCTCTCGGTCGAGGCTGCCTGCCCCGGTCAGCGCATCACACCGGACATGAGGATGGAGGCGATCACATGGCATTATTCCTGCGCGATTCAACTGGAGTGCCGCGTCTATACAACAGGAGACGCGGCTCCGTAGGGTATGCCCTGCTTGTTGCAGGGTTCTGCCTGCTGCTACTCATTCCGCTCAGCGTCCAGCTAATCAAGATGGCGTATGGCCACCTTCTGGTCGTCCGGGCCCACCAGCATGTCGAGCAGGTCCTGCCGGCCGCCTGTTTGTGCCTGGATCCGGCCATTTTGTCGGAAGGGCAGGCCAAGGTGCTGTCCATTAGCGGCCGCGCTTTGCTGAGCGAGGCGTTCTCAGAACGGATGCCGGCCTTGCTGGCCGATCGCCTGGTGCTGGACAGTGTCCGTTTCTACACGCATTACCTGGATTACGATCCTGACCACTGGATGCAGGAACGGCAGCCTGACAGCCAGCCGATCGCCCAGATCAACGCGATCCTGACACTGCCGGACGGTCAGACCGTCCTGATTCGCCATGCCCTGGAGATTCTGATCGGTTAGGCGACGATTCGCAAGATGAGGTGAATGCGATGCAACAGAAAAAGCAAATCCTGCTGACGTTGGCCGCGACGGTCATCCTGGTGGGGCTGTCCTGGCTGGCAGGCGCGTCAAGACCGAAGGTCGCGTGGGCTTCGGTCGCGGTCGCGAGCTGCGAAATTCCCGCCGGCGGATCGCTGACAGCCGGGGATATCGCATTGATTCGCATGCCGGTCGAAAGCGTCCAGCCAGACTGGTTTTCAGATCCCGACTCGGCGGTCGGACTTTTTTCGCCGACCGGGCTGGTTGCCGGTGAAATCCTGCATGCCCGTCGTTTGAGCGATCAGCCGGAAGGCATCCAATATCCCGGCCCGGGCCCTGGCCGGCGTCTCATGACGCTGCGTCTGGATCGCGCTTCGGCCAATGGCTACTGGCTGGCTGCCGGATGCCGGGTCGATCTGCACCTGGTTCCGCGCGGCGCCGCCGATCAGCCGGTGCAGGTCCTGAAAAACATCACTGTGCTGCGCGTACTCGACGGCGCAACGCAAAGCGGCTTGGCTGTCGTGGCCGGCCCGCAGAGCAAGGACCTGCTGCTCTGCCTGGACTTGTCGGTAGAGGAGGCGGCCTTGCTGGCCTTTGCGGATATCCACTACAGCATCCGGCTGGCAGTCGTCAACGAATAGGCCGTAAGACGCCGCAGCAAGGCTTTTACGCGTGTTTACATCCCACCTGCTTTCTGCTATGATGGGGGCGGGTGAATGCACATGTTTGAGGATCTTTTGCCGGCTGTCGAAAAGGGCATCATGGATGCCGCCGGCTCCATACCGGTTGTTTTCAAGGGGATCGAGAGGTCCTTTGAACGTTCTGCAACCATGACGCACCCCAGCCGCCATGACCACCACGAGCTGACCTACATGCGCAGCGGCAAGGCTGAGTTCCTGATCGAGGGCAAGCGTGTCCTGATCGAGAAAGGCGCCACGCTGGTGATCCGCCCGCGCAGCGCGCACAGCATCCGCGTTCTCGACGGATCCGCCGACATGATGGTGCTCTATTTCGGTTTTTCCCGCCACGGCCTGGTGCCGGGCCAGCCGCTGGACACCCCCTTGCGGTCGACCGACATCGCGCCCCAGACACTGGAGCAGTTTATCCACTTCGCCTCAGGCAACGAATCGCCCGAAGGAGGAAAACCCGCCGAGTCCTACCTGTTGCTGCGCGGCCGGAGCCGGCAGGATATCGCCGCGCTGGTCGAGCGCATCCTGCGCGAAAACAGGAAGGAAGCCTACGGGCGCGAGCTGATGATGCAGCTTCTGGCCATGGAGCTGCTGGTCGTGCTGGCCCGGGGCCTGCGCGAGGAATGGGAGGAAAGCCTGCGCGTCCGGAGCGGCAAGGCCCGGGAACTGGTCAAGATCGCACGCGACTACATCGTGGAAAACCACGACCGGGATTTGTCTATTTCAGATGTTGCGGCCTACGTGTTTCTCAGCCAGGGCTATTTCACGCGTGCTTTCCGCGATGAGACCGGCATGAGCCCGATGACCTTCCTAATGCAGATCCGGGTTGACCATGCCTGTAAGCTGCTGGAACAAAAGGACATCAAGGTCAGCGGCATCGCGACCCAGGTCGGGTTCTCCAGCCCGCAGCGGTTCAACGCGGCTTTCCGCAAGCACATCGGCATGACGCCCATGCAGTACCGCCGCCAGATCCAGCGGGGCCAGAAAGGATATGAACGTGAACAAACCTGAACA
>JAQVSS010000247.1 GCA_028700415.1 Kiritimatiellia bacterium
TGAACGGCGGGCGGATCGGCTGCATGGGGCTGGTGTCGGCGGCGTTGCGTCACCAGTGGCGCATGACTTCGCCGATGCCGCTGGCCGAGCTCCGGCTGGCTCCGCTGTTGGCGGGGGCGGGGGCGGTTGCGGCGCTCAAGCCGGTGCCGCAATATCCCGCGGTCCGGCGCGACATCGCGTTCATGGCGGACGCGTCGGTGACGCATCGCGACGTGGTCTCTGCGGTTCGCAAGGCGGGGCCTGCGGAATTGACCGCGGTCGAGCTTTTTGATATCTTTCAATCAAAAGAAATGGGCAAGGGGAAACGCAGTTTAGCGTATACGCTTGCCTTCCGTTCGCCGGACCGGACGCTGACGGATCAGGAGGTGAACGCGGCCTTTGCGAAAATCGTTCAGGCTTTGAAAGAAGACCTGAAAGTGGACGTGCGCGAAGGGTGAAGGGGTTTCGGGATCTTTGAATGAAGCCGGAAAAGCGAACGCGGCTCCGGCGCGAGAACGAAGTGGGCCCTGCTTTGTACGCGGATAAGCAGCATTTCTCTGACCTTCAATTTGTACCGGGAGTTTGAATGCGGCGCAGGACGGCACTGTCTTTCGGGACAGGTTCCGGAAAACGCCGACTAGAGCACCCACCTCATACGTGAGGTTCCAGAGGTTCTGCGTTACGGCAAAGTGGGGCTTTTTTTTCAGTTGACCCTTATGGGGAATCGGGGGAATCGGGGCATATGAGGTTTTTCTGGGAAGTGGTGTTGGTTTCCATTGTGGCGTCGGTTTCGGGTGCGGTTGAGTTGCCGGAAGTGCCGGAAGAGGCCCTGGCGGAATTGGGCACTACGCTGGGGATGCCGCAAAGGGCGGGTTTTGTGTTCATTGAGGGACGATATCTGCCGCCTCCGTATACGGTGACGCGAAAAGGGAACGGCATCTTCATCAACCGCATCCAGATACAACAGCCAGTGCCGTGGGATGCGTTCAACGGGGCGCCGGGAAACGGGACGGGGAAAAAAGCGGTGGACGCGGATGGGGATTTCGAGAAGGTGGATGCGCCGCAGAAGACGGCGAGCCCCGGGGACTCCACGGCGCCCCAAGCTGTGAAGAGCATCGATGACCTGTTTGCGGACGGTGAGGAAAAGCCTGCCATGCCGGCCAATGCCGCACCGGAACCGCAGGCGCCTGCGCGGACGGCCAAGGCGTTGGGCACTGAAGAGGTCAAACAGAAAAAAGATGAACTGCGGGCGAATCTGGAACGGTTGCGCAAAGGGTATGAGCAGGCGCTGGCGCAAGGCGAGATGTTTTTCTTCAGCCAGCGGCATAACCGTGTGAACGGAAATTACGGGACGGCGAGGACGCTGATGGGGGTTCTGCCGAAGGCGCTGCGGCACGCCCAATCGCCGCAGGATCTGATGGCCCGGCTCAATCAGGGCGGGGTGTATTTCATTGATTTGGGAATGTGTTCGGCGTTGTTCAAAAATAAACACACGTTCCCTTTACTGGAAGAGCGTTTGACCAAGATCGAGGAAACTGAAGCGGAGGAGGCGTTGAGACGCAAGTCGTCGCAGCGCTGGTAAGCCGGTTAGGAGAACAGAATGGTCAGGGCGAAACAGAAGGTGGACCTGCGGGCTTTTGAGACCGTGGCTGGGGTATTGGCGTCGATCACGTCTCCCCAGGAAATGCGTGCTTTTCTTAATGAGTTGCTGACGCCGGGAGAAGTGTACGACATCACGTTGCGGTGGAAATTGCTGGAGCTGCTTGCGGCGGGAGTGCCGCAACGCAGAATCGCGGAGAAGCTGAAAATCAGTCTGTGCAAGATTACGCGCGGATCAAAGATCCTGAAACAGGCAGGCGCGGTGACGGCGCGGGTCTTAAGGGTTCAGACGGTTAAGGCCGGCGGGAAGAAGGGGTGGCGGGATGCAGATGGTGTCATGTGAGATCCGGGACCAGATGGCAAATGCCTCGTGGATCCGCAAAATGTTTGAAAAGGGACTGGAGCTGAAGAAACGGTTCGGCGTCGAGAACGTGTACGACTTCAGTCTCGGGAATCCGGATATTCCCCCGCCGGCACGTGCGCGTGAGGCGTTGCATTCGCTTGCCGAGCGTGCGGTGCAGCCGTTCGGGATGGGGTACTGTCCGAACGCCGGCTTGCCCGAGTTCCGCGAAGCGCTTGCCGCCTATCTGTCGCGCCAGCAGGAGGCCCCCGTGCAGGCCTCGCACGTCTTGGTCACCTGCGGCGCGGCCGGGGCGTTGACGGCCTTTTTCCGGGCCGTGCTGGAGCCGGGGGATGAGGTGCTGTGTCCCGCGCCGTATTTTGTCGAGTACGGGTTCTATTGCGGGCATTTCGGGGGGGTGCTGAAGCCTGTGCCGGCGCTGCCGCCCCATTTCCAGCCGGACATCGCGGCCATGGAGGCGGCGGTCACGGACAAGACGCGCGTGATTCTCGTCAACTCGCCCAACAATCCGGCCGGGTGCATCTATTCGAGGACCACGCTGGAGCGTTTGGCAGCGCTGGTGGACCGCGTGAACGCGAAGCGCGAGCGTCCGCTGTATCTTGTGAGCGACGAGCCGTACCGTTTCCTCGCCTATGACGGCGCAGAGGTGCCGCCCGTGTTGCCGCTTTCTCCGTTCACGCTTGTGTTGGGGTCGTTTTCCAAGAACCTGTCGATGGCAGGCGAGCGGATCGGCTATATCGTCGCGAATCCCGCGATGCCGGACGTGGCGGTTCTGATGAACGCGGTGACGATGACGAACCGCACACTGGGGTTTGTGAACGCGCCTGTGCTGGGACAGCGGCTGGCAATGGCTCTCCTGAACGAGGGCGTGGACATTTCGGTATATAACCGGCGCCGTCAAGCGATGGCCAAGGTGCTGACGGATGCCGGGATCACGTTCGCGATGCCGAAGGGCGCGTTCTATTTCTTCCCTCAAGCGCCGGGCGGTGACGATCAGGTTTTTGTTCAGGCGCTGCTCGTACAGAACGTGTTGGCCGTGCCGGGGGCCGGATTCGGCTTTCCCGGTTATTTCCGGTTGAGTTTCAGTGTGGATGAGAAAGTGATCGTGAAGTCTGGGGAGGGGTTCAAGGCTGCGGTGGCGGCAATGGGCAAACGGCATTAAGCAATCGCGAAGGGTGGAGGTGGCTAAGGGCGTTTGGAACGGGAGACGTGTCGTGCTGCTGTCCGGTGTTGTGTTTGCGGCATGCACGCTGTGTGCTGCGGACTTCTCCGGCCCTGCGGCGTGGTCTCTGGTCAACACCAATGCCGTCAACGCATGGAATGAGACGCGCCAACGGGCGGCTTCCGCAACCTTCAAGGTGTGGCCCGGGGTGGTGGCTGATCAGCAGAAGTGCGAGGTACGTCTGTTGGCCGAGGCTGTGGGGCACCGGGTTGGAATCACGGCAGAATTTCTTTTGGTCGGCCCGTTGAGCGACCGCGCCTATGAGGCGGGGGCTGTGACCGTGGCGATGCCCAGCGACATTGTTAAAGCGGTTGAAAGTTTGGGCGTTGCACGCGGGGGAGGGGTAGGAAGCCGCCCTTTCCGTTTCTGGCCCGTTGGGGAACGCATGACAGCGGCGGTGCGGCGCCTGGATGTCCCGGATTCCCCCGAGAAACCGCTGCATACACTCATTGCGGATCAGGAGGCGTCTGCGCCCCTGCTTGGGGAAGGGGGCTTGGTTTTTACGGGAGGCGGGTGGGAAAACCGTGTGTGCGTGACCGACACGAACATGCCGTCTTCGGTTATCTCGCTCTACAATGCGGGTGAAACGGTTTTTGACGTGCCGTTCCAGGTGGGGCAGACGGAGGTGTACGGGCGGCTCTCGCTGGCGGAGGCGCTGCCGTACGGCACGCTGTTGGAGGTCGTTTTGCGTCCGCTGGCGGCAGATGGCAAGCCGCGCGTGTTGCCGCTGACGGCGTTGGCGTCGATGGACGGCGGAGCGGTGGCGGTGACGTGCAAGGGGGCAGACGGGAGTCTGTTGAAACAGGCCGGGCTGGCGGACGCGCTTACTTGGCTGCGCGGTCAGGCGGAGTCGGGGCGCGAGCTGTTCGTGACGGTGGAGATGGATGACGCGATGCCGCTCAAGCGTGCGGTCGATGTCGCGCGGGTTTTTGGTATGCTGGACGGCAAGGGGCTCAAGCTCGACGGCAAGACGGGGCAGGGACTTTTCACGCGCGCGTTTCTGCCGCTGGAAAAATGGCGCGAACGGGAAGGGCGTAATCCCCAGCCTTTTGAACTGCATGTGACGGCGGGCGTGGATGGCACGCTCAAAAAGAAACTGATTTTCATTGAAGAGGACTGGACCGTCGAGGGACTTGACCCCAAACTCACGCCGCGGGAATATCCGTTTGAGAAATGGGAAGAGCTGCCGGGACTGGTGAAGAAGGCGGGAGGGTCAGACAACAAAGTGCGGGTGCTGTTTGTCTTTGCGCCGCCGGAATTGCCGTTAGGCGTTTTCATGCCGGGCGTACGCGCGGTGGCGGAACGGTTGCCGCTGGTGTACGTGTTCGGCGGATAACTCCCGGGCAGGCCCGGGGCCGCCCTAATCCAACTTGGCCGGCAGGGGCACGTCTTCCCACCCTTGTCTGCCCAAGGCGCAGACGCTTGACGCTTGTTTCGCCTTTTTTCCCGGGGCAAAGTGCGGACACATACCCGCGCCTATCGGGACAACTCGGTCCGGGATTGATTTCTCTCCACAGGGCGGTATTACATCAAACTTTCGAAATATGCGCGCGACTCGTCGATCCACTGCGGATTGTCCGGGAACGCGTTCGCGAGCTCGAGGCCGAGACAGCCGGAATAACCGATCTCTTTGAGCGCGGCGAAAATGCCGTCGTAGTCGAAGACGCGGCCAGCCGGATTGACGCCCGACGAGCCGCTGCCGAGGTCGGAGATGCAGCGCACGTGGCCGTCGAAGATCCGGGATGCGTACTTGCGCGCCATCTCGGCGCAGTCCAGCCTGTCGGCGAAGGTGTACGCCCAGTCGACGCAGAATCCCATGCGAGGGCTCAGGTCCTTGATGAACTCGTGCGTCTCCGGGAGGGCCGGATAGAGGTTGGGGTTGCCGGTCTTCGGATTGCGCCCGTGGTTGTGGATCGCGAAGCGCGTCCTGTACTCGTCCGCGAGGTTCGAGCAGCGCTCGCACATCGCCCTGTCGCTGTGGATGTCGGTCCATTTCGGCCCGGTCTTGTTGCCGGGCACGCCGACGATCAGGTCCACGCCGAGCGCGGCGGCGTAGTCGAAGTGCCTCTTCGCCTCGTCGGGCGTCGTCATGGTGATCGGCCCTACCCCGTACGGCGTGACACCGTGATCCGCGCACTTGCGGCGGAACTCGGCGATCTGCGCCGGCGTCGAGTTGAACGGCAGGTGGAAGTCCTTGACGCAGAGGCGGCGGAAGCCGTGCTTCTCGCAGAACTCCAGGGCCGCGTCCGTCTTGAACTTGTTGAGCGTGTAGCCGGCCATGGCGAGCTTCATGCCGGAGCCGCCGAACGGGCACCTGCAGCCGCCGGACGCGAGCGCCCCGATCCCGATCAGGAAATCGCGTCTTTTCACTTGCGCGCCTCCGCCTTCATCTCGGCGACGGACTCGAGGATCGCGTCGGACATGAACGCGAGCTGGTCCTTGGTGAGCCCGTAGATCGGCAGGTGCGTGTAGCACTTGTCGAAGACGTACTCGGTGACCGGGCAGGTCTTCGCGATCGCCTTCTCGTCGAAACCCTTTCCGATCATTGCGGCGAAGCGGTAGATCGGGCCGAAGTGCGGGATGTTCGTCACGCCCTTCGCCTCGAGCTTCGTCTTGAGCGTCTGCACGTCGCCCCCGACCATCTTCGGATCGATCTGGAGCTGATAGAGGTGGAACGTCGGCTTGACCGTCTTCCCGTCGCCGAGCGCCTGCGGGATGATGCCGGGCA
This sequence comes from Kiritimatiellia bacterium, assembly GCA_028700415.1. Lineage (GTDB taxonomy): Bacteria > Verrucomicrobiota > Kiritimatiellia > RFP12 > UBA1067 > JALHET01. Next base: position 5,890 of record JAQVSS010000247.1, read on the forward strand.
CGCCGGAGAGCCGCTTGGTCATCCAGGTCGCCGCGCGGCGGCGCTCGGCCAGGATCTTGTCGTAGCGCTTGATCTGCCGCATGAGCCCGAGCGCCTGGATCTCGGTCACCGAGGCGTTGTTGCACGCCTGGTAGCAGACCTTGCCCTTGCCCTTGATGAGCGAGATGTTGTAGAGCCAGTTGTGGATCTTCGAGGTGAAGTCGATGCCGAGAAAACGGGCGCGACGCGCCTCGCCGCGGTACTCCTTGACGTTCGTGACAAGCACGCCGCCCTCGCCGAACGAGGTACAGTTCTTGACCTCGTGCATCGAGAAGCAGCCGAAATGGCCGATCGTGCCGAGCTTGCGGCCCTTGTACTCGCCGCCGAACACGTGTGCCGCGTCCTCCATGACGACGATGTCGTGCTTCTTCGCGATCTTCATGATCGCGTCCATGTCGCACGGATAGCCGCCGATGTGCACGGGGACGATGATCTTGGTCTTTTTCGTGACCTTACGCGCGACGTCCTTCGGATCCATGTTGACCGTCTTGGGGTCGACGTCGGCGAACACGAGCTTCGCGCCGACCGAGAGCGGATAGGCGACGGTCGCGATGAAGGTGTTGGCCGGCACGATCACCTCGTCGCCGGGGCCGACGCCGGCGTAGCGGTAGCCGAGCT
>JAQVSS010000248.1:0-2259 GCA_028700415.1 Kiritimatiellia bacterium
CCGGGCGAGACTCCGTCGTCAATGACGAGATCCGCTTCAAGCCCCACGTCTTTCAAAGCCTCTACGGCGCTGACGGCGGGCATTGCGCCGCTGAGGTTGGCGCTGGTGACACGCAAGGTGCCGCCGCAAGCGGCGAGCAGGGTGCGGGTCAGGCCGTGAGCCGGGACGCGAAAGCCTTCCGCACCTGTACCGCAGGGCAGGACAAGCGTGAGCGCGCCTGGCCAATAGGCGTCGGCAAGGCGCTGAGCGGCAGGGGGAAAGGCCGCGCCGAACGCGGTGACCGCGTCAGCGCCTGAAGCGAGCAGCGCGATCGGCTTGCCGGTGGGGCGGCCTTTGATCGCGCATATGCGGCGCACGGCTTCGGGACAGGCCGGATGTGCGGCGATGCCGTAAACCGTGTCGGTGGGGATAACGGCTACACCGCCTGCACAAAGCAGGCGGGCTGCGTTCGCGAGTGTCTCGGCGGAAGGTGTGTGCATGAAAAAGATTTACCACACTTGCGATAGCGACGCAAGGCGCGTAAGATAAGAGACACTTTCAGTTGCGGACGGTTTCACCGTATTGCCGTGCGTCTAAGCAGGCGATGTAAGAGGGAGACGAAGCATGAGTCAGAGAGTTTTGGTCACGGGGGGCAGCGGGTTTCTGGGCATCAACCTGATCCGGTTCCTGAGGGGCAAAGGGATCACCGACATCCGGTCGATTGACCTCGTGCCGTTCGACTATCCCGAAAAGGGTGAGGTCGATGCCGTGGTGGGAGATATCCGTGACGTGGCGGCGCTCAAAAAAGTGATGGAGGGAGTCACGTGGGTCATCCACACGGCAGCAGCCTTGCCGCTCTATTCGGAACACGACATCATGACGACCGATGTGGACGGCTCGAGGAACGTGATGGCTGCCGCGCGGGAAGCGGGGGTTGAGCGGGCTGTCATGATCTCTTCGACCGCGGTGTACGGGATACCCGATCACCATCCGCTTTACGAGACCGACCGGCTGATCGGCGTCGGCCCGTACGGCAGGGCCAAGATCATGGCCGAAGAGATGTGCCTTGATGCCCGTAAACAGGGGCTCTGTGTGCCCATCATCCGCCCGAAATCGTTTATTGGCCCCGAGCGTCTCGGCGTGTTCGCGCTTTTTTACGACTGGGCGTACACGGGACATGGGTTCCCCTTGATCGGCAATGGCAGGAACCGCTATCAGTTGCTCGATGTGGAGGATCTGTGCGGGGCGATCTGGCTGGCGTTGACACTCGACAAGGCCGCGGTGAACGACACCTTCAACATCGGGGCCAAAGCATTCACCACCATGCGCGAGGATTATCAGGCCGTTCTTGACGACGCGGGACACGGAAAGAAAATCCGCGGGTTCCCGGCCGCCCCGATGATTTGGACGCTCCGTTTTCTTGAAATGCTGCACCTGTCACCGCTTTACAAGTGGGTATATGAGACGGCGTGTGAGGATTCGTTTGTGAGCATCGAAAAGGCCGAGCGCGTGCTGGGGTATACGCCGAAGTATTCGAACAAGGACGCTTTGATACGTAATTACCGGTGGTATGTGGCGAACCTCGACACGTTCAGGAATGCCTCGGGCGTCTCGCACCGTGTGCCGTGGAAACAGGGAATCTTGCGGTTCGCGAAATTCTTTTTCTGATTAGAACTGATACTGAAATGCGGCCTGCAGTGAAAGCCAGTCCCGGTCTTTATAGAGCTGGTCGAAATCAGTGTTCCGCTTGGGTTGCAGATCATACCTGCTGAAGCAGGGGCCGATATCGAATTTAATGGTGGACCGGTACCCCTTTCGGCGTACGCCCAGACCGACCTGATAGGTTTTGAGCGGCGGCGCTGCAGCATCATTGGCAATGCCATTCTCAATTTCACTTGTGTCTTCGTAGTAGCGCCCGAACACACTTACGAACCAGGTGTCATGCCAGTCCCGCTCGAGCACGGCACTGGTCGTTTTTGCTGAAAAGTGTGGTTCCTCATTCGCGTAGCCGACGGCCAGCCGCACGACCCAATCCTCCGCCAGCGCGTAATTGAGCGCGCTCTGCAGGGTCACGCGCTTTTCACGTTCCGTGGTATCATCGATCCGGCCTTCCACCAGCGTGCGGAGGCGGCGTGTCAGCACATTCTCAAACGACAGATGACCGCTAACCGTTTCATAGGTGTCGCGCAGCCGGACAAGCGGTGGCCCCCCTTCATAACCCGGCGAAACCCTGTCGTACTGGTAGGACATGCCCGCTTCAGCAAATCCGGCGTCGGGAAG
>JAQVSS010000248.1:2359-6500 GCA_028700415.1 Kiritimatiellia bacterium
ACAGATGACCGCTAACCGTTTCATAGGTGTCGCGCAGCCGGACAAGCGGTGGCCCCCCTTCATAACCCGGCGAAACCCTGTCGTACTGGTAGGACATGCCCGCTTCAGCAAATCCGGCGTCGGGAAGGTATTCCCAACGAAGGCTTGGAGACGCATTGTACCCCCATGGATCGGCATCCCGATATCCTGCATGGTTGCCAAATTTGAGGCGGTTGTATTCGTCCATCCATAGCGCACGGTATGTCTGAAAACCGTCGTAGGTGCCGCCATTCATCTTCAACGTGAGGGTTTCGTTCAGGTCGGAACTGACGCCGCCTTGAACACCGTAGTGGTCCTCTGTCAGTTGCTTATGTCGCTTTAGCCCGAGGCGTTCGGATTTGAAATCCATCTTGGTTGGCCGATAAGAGGCCGCAAGGCTGAACTCTGCGGACGGGCGCTTATGACGGTATTCCGCCAGCATATCCGTCACGTAAACGTCCGAGGCAATCATTGCGGCCATATCCAGCGTGGTTTCGTGGGTGGTCTGCCGCTCCGTTTCAAGAATCGGCAGGGAGAGATCGGATCCCGGCGCGGTGCTGACACCTGTCTCGGGGCCGGACGCTGCCTGAGCTGTTTGTCCCGTGATCGCGTCGATGACCTCGCGCAGTTTTCTCAAGCCCTCGTATTTGGCCTGGCGAAGCACAACCCGGGGTACTGTGGCACCGGGTTCCGTAGCCGTGGCATCAATGACTACCAGATAGGGCAAGCCGGTGCCGCCATAGCGTCGCAGCAGAGCGCCTTCAGGATCATCCAACACCATGCTCAGTTCGGTCTTCTGCAGGAACGCCTCCATGTCCTCCTGCTGGGCAGCCTCGCTGTTTACGGCTACGACCTGCACGGCAATGCCGTGCTGATTGCCGGAACGGGCCTCATAGTACTCCTGAACATCGGATTCAAGCTCCCACGAGATTCGGGAACAGTCCCCGCAATTGGCGTTGAAAAAATCGAGCACAACAATTTTTCCCCGAAAATCATCGAGGCTGACCTGCTCTTCCGACTCCAACTGCGGGAGCCTGAAAAACGGGGCTTTCTCCCATGCATACAGCATGTTCATTCCCGGCAGCAAGAATGCCAGCACAAGGAGCAGCGCTATAGGAATACGTTTCATCAATGAAGTTCACATGCGGAACACGAGCCGCCGCTCGATTGGCCGCCAACAGATGACGCCGAGCTCGATTCGAATTGAGTGAGCAGTCTGTTCTGGGGGCTAAACATTGAAGAGTTTTGGAACCGCATGTTGGGTTTGGATACCAACCGTTGCTGCTTGGGTGGCACATGTGCACATCCCGCCAGTATCAGGGAGGCACAGAACGTCAATCCCAACACAAAACAACCGCCCCGGCACCGGTCTCCGACCCTCGTCCCGATTTTATCAGTAGATCTATCAGTCATCAGCACTTCCCATGACATTCCAGCCCGCGCCACCTCGTCTTTCGCGCGGCCCATGTCGAAAATTAATTTGCCACATTCTGGAGCGTTTGTCTATCCCGTGAATATCTACGCTCCGCTGTTCTCTGTGTTCTCCCTCACCCAGACGTATCACAGTACTGCGTATGTAGGCAGCTCACTTTATCCCCAGAAACCTCAAGGAAGCGGCGATATCAGTGACGGTTTTCCGTGTCGCGGTTGCCGGGTTGGCGTCATCACTGAGCTCGTAATCCGGCGCGACGTTTTTCGCCCAGGCGCCCAAGGCGTCCACTGTTTGTTTCCCCGCGTCCTGGAGCTTGACCGATTCGGCCCGAAGGATTTTTGCCTTGTCCGCGTTGCGGACCGTGCTGTCCGAGAGGACGTCTGCGATGGAATAAACGGCCCTGATCATTTCCAGGTAGCCCTGGACGGCACGTGTCTCGGCGATGACCGCCCCGTCGCCCAGCTGTTGCGCGAGCCCGAGGGCTTTCCGGCACACGGCCAGGTCGTCGTCCAAATGTTGGAGGGTGGGGAAATAACGGAACATGCCTTTGCCCAGCTCCGGCTTCGCACGGTTGTTTATCATTGTTGCCGCCGTTCCCTCGAAATGGGGATGCGGCACCAGTGAACCGTAGAGGTCCCAGTTCACCGGCCCCATCATGACCGCCCAGTCGGCGAACGTCTCGGGGTCATTCATCCCGCGGCACGTCGCCCACGAGGCCGCGAACTCCCTTTCGCTCCTGCCGCGCGCGTTCCACGACCACTCGGCCGCGGCCGTGATATTGAAGTCATAAAAATCATTGCTGTCGTTCTCGGCCACGTATCCGGCGAAGCTGGTAACCCCCTTCTCGACAAACTCGGACATGCGGGATTTTATGTAGTGCGGGCAGCTCCAGGGAAGGATGTGCTTCCAGGATGACGATAATAACGGGTAACAGCCGAGCCAGCCGTTTTTCTTTGCGAACGCCTCAAATAACTCGGGGATGATCGGTTCCCTCACGGGATAGTAGGTGCCCGGCGGGTTTCCCGAGTAGTAGGTCACGCGGATTTCCGGCCGCGTCACCTCCGCCAGTATCTGACTATTGACATCCACCGTCCCCTGGCTTGTCAATATCCGGATCTTGAGGTCGGGGTATTTTCCATGCGCGGTCTCCCAGGCCTTGATAAAAGCCCTTGTCTCCAGAATATACTGGTTGGTGTTTTTACACTTCTCGCATTCGCACTGCATCCCCCCGATCTCGCTCAGCCACAGGCTCACGTCCGGGACGCCTTGGGAGGCGCACGACTCGAGCCACTCGGAAAGGACTTTGGCAAAGTCCGGGTTCGAGGCGCACGGCGCGACCATGTCTTTCCTCCACGGGAGATACGCCTTTTTCCCCACGCCTTTGGTCTGGGGGTACCTTTCGAACAGCCCGGTCCTGTCCAGGCTCATCACATGTTCGGTTATGAACACGTCATGGATCGCGCGCAGGCGGGCCTGGCCCCGCCTCACGGTATCCAAATCCACAGCGCCTCGGTTGCCGGCGTCAAAAGACAGGGACATCCACTTCTGCATCTCCATCAGGTTCATTTTCCGCTCGGCCATGTAGCGGATGTACTTCATCGTCAGGTCTGGGTCTTTCTCCCAGGAACCCCACTGGCCGCGCTCGGCCAGGTCGGGCCAGTCGAGGATCAGCGTCACAGGCACAACGGCCTTGTCGTCCCCGAGGAACGGGCGCATCATTTGCTGGAGGGTCTTCACGCCGTAATAGACGCCCTTCTCCGAAAGGGCCGTTACCGCCAGCCCGTCGCCCAGAGGGGATATGGCATACGCCTGATCCGTGTTCGCCAATCCCCGGAGCCGTTCCGCCCCGGGCACAGGGGTTCCGTCCACCCTGCCCTTTCCGTCACACACGCCGATAAGAATCCTGAACGGGCCGGACGGTCGCACAGCCCCCGTCTTTTCGGCGACAAGGTCCTCAAGCTCATCCGCCGCCGTTTTCTCCACGTCGGTCGCGCCGGGCCGCAGAAGGATGCGGATTTCCCGCGCGGGCAGGGTCAACCTTCCCTCCAGCCTGACCATTTTCGGCAACGGGATGACATGGCGCATCCACAGCCTCGCCGAATCCTTGTCCGAGGGGCTGACGCTGCGCCCGGATTTGCCTGAGGCGGCCCAGTCGGGGAAGACGAACTGGCTCATCCAAAGGCTGTTTTCCCCGGCCAGCACGCTCAGGGGGAAAAAAAGACCAAGCAGCGCCGCCGGAAAATGGCGCGATTTTGACTTCTTTATAAACATGGTTGTTCTCCTGCGTTTGCTCCGATAAACATTGGCAAAAAGACTGTGATCCCGCCTCGGCTGGTTTTCTCTCCCCGGCCGGAAAACGGTCCCATCATACGGTTTTCGGCGACCGCCGTCAATGCGGCCAACGACGGAGCTCAAAAAGCGCGAAGCGCACTGCAAGGGGATGTCTTCCCTCTTTTGGTCAGCTTTAGTAAACTGTATCACGTGTAGCCAAAAGTAGCTCAGGGAGGGTTGTAGTATGGCAAAGATTCTGATCGTTGATGATGAGCCGGGTATTCTTGATTTTCTCCGAAACATGTTTCATGCGGACGGTTACGAAGTCGTTATAGCCCTGAACGGCGAGGACGCGATTGCGTCAGTCAAAAACGACACGGTTGACCTTGTCATCACGGACTTGCGCATGCCGGAAATGGA
>JAQVSS010000249.1 GCA_028700415.1 Kiritimatiellia bacterium
CGGCGTGTGCTACAGTCGTTTTGAAACGGCCCGTGGTTATGTCGAGACTGATTTTCAATTCATCGCTTTCTCTTTTCAAAGGGCGCTCCCGCCAGCTTTAATAACGTAAAGCCCCTTATGCCCGCCGCGTGCCCCGGCCTCCCCGGTCTGGCGGCTTTGCTGGCGAAAGCGGCTCATGGTCATGCCGGTCTCACGTTTGAACACGCGTTTGGCGTGCAGATCAGACTGATAGCCGCATTGCCAACTGATCTGACCGATCGGCAAGGCGGTTTCGGAAAGAAAAGTCTTCAGGCGCGCCAGCCGAACGCGCTGGATTTCCGTGAGGATCGAATGTCCCACATGCTTGCTGAACAGAATCTCCGCCAGACGGCGTGAGACGCCCATCTGACACGAGACATCCGGCACGCTGATCGCTGCGCATGCGTTCAGGCGTATGAATTCCAGCCCCTGGAGACAACGCCGGTCGACCGCGTGCGCAAACCGGCTGGACTCACGCTCCACGACTCGTTTAACGCCATAGAAAAGTTTCTGGGGCGATCGCAAGGCCCGCCTCATCAATTGCTCGAGCAGAGCCGCGGCCTCATACCCGCCGGCATCGAAATCCGGCTGTATGCTGGAAAGCGTGGGTGACGTGTTTTCGCAGACGAACTCGTCGTTGTCGATGCCGAGCAGGGCGATTTCCCCGGGAACGCTGATGCCGGCCAGTTGGCAGGTCTCCAAAACTTGGCGCGCCCGCGCGTCGTCGGCCGCCAAGACCGCCACCGGTTTGGGAAGACCGCGCAGCCATCTCAAAAGCCGTTGCTGGTCCAGCGTCCAATCCTTGCGCTCGCGCGCGGTGAGATGCCCGTAAACGGCGCAGTTGAAATCAGACCGGGCCAGACAATCCCGGAATCCCCGCTCCCGCCTGATCGACCAATCCCACTCATAGGAACTGGCCACATAGGCGAATTCACGGAACCCCCGTTTTATGAAGACCGCCGCGCCCGCCGCGCCGACCGCTTCGCTATCGTTTATGACATACGAGGCTTTGGACAGGTGTTTTTCGTACAAGGCCGGAGAATCCATTACCACGGCAGGCACCGAAACCCGTTGCACAAGAGTGACCGCATCAGGCATACGGGCGATGATCACGCCATTCACGCCCCATGCCTTAAGACTGACAAGCTGCTGCTCTCCAACGCAATTGTCAATCAGGTGAATGTTCCACGGCGTGTGCAAACGCATATAGCGGAGTATCCCCTCGAACTTATCGCGCCCGGACTTCTCGCCGGTGGCGAGAAACAGCGCCACGTTGGGCGCCTTTTGAAAAACCCCTTTCATAATCACCGGGATCATACCGTTTCCCGTTTTCCGCCTCAACAATTATTACGCAAAATGCAAGCTTTTTTATGCGCATGCTGTCAGCACATACTTTGTTATATGTGATATGTTACTACCAAAACGAAAACGTTGTTCGCGCCAATCACGCAATCGCTCAACAGAGGAGAGCATAATGTCAGCTTTATCAAGAAGGTCTTTTTTCGTCGGCGCGGGGGCGCTGGCGACCGCCCCCAATGTCATCTTCGGCCAAGCCCGCCGCGTGTTCAAGTTCGCCTTGGTCGGTTGCGGCGGCCGCGGCAGCGGCGCCGCGCGGGATTTCACCCGGGCGGCTGAACGGCTGGGGCATCAGGCCGTGCTGGTGGCTGCCGCCGACTTTTTCCCCGAGAAGGCTGCCGCCGTCTGCAAAACGCACGGATGCGATGTGAAATACGCCTTTGGCGGCGCGAACGGCTATAAGAAAATCATGGATACCGATGCCGAGATCGTTATGTTGGCGACGCCTCCGGTTTTTCGGGCGCGGCACGCCGAAGCGTGCGTCAAGGCTGGCAAGCATGTCTTTGCCGAGAAACCCGTGGCCACCGATCCCGCCGGCATCAGGCATTTTCTGCGTGTCACCGAGGCAGCCAAAGCCGCCAAGCTGTCAATCCTGTCGGGCACATGTCACCGCCACAACAACAAGGCTTTGCGCATGATCGGGCCGGTGCGCGACGGCGCGATCGGCACGATCACCGGAGGTGTGGTCTACCGTTGCCAAGGCGCGCCCAGCCCGCACCGCGTTTTCCGGTTAAAGCCGGGCGATAATTTCGCGGAACATCTGACCCGCAACTGGTATAATTTCCGCGAGATGTCGGCGGATCATCTGACCGAACAGGCGATTCACGAGATTGATCTCGCCAACTGGTTCATCGGACGGCTGCCGAAACAGGCGATGGGGATCGGGGCGCGTCATCAGCGGGCCACCGGCAACATCTTCGATTGTTTCGGGATCGATTACGATTACGGCGACGGCCTTCACGTGCATGCCGTGGCTCGCCAGATCAACAGTTGCTTCGACCGTTGCTGCACTCTTTTGAGCGGCACGAAAGGCCATATTGCGGTGCTCGGCAGCAAGATCCAGACACTGGACGGGGTCTCCATACCCTTTCCTTTCGATGACGGCGCGATCACAGGCCGAGACGAGAATATGATGATGATGGAACACGCCGATTTCCTGACCGGACTCCTGAGCGGCGATTTGCTGCAAGAGGGCGAGCTGGCGGCGATGGCCACGGCGACCGCCTTGTGCGGCACTCTGGCGGCCTACACCGGCCAGATGGTGCGGATGACCGACCTGCTCACAAACAAAGAGTCGCCTTTTTACTCAATGAACTACGCCTTACGCGCCGAACATTTTGAGGGCGGCGACCTCCCCGGGGCAAGCCAGGTGCCCAAACCCGGGAAAACCGAAACGCCCATCAATTGAACCAAACAACGGAAAAGCAGGTATAGCGCCATGAAAGTTTCCAGACGGGTTTTTTTAAACATGATTGCGGCGAGCGGGTTCGCCAGCGGCATTCCGGCAGTCGGACAGACCGCTGATGCACAGAAAAAGACTTTCGCCACAGTCTTGGACAAGGCTTTGATCGCGCTGATCGCCGATGACAACACCTGTGAAAGGATCGCCAACGCGGGCTTTTCTGGCGTGGAGCTGCGGAAAAAGGGCGTGTCTGTCACGCAAGCGCTTGAAGGGCGGCGCACCGCCGAAAAACACGGCATACGTATTCATTCGCTCATGGGCGGCGGCGCGGATTTCAACAACCCCGACCCGGAAGCCAGGCGCCGGTCGATAGAGACGATGAAGCAAAGGCTGCAGGTGGCCGCGGCTTATGGCGCGAGCACGATGCTGCTGGTACCGTGCCGCATGGGCGGAGTTGTGCCGAAGCCATCGCAGTTCAAGATCGATTTCGATCCCCAGACGCTACGCGTCACATCGGTCGTTGAAGGTGACAATAAACCTTTTGCCGCCTACATTGAGGCTCAAAACAAAGCCACTGAATTAACGCGTGACGCGGTTAACCAAATCATCCCGACAGCCGCCCGCGAGGGCGTGATCATAGCGCTCGAAAATGTCTGGAACAACCTCTGGGTTATGCCTGACTTTGCGGCGGCGTTCGTTCGTTCGTTCGACTCTCCCTGGGTCAAGGCGTACTTTGACCTCGGCAACCATGTGCGCTACACGCCTACCGAGCAGTGGCTACGCACATTGGGCAGCAGCATCGTCAAAATGCACATCAAGGATTTCAAGATTGACCGAACCAAAAAGAACGACGGCGACTTCGTCCCCATCGGAAAAGGCAGTGTCGATTGGAAATCCGTGCGCGGCGTCATTGACGAAATAGGCTATAACGGATGGGTGACAATCGAAGAGAACAGTTACACGGATGCCGAATACAGCGGCATCATGGATAGTTTCTTCGCGGGACAGGATATCGTGCCGGGGAACCATTCATGATCCGAGTCGGAATTATCGGTTTCGGCTTCATGGGCCGCATGCATTACCGGTGCTGGAAGTCGATGAAAAACGCGCGCGTGGCGGCGCTGTGCGACGCGAACCGGCAAGCTTGCCACGATACAGGCCGCAGCCATGGCAATATCGCCGGAGCGGAAGGTGAAGTTGATCTGAGCTCCGTCACCGTTTATGCCGATCCGGACGAGATGCTCGCCCGCGAAAAGCTAGACGCCGTCTCGATCACCGTGCCGACGCACCTGCATGCGGCGCTGACTGTCAAAGCGCTGGAACAGGGCGTGCATGTGCTGTGCGAGAAACCTATGGCGTTGTCGCCTGCCGATGGACAGTGGATGATAGAGGCCGCCGAAAAAAGCGGCAAAGCGCTGCAGATCGGACATTGCATCCGTTTCTGGCCGGAATACTCCAAGGCCAAAGAGATTGTCGATGGCGGCGCTTACGGGCGCGTGCTCACGGCCTCCTTTCAGCGCTATTCCGCCACGGCATATTCGAAAAAAGGGAGCTGGTTCGCTGATGAGGAAAAAAGCGGCGGCATGGTGTTTGACCTGCATATCCACGACACAGACTTCGTCCAACATCTTTTCGGCATGCCCGCGGCGGTGTGCAGCCACGCGGCCCTGACACCGGGCGGAGGCATCTCTCATATATTCACGCGCTACCAATATCCCGGCGGGCCGCTCGTGACCGCGGAAGGCGGCTGGGCGATGACGCCGTCATACGGGTTCGAGATGAAGTTCCTGATCTTAATGGAGAAGGCGGTCCTGTCCTTCAGCAGCGGATCTTCTCCGACGCTCAAGCTGTATCCCGCCGAAGGCGAGGTCAGCGCGCCCCGGATTGAGGCGGGAGACGGCTATTCCCGGCAGATCGAGTATTTTGTAAAAACCGTGCGCGGCGAGACCGTGCCGATTGTCACCACGCCAAAACAGGCGCTGAACTCGCTGTGCATCGCCGAGGCCGAACGCGACTCCGCGCGGAAAGGAAACTGCATCAATGTCAACTGAGAACGCGCAATTCCCGTCATGCGGAGCATGGCCGCTGTCTGTCTGCAGTTGGTCCCTGCGCACCGATGTGGAGGGAGTGTCGAAAGCCATGCAACAGATCGGCGTCGGCCAGGTGAACTTGGCGCTTAAGCCTGTTTTCCTTGACAATGGCGGGGCGTATCTCACGGCTGTGAGACAGCAGCCGTGGACTATCAGCGCCGTGACTATCGGCTTCTTCCAGGAGGACTATTCCTCGCTGGAGAGTATCCGGGCGACCGGCGGCATCGTGCCGGATGCGGAGTGGGAACGCAACCGGGAGATGGTGTTGCGCTCGCTGGCGATCACCGCGGACCTCGGACTCCGATTCCTGTCCCTGCACGCCGGATTTATCGAAGAGGATGACCAGGCCAAAGCGCGACGCATCCGCGACCGGCTGGCGGAACTCGCCGATGCCGCCGCTGAATACGGTCGCATGCTCCTGATGGAGACCGGACAGGAGACCGCCGCCAGCCTGCGCGAGCTGCTTGAGGATCTTAACCATCCCGCGCTGGGCGTCAATTTCGATCCGGCCAACATGATCCTTTACGGTAAGGGAAAACCAGTAGAGGCGGTCGCGCAGCTCGGCCCCTGGATCCGGCACGTGCACGTCAAGGACGCGGTCGCCACCCGAACGCCCGGCACATGGGGTGCCGAAGTTCCCTGGGGACAAGGGCAGGTCGGCAGTACGGCTTTTTTAATGGCATTGGAGAGTGTCGGCTACCAGGGAGCGCTGGCCATCGAGCGCGAGGCTGGCGATGACAGGCTCGGCGACATCCGACGGGCCGCCGAGGCGCTCAAGTCATGGCGCTCGTAAAAAAGGATCACTGAAAATGGATTGGATACCTGTCAAAGACTATGACGAGATGATCCGGCAGGCAGCGCGGCGCATGCACGACGTTATTTCCGGAGAGCTATCCCGAAAAGGCCAAGCCGTGATAGGACTCGCCACCGGCAACACGATGCTCGGGGTTTACTCAACGCTCGCGGACATGCTGAACAAATCCGATCTCGACTTGTCCGGCCTGCTCACCTTCAATCTGGACGAGTACGTTGACAACTCGGGCGGGAACGTCCCGGCGGAGCATCCGCTCAGCTACCGCAAGTACATGACCGAAAACTTTTTCGCAAAAGTTGATCCGCGCCGTGGATTCAGACTGGAAAACATGCGCTTCCCGGATCCCGCCAACCCCGCGGCCTATGACACGCGGATCAGGGACGCTGGCGGCTTGGATTTCCAACTGCTGGGCATCGGCTTTAACGGGCACATCGCGTTCAACGAGCCGATCCAAGCTGGTGACATTTCGGCGGAAGACTACGCGGCGTTGCCGTCGCGTGTGATTCACCTGACCGACCTGACCATCCGGACCAACGCGGATCTGACCGCCGGGGGCGATTTGACGCTTGTCCCGCACAGAGCGGTCACCATGGGGATGAAGCCGATCCTGCAGGCCAGGGAAATCATGCTGTTGGCCTGTTTCAAGGAACAGGCCGTACCACTTGCCAAAATCAAAGCAGGAGCCATCACCCCTGAAATACCCGCGTCGTTCCTGCTGGCTCACCCGCGCGCCCGGATCATCTACACGACCGACACCATCACACTGACAGAAAAAAAACACTAAACAC
>JAQVSS010000250.1 GCA_028700415.1 Kiritimatiellia bacterium
GACGAGGCGCAAGTCTCCGTCAGCAAAGAAAACGTCATCACCTTCGAGAGCTTCCACAGCGACCGGCTTCAGCAGAAGATCGCCGCCTACAACGACAAGCACGGGCTCAACTGTTACCCCAACGGCGAACTGCTTGACGAACTCAACCAGCCGCCCGAGCCCAAGCCCGTCAAAGGCTTCATGCCTATCGAGATCAGCGAGGACGGGCTTGAACTCATCGAGTGGGTCAGCGCCGACTGCACCGCCGCCGACGGCCCCTGGCACAGCGACGCCGAGCTCAAGATCGACAAACGCGGCCTCGTGAGCCGCGACGGCAAGAAGTCAAAAGACTTTTGGGACGCGACACTCGCTTGCCCCAAGCCACCCTTGCGCGTTAAGATCCGCTCAATCGCCGGGGACGAAACGATCCTTGTGCATGGATAATCATAACTGCGAAGATCAGAGAAACCGCCCGAAGCCCGCGAAGCGGGAACAAACGCTTAGGTTACTTTGTCCACAGATTTCGCAGATGAACGCAGAGTGAATCGGTGTCTGCGGAAATCTGCGTAATCTGGTGACAAGCCATAGTTCAAAGGCTTCGGCGTACTGTGCCTTCTTGCCGACCTCCTCCCCACAGCACTCGATCATAACGTTACGGTACCTGTCGGCGGTTGATGCAAAGCGCTTCTGGAGACCTTCGCGAACGGCAGCAACACGCACAACCCGCTCCTGCCCGTTTTTCGGGACCAGCCCTTCGTGTCCCGAAACGCAGCCTTCGATCATTTGCGACTCCAGGGCCAGAAGCGCATCCAGTTTCTTTTCGATTCCCCCGTCAATCGGGACAACCACGTCGGGCTGGAAAAGCGTGGTTTTCTTAAAATGATCCGGGACACAGGGCGGCCACCCCTGCCGCTTTTAACTCGCAATCGTCCGGATGTGCGCCAAACGCGATGATACGCAAAGGGCTTTGATCCACTTCTTGTGCAGCCGGAGAAGCCGTCAGCTTATTCTGCCCGGTAGCGGTTTGACAGATTCCGAAACCTGAAAACAATACCACCGCCACAACAACCGACACTCTCGACTGAATCGTTTTAATGGTCATAGTTCTCCATACTGGCATCCCATTTGTTGACCCCCATTATGCGAGGGCGGGACAAAAAGAGTCAACCTCCGATTCCGCCGGATTTCGCAGGTTTTGCGGATTGACTCTTTCCGGCGCTCCCCCACATAATAGATGCCACCATGACTTGCAAGATTGCCGCCTTGGCGTCCCTCCTCTCCCCCTTGGCCCTGTTCGCGGAGCTGATGCTGTGCGAGAACCACCGGACCGAATATGTGATTGTCACGCCGGACAAGCCGACGGTTGAGGAGACGGACGCCATCGCGGACATGGGAGAGCTGCTCAAGGAAGCGACGGGGGCGGACTTCAGGATCGTCGCGCCGGCTGAGGCTGGCCGGTTCCGCAAACGGATCTTTGTGGGGGATTCGGCGGCCATGCGCGAGCTCGCAGGGAAGATCGGAGGATTGGAAAACGAAGCGCGCGTTTTCAGGAATACCGGGGATGACATCCTGATCTACGGCGGAGGCCGTTGCGGCACGACGTTCGCGATCTACCAGTTCCTTGACGAACAGCTCGGCATGCGCTTCTATCATCCCTGGGGCGATAAAAAGGTGCCGAAATACTTTATGCTGGCGATGATGGATTTCGACCGGAAGGTGATGCCGTCCTATATCGTCCGCGACTGGCACAGAAGCGCCTACACCCAGGTGGGGTGTCCGACGGCTCAACGGTTCGGACGCCGCGCGCGGATGCATGACAACTCCTTTCATCCGATTTCGATCAAAGGCGCGGGAGTTCATACGTTCTTCCTTTTCGTCAACCCCTTCGGGCAGGCCACGAACCGGCCGGTCGCGATCCCGGCTCCATATCCGATTTTCAAGGACACCCGCTATTTTGAGACCCACCCGGAATTTTTCAGTCTCCTGAAAAACGGCAAGCGTTCTGACCGTAACCACTTCTGTTTCTCCAACGCGGAACTGCGCCGGACGCTGACACAAAACGTGGAGAAATACCTTCAGTCCTGCAAGATGGAGAAAGACGAAACCGCCGTCATCAACATCGAACAGCAGGACGTCGGCGACCATTTCTGCTGGTGCGACGGGTGCCAGGAACTGGAGCGCAAATACAAGTCGCCGGGAGGGCCGCTGTATGATTACCTGATCGAAACGGCGTCGCCCTATTTCAAGGAGAGATACCCGAACCTGATCCTGCGCTTTCTTGCGTATAACCGCGATCAAACGGAATTCCCTCCGCCGCCTGAGGTGCTGAAGGGCGGCAAACTGCCCGACAACCTGTGTCCCTTCCTGGCGATGCTGACGGCGGATTTCTCGAAACCGTACAATTCAAAGAGCAACCAGTCGGTGTGGGACAGTCTGCAGGGATGGGGGAAGGTTGCGCGTCACATGTGGTACTACTATTATCCGACGACGTACGCGCGTCCGCTGGTGCACATGCCGCTGTTCGGCAATGTCCTGCGGATTCCCCGTGAGTATCAGCTGGGGTATGACCTGAACGTGCGCTATACCTACATCGACCAGGAATCGTATTTCATGCGCAGCAACGCCGGTTTCGCGGCGCTGAATGTGTTTCTGCAAACGCGGGTCGCAAACGACGTGACGCTCGACATCGACGCGCAGGTCTCCGAATACATGAGCGCGATATACGGGTCGGCGGCGGAGAGCATGAAGGCGTATTTTTACGAACTGGAACGCCTGGGCGCGGCGGACGACGGCTATCTGCGTTGGAATCCCGATCCGCGTTTCGCGAACTACATCACTCCGGCCAACCTTCTGAAATGGCAGAAAGGCTTCGACGAGATGGAGCGGCTCGTCGCGCATGAGCCGCGGGCGCTGCTGCATGTTCAGTGCGCGCGGCTGAATCTGGATCAGAACACCTTGCATCTCTGGCAGGAATGCCGCCTGGCAATGCCGGCTTGGCCTCTGAACGCGGAGGACGTGAACCGGCGCTATTGCGCAACCATCGGGCAGGTCAAGGCCAACACGTTCGGCCCTGCGGATCAAAGCGGCAAGAAACCGGACACAAGCAGGACGATTGTCCGCGACATGGTCGAACAGTGCTGGCGGGACAACGGCATCCACTTTTTCAACCTCGCGAAGGGCGGCAAGCCTCTGCCGGAAGCGTTCAAGCGTTTCCCCGCGGCAAACATCCGCCAATTGACGTGTTCGCTGAACAAACTGACCCTGCCGTTCGACGATGAGGCGGCGTTCGGCGTGGCGGTCATTACGGAAGCTCCGGCCAGCGGCAAGGTGGGATTCACCTATGTGGACAAAACCAAGAAGTACAGCAACCTTTCAAAGGCGGTGACCTTGGCTGATGGCGAACCTTACAAGACCCATTTCATCGGACGGGTCAAGTTGACCCGCGACTGCAGCGTGATGGTTCCCGCGCCGAAAACCTACAGCCGGAAGTATGGCGGACAGGCGGGGGGATACGCCGAGGCCTTCGCGGGCCACCTGTATGACGCGGCGAATCCCGGTCAGGAATGGGACATCCACGTTTCGGGCCGGATCAAAGCAGGCAAGGTGTACACGGACCGCGTCGTCCTGGTAAAGGCGGAAGCAGCCGGGGGAGCAGCCGCAGCCACCCCATAAGGGCAATGCGCTTCCGCGAGCTCAAAGCATCCGGATTAGAGTGCCCGCATGGTAAACGGCCCGCAGGGTGTTGTTGTCCGCTTTCAGTGTCCAGGCCGGCGGCAGGTTGGTGACCTCGGGCACGCCGGTGAGGGTTCCCCCTGTGGCGAAAATGTAGCTGGTTTTCTTTTTGAGCACGCCCGGATTGGCGAAGGACAATGTGCTGCCTGCCCCGAACGCGAGCGGGCCGGTGACGTTCAGCGCGCCGCAAGTCTCGCCGTCCCCGCTCACCGTAATGAGCGTTTCGCCGTTCACTGTCAACGCGCCCTGAACGGTGAGCGTTCCCGTTCCGTTGGTCGTGCCCGGCGCGACGGCTCCGTTCACCGTGAAAGCCCCGTTTTTCGGGATCAGCGTGCCGCCGCCTCCCAGGCCCGCTTCGGCACCCGGCGTGTAAGTGGCGCCCGCAAGATTCAGCGTCCCCGCCTCCACGCGGAGGTCGCCGTTAAAAGAAAGCGTGCCAGTCATGGTCAGCGTCTCGGCGCCGTCCTTGAACAGGCCGCCGTCCTTGTCCGCCCCCGCCGGGTCCGTGACATCATGCGTGATGGTTTGCGCCATGGTGGCCGGATGGTTGACCTCGATTTTCGCGCCCCCGGACAGCACGTCGACTGTCGTCAAATTGCCCATGAAGTCGGTCCGGCTCGCCGACGTGGCCAACGTGCCGCCGTCAAAATGGAAGATTTCTGTCCCTGCGCCAGGCGTCACGTTATGTGTTTCGAGGCGCCCCCCCGACAGCGTCACCGTAGCGAGGGACCCGGCGGATGATCCCATAGGGAAATTGCCTGCAGTCAGTATTTTTGCGACACCGCCGGCAATGTGGAACGTTCCGGTTCCGGAGTAGCCCACAAGTATTCTTCTGGAAAGGATCACCCCGCCCGGGTAGAGGTTCATAACACCTGTGGCGGACGCTTTTTGTCCCACATATATCTCCGATCCATTCGTTGTCACAAAGGTACCGTACACGTCGATGGTCCCGTTGCCGTAACGCCCGGCTTGCGCGTTGACCGTGGACTCCGTATAAGAGCCAGGCCCTAAATAGGCGTAGCCGCTAGAGGTCTCTCCGCTCGCTGCAACCA
This sequence comes from Kiritimatiellia bacterium, assembly GCA_028700415.1. Taxonomy (GTDB): domain Bacteria; phylum Verrucomicrobiota; class Kiritimatiellia; order RFP12; family UBA1067; genus JALHET01. The sequence continues at coordinate 4,764 of JAQVSS010000250.1, forward strand.
AAAAGTTGTTCCCGTAAACCCGTCCGGCCGTGTTACTGAAAACGCCGTGTCCGTAAGACCCGATGCTGACACTGCCGGTAATGGCTCCGCCGCACATCGACAGTATCCCGGTTGTGCCAAAAAAGTTTCCTAAGGTGACCCCCGATGTGGAGGTGCGTCCCAAATACGAGTTGTGCATCACGAGCCGGCCGCATGTGCCGACCGCATTATTGGTTTTTCCGACAGTGACACTACTGGTGCTGAACACCGTCCCCGTCATCTGACACATGCCGAGTCCGGAATCTCCAACAATGAGTGAGGAGGCCGAGGCGTTGATCCCGTCGAAATCGGCACTTCCCAACGCCCCGCCCGCGCCGATTGTGATATTCCCGCAGGTCAGGGTATTGAGACCGGCAAAATCGGCACGTCCCAGAGACCCGCCTGCGCCGATGGCGATATTCCCGCAGGTCAGGCTGCCGCCGCGGTGCAGATACGTTCCTGAGCGGTTGGGGGAGATGTCACACCCGATCGAAAGCGTTTTGCTTCCAGGCATTTCCACCTGCGTGCCGGTAAAGGAGGCCACGCCGGATGTAATCCAGGGTTCTCCGCTGCCCAAGTTACCGATGATAAAGTCCCCGTTGCAGGTGAAGCGGCCGTCCACCTGAGTCAGGCGTCCCGTTACGGCGATGCCGCCGTTGTAACCGACTGTCGCTTTGTTCGCGGTGAGCCACGTCTCCGCCCCCGAAACAGCGAGCGCGTCATAGACCCGGAGTTCCGCCACGGCCGGCGGCGTATTGGTCAGTGTGGCGGAGCCCGAGATCCGGGCGACTTCCGTTGTATCCGGGAGATGCAGGAGCGTCCATTTATTCGTGTCGCTCCAATCCCCTGTGCCCACAAACTGATTCAGCGTCTGCGCCAAACAGGCAGGAGAAACCGCCATCCCGACGGCACAGCACAAGGCCAACATTTCACCATTCAAACGGATTTTCATCGCATGAGCTCCTGTCAAGCTTTGCATTCCGGCCCTGGCGTCCCGCAAGGAGTGTCCGAAACGTTTCTTTCAATGTTTTCATGTTTTATGTGGGTGGGGACGAAACGAGTCAACCACCGAGTTTCCCGAATTTATTTGACCTGACTTTGATCTGATTTTGTCCTTGTGCGCCCTTTAAATCTATATCAAACTGTCATGAACTGATGTGCAAAGGGCACATGGTCACTTTTTTGGGGGGGATGAAATGAAGCGGACGTTGTTTTCCGTTGTCGCGTGTTTGTGCCTGGTCTCGGGACTCCGTGCTGAAGCGCCGTCCGACCCGTCACTGCTGCTCTGGATGCCGTTTGACGAAGGGGCTGGCCTGTTGGCCATGGATCAGTCGTCCCATGGGTTGGAGGCGGACCTTTTCAATGTCCAATGGGCGGTGGGCTCTTTTGGGACCGCTGTCCGGTTCGGCGGCACCAATGCCACCATCCATCTTCCGCCGGTTCCCGGCTTGAACGGCGCGAAGCGGTTCACGTTCTCGGTCTGGGCGACTTGGGATGATACCGCTCCGCGCCAGTATCCGAATCTGCTCACCTCCCGGACGTGGAGCCCGGGGGGGCTGATGTTTCACGTGAGCGGGCGGACCTGTTCCTTCCGGATAGGGCGTCCCGGACAGCGCGCGAGCGTTCCGGGCAACACGTGGTCGGAAGCCAGCGCGAGCCTGCTCACGGC
>JAQVSS010000251.1 GCA_028700415.1 Kiritimatiellia bacterium
GAGGGACTTTTTTCTGGAGAGGTGACCGAGTGGCCGAAGGTGCAGCACTGGAAATGCTGTGTGCTCTTACGGGTACCGGGGGTTCGAATCCCTCCCTCTCCGCCATTCTCATCCGTTTTCCCCATTCCCTTCCGCCCCATGCTCGGGTATAGTGTACCCATGAATCCCGTTTTCTACAACGCCATGGTTCTGCAAGAACCCTATTCCGGTGTGGAAGTGACGGTTCACCAATTGGCGTGCGCATTGGCGGAACACGGCACCATGCCCATGTGCGCGTGTGTGCCCAAAGACCACCGCCCGATCCCCAACGCCGCCCATTTTCAATTACGGCTCTCCGGGATCGCCTCACGCTCGCGTCTTCTCCGTATCCTGTGGGAACAGACCGTTTTGCCCCTGCTCCTCTTCAAAACACATGCGCCGCTTCTACATGCGCCCGCCTACGTCGCCCCCCTGCTCGCCCCCTGTCCCGTCATACTGACGATCCATGATCTCCACGTCCTCACGCACCCACAGTTCTGCCGCAAAAGCAACCGTCTCCACTACAGCCTCATGATCCCTCCCTCCATCCGCAAAGCCGCCGCCGTCATCGCCTTCTCCCCTTACACGCAGCGCATCATCCTGGACCGTTTTCCCGGCGCAAAAGACCGGATTGTGGTCATTCCACCCGGCCTCCCTCCATCCTTCACCCGCTGCACGGACTTCTCGCGTCTCCAAGCGATCCGTCAACGCTACACACTTCCGTCCTCGTTTCTGCTTTTTGTCGGCGACCTTACCTACCGCAAGAACATCCTCAACCTCATCAGCGCGTTCGCCATCGTGCAGGGCGAGCGGCCTGACCTTCACCTTGTGCTGGCCGGCGCGGCAGATCCCGCCACCGGCACCGTGCTCGACAAAGCCATCCGCAAGAACGGCGTGCGCCACCGCGTCAGCCGCATCGGCTATGTCCATGTGGATGACCTGCCCATCCTCTACTCGCTCGCCTTGGCGTTTGTTTTCCCCTCGCACGACGAAGGGTTTGGGCTGCCGCCTCTCGAAGCCATGGCCTGCGGGTGCCCCGTCGTGTGTTCCGGTGGCGCGGCCGTCGAAAACTGCGGCAACGCCGCCGTCACCTGTGACCCGCGCGACCGGGCCTCTATCGCCAGCGCGGTCAGCCTGCTGCTTGACCACCCCGACTTCCGCCGAGAAAAGATCGAGGCCGGATACCGCAAGGCCGCGGAATTCACCTGGCAGAAAGCGGCCTGCAAAACGGAGACCGTCTACCGGTCTGTCCTGCAAGGCAAACACGGAAACGCCGATTGTCCCTTATGAAACCGCTCCTTTGCTTACTCGTCCTTGCTGTTCTCCCTGCCGCTGCAGACTGGCCGCACTTGTCAGGTCCGACCCTCGACTTTCACGCCGCGGCCACCGCCATCGGACGCGACTGGAAAACGTTTCCGCCCGCCCTTGTGTGGAAGACCGCACTCTCCGACAACGGCCACGCCTGCGCCTCGTGCGCCAAAGAGACAATATTCATCGTTGACCACCTCGGCACCAATGACATCGTCCGCGCGCTTGCGCTCGCCGACGGCAAGGAGTCGTGGCGCTACGCTTATCCCGACACCCACACCTACTATCACGGTTTCGCCCGCGCCACGCCAACGGTCTACCGGGACCGCGTCTACACCGTCAGCCGCATGGGACTTGCCCACTGTCTCGACGCCACCACCGGGCGCTTGATCTGGAAGATCGACTTCATCAAAGACCTCGGCGGCCAAGCTCCCAACCACGGTTTTACCGCCCCTGTTGGCGTCTGGGGTGACAAGGCCTTCCTCCAGCCCGGCGGCACGAACGGCAACATCGTGGCGGTACACCAAGAAACAGGCAAACTGCTTTGGCGTGGCGGGAACTCCGAAAAACCAGGCTATTCGCTCCCCGTGATCGTTCCTTTCGAGAACACCCCCACCCTGCTCTGTTACAGCGCCAACGCGCTGATGGGACTGGACCCCGATACAGGCTCTCTCCTCTGGACTCACCCCCGCACCAACTCGTTCGGGAACAATATCGTGCAGCCCGTCATCATGGGCAACCGCCTTTTCACCGGCGCCAGCGACCACTTCGGCAGCACGGTGATCGAAATCCGCGGCGGCCGACCTCACGAGGTGTGGGAAACCAAAGCCATCTGCCCGCTTTTCACCACGCCGGTGCTCGTCAACGGCCACTTTTTCGGGACATCCAGCGGCAAACCCGCTAAGCCAGAAGGCCTGATGTGCTTCGATCCGGACACCGGCAAAATCAACTGGAAAATCCACGCCTTCGAACATGGCCAGGTTCTCGCCGCCGATGGCGTCGTGCTCGCGCTGGACGGACAGAAGGGCGATCTTGTCATGATCGAGCCTACCGCCGAGGCCTACCGCGAAATCACCCGTTTCACCCCGCTCGGCGGCCGGAGCTGGGCGACCTTTTTTACCGTCGGCGACCGGCTGATCATCCGCAACCAACGCGAACTCGCCTGTTTTAGACTCGTCAACACGCCCTGACGCTCACACCGCACCACCATGAAAAACCTTACCTTTATTCTTTTTCCGGTCCTGTTTCTCTGCCTGCCAGCCTGCACAACCGCGCCTCACTCCGCCGCACGTTCCGAGAAAGAGCGCCACGCTGAAGAGCTGATGGCCATCGTACCTCCGGAGATCATGTTTGCGCAGTTGGCGGAGCCCTACGCTCACGCTTACGCGTTGCCGCACAAGCAGACAAAGGCCCGCTCAAACTTCATGCGCAACGTCGATCTGAACGAAGTCAACCGGATCATCCGTGAGGCGCTTGTGAAACACTTTACCGAGGCGGAGCTGAAGGCGCTCGCAACATTTTACAGCACACCCGCAGGCCGTTCCTGCATGGCGAAGACCGCCCCCTTCGCGGCCGATGTGGTTCCCGCCTGTTCGCACGAGGCCACCAAGGCCTTCCGGAAAACCGCCCTGGATGCCGCCCGCGGGGCACTCCTGCCCTAGGGGGGGGGCGTCCCAGGCTCCGCCGGGCGGCGGGCTAAACGGTTGGATTTATGCCCATGGCATCGTCATTACTTTTGAGTCATTACCTTATTTCTGATTGCGTCCAAGACCGAAACGGCTGCATATGTTCCCGTGACGACGAACACGAGTAAAGGGTAGAACACCGTTGCACGAGCATCGTGCCAGGCGGATATGTGCCAGATGTGTTCCCATTCGTAGGACATCAGGGCGGGAGTCTGGTGGACGATGTAAACCGCGAAGGAAGATTCCGCTATGGCATTTATGGGACGGATGGAGCCGATATCGAGTTTTGCGAAATAGGTGAAAATCGCGAAGGCACAGAGCAGATTGGGGAAGGATCTGATGTTGAAGAGGAAGCCGGATGCGATTGGAGATAATGGCCCGCCAAATCGTTCCAATGCGGTCATGGCCGCATACATGGCGAGCCCCAAAAAGAGTGCGGTGTGTTTTCTTTTGAAGCGTGTGAAAAATTCGGAATGTTTGACGTATCCCGTGAAAAGATAGACGCACGGGAACCAAAGAAAGTCGCTTACGTATTCCGGGTAGGACGATTGAATGGTTGACGGGACGCAGACGACTGCAAGCAAGATTAGCAGCAGGTTCCGCTGGCGGTCGTGTGGAAGTGAAAAGAAAGGATTGAGAAAGGGAGACAGGATCATCAGCGATATGTAAGCGGTTGCGAACCAGACGGCACGACCGAAGAACGGGACAAACCCTTGGATTATCTCGCGTGTCGATATGTGTGGATTGACGAAGATCATTATCGCGGTTATCGGAACCGTGTAGGAAGCGACCGTGAAGTAAAGGCGGCGAACCCGATTCCAAGAGAACTCGGAGTCCACCATGAACCAGCATCCAATGAGGAGGAAAACGTTGACGGCAATCCTGAGGAATCCCGAGAAGAAAATCATGTTCGGCATTTTAAGCGTGTATGGATTCTGCCGCAGGAAGTGCCCGCAGATGATTGCCAGCATCGTGATGATGCGCAACAACTCGAAATTACTCTGCCGTTGTTTCATGTCGTTTTGTATATATTATACCAAATTGTTGCGCAGGTGTCTCGGAGAACATAGTGTGACGGAGGCGATCATTTTTCAAAAAGTCTGCTGTTGACAGTGAGGGGGAAAAATTTTATTCTTATTGACATCAGCTGAAACTCGGTTGATTTTCCGTGTCTCTTATTCTCATGGTTTCGGTTTACCGTGATGGAGGACTCGCCTGAAAAAGGGCGAAACGCGCTTTTGGAACACCACACCCCTTTGGGGTCGAACGGATCCGCATCTTGCGGGTCGGACGACATAGGCGAGGGTGCCTACGGAACCGGATCAGCCATGGGATCCGGTTGTGCCTGACACATGAACACAACATGGCGCGAGTGAAGTAGAGAAGGATAGAGACATGGACATCTATGTGGGCAATCTTGCCTATTCGACGAATGATGAGTCCCTGAAAAGCGCGTTTGGTGCGTACGGCGAGGTTACCTCCGCCCGTGTCGTTTCCGACCGTATGACTGGCCGGTCCAAGGGTTTCGGTTTTGTCGAAATGCCTGACCGCACCCAAGCCCAAGCGGCGATTGATGCTCTGAACGGCAAAGAGCTGGACGGGCGCACCCTCCGCGTGAACGAGTCGCAGCCCAAGCCCCGTGAAGAGCGCGGCGGCGGCGGCGGTTTCCGTGGAGGAGCCGGCGGCGGCTTCCGTGGAGGAGCCGGCGGCGGACGTGGCGGCGCAGGCGGCGGACGTGGCGGCGAGCGCCGCGAGTCCCGCTGGTAGCCGTGTGTGTCTGCCGTGCCGGAAATGAGGCACGAATCACTGAAAAGGCCGTTCCCTAACCGGAGCGGTTTTTTATTTTTTAAAACGCCGTGCCTCGCCCTTTCCGCTTCCCGGAAAATCAGGTATACTCACCGGTATTAAAAGAACCCTTGTGATGACAGCTATCCGTGAACAACTGAACCGCCTGTTGACCCCCGGAGCGACCTCCCTTTCCGCCCCAGAACTGGCCGCCCTTCTCAAAGCGCAGGGGAAGTCCTGCGACGCGATCTATGCCGCGGCAGAACAGGTGCGCCAGCATTCGATGGGAGAAGCGGTTCACCTGCGCGGCATCATCGAGTTCTCCAACGTCTGCAAAAACAACTGCTGGTACTGCGGCATCCGTTGCGGCAACGACCATGTCGCACGCTACCGTATGACGGCAGAGGAGATCGTCGACACCGCCAAAAACGCCAAGCTTTGGGGCTGCGGCACGGTTGTCTTGCAGTCGGGCGAAGACCCCTTTTTCACGGCCGCGATTTTGAGCGACATCGTGCGCCGCGTAAAGGGGGAAACCGGTTTGGCCGTCACCCTTTCGGTCGGCGTGCGTTCGCGTGACGAACTTGCGCAACTGAAAGAGGCGGGCTGCGACCGTTACCTGTTGCGCTTCGAGACCACCTCCAACGCGCTCTTTTCCGCCCTCCATCCCGACGAGCCGTTTGAACACCGCGTGCAGTGTCTCGTCGATCTGCGAGCCCTCGGCTACCAGGTCGGCAGCGGCTTCATGATCGGTCTGCCCGGAACCACACTGGAGATGATCGCCAACGACATTCTCTTCGCCACCCGGCTCAAACTCGACATGATCGGCTGCGGCCCCTTCCTATCGCATCCGGACACGCCGCTCGCCGGAAAACCGTTGCTCGAAGACCGCAGCGTCTATTACAAAACCATCGCCCTGCTGCGCCTGCTCAACCCGACCGCCCACATTCCCGCCACCACCGCCTTCGACGCGCTCGAGCCTGAAGGCCGCAACCACGTGCTCATGCGCGGCGCCAACGTTTTCATGCCGAACGTCACTCCCGGCAAGTACCGTCGCCTTTACCAGCTCTACCCCAACAAGCCGTGCGTGGACGAGGAAGGCGCCGCCTGCGCCCTCTGCGTCCGCGGCCGACTCGCCGCACTCGGACGGGAAATCGGCACCGGCCCCGGGCACTCGGTACGCCAACCCTGAGGATTTTCACATGACCGTCACGGTCAACGGCAACACACGTCCCCTAGGCGATGCAAAAACACTCGCAGGGCTGCTTGCGGCACTGAATGTGAAAACCGTGAAAAAAGCCGTCGAACTCAATGGCCAGATCATACCCGCTTCCGCTTTCGCGAACACTCCGGTGAAGCCCAACGACCAGATTGAAATCATCCAATTCGTCGGCGGAGGCTAAAAAAGGACTTATGGAACCTCTCATCATTGCAGGACACACTTTCCACTCACGTCTCTTCATCGGCACGGGGAAATTCGGTTCCCACGACCTCATGCGGCAGGCCATCGAAGCTTCCGGATGTGAGCTTGTGACCGTCGCTTTGCGCCGCGTAGACCTTGACAAGAACCCCGGGGGTGACCCGTTGATCTCAAGGCTCGATGCCGAAAAAATCGTGATCGTGCCCAACACCAGCGGCGCGCGCACCGCCGAAGAGG
>JAQVSS010000252.1 GCA_028700415.1 Kiritimatiellia bacterium
ATCGTAACTCATCAAGGGTGTGACCGCCACTGTGCCTGTCAGCATGCCTCCCGCGCCGCCGCCGCCTCCCGCTGTCGAGCCTTTGCAGCCGCCGCCGCCGCCGCCGGCCACCACCAGATACTCCACCTCCTCCACACCCTCTGGAGGGGTGAAGAGATGTTTGCCCACCTCGGTGAAGTGGTGGACGATATACTCATCGTTCCCCGACACTATAGCGGTAATACCAGAGAAATTTTTAACAGTGTTGCCGAAAATCTGGCATCCTTTGATAAAACCATCCGAACTATAGATACCGCCGCCTTTGCCGCTCTGGTTGTCTTCCACCAAAGAGTCCACCGCCATACCAGCAGCCAGATATACGCCGCCACCCTTGGCGAGCGCCTTATTGGAGGCAACCACCGTATTGCTAATTACGCTACCAAGCGCTGTGTCCGCAACAAAAACACCTCCTCCATTAACCGCCTTGCCGCCAAGCACCCGGCACTCCAACACCGCCACGCCCGCGCCAGTAACATAGAGATTACCGCCATCCGCCAGTCCGGCATTGCCGTTGGTTACAGTCACGCCCTGCAACACTGTGGCTGGAGCATTTAATGTGAAACAACGCTCGCTGCCGCCGCCCACCACAAACGTATCCTCCGCCGCTCCGCTAACGCTCCGAATCGTCAATGGATTGCCGACCACCACCTCTCCATCCAGAGTGTGGGTGCCCGCCTCCAGCCACAGCGTGCCGGAGCTCATCTGGCTCACACCGTGCGCGAGTGTGCGCCACGGGGTCTGTTGACTGCCATCACTCTGGTCATTACCGTCAGGTGACACAAACTTGTCCTGAGCCATGACCAAACCGACAAACATAAAACAGATACCAGCTAATATCCTTAGCATCATCCTGCTCATAATCCACCTCTTTTAATCATTGCTAAACGCCTAACACACCAGCACACCAGCATTTCAACAATTTCTCAGCGTATACCTGTCACTCCGTATCACCCGTGAACCCGAAACTGTAGAAGCGCAGCGAAGCCGCGCCCAAACGGAAGTTCAGCCGGATATCATATCCAGTTGGCAAGAAGCGCCCCCCCTGCCAAGTCACAGGCGACGCCACACCATTGGCAATGGGCAGGCAATCTTCAAACCGATACCCACCTATGGCCTTATCCGTCCGTGCGTCAACCACCTCAACCGCGAAGGGTGCGTTATTGCCACTGATTCCCTCGACATTGACCCGCAATCCACGCTTGCTGCCAGTTGTCGAATGGATGGGGATCGTTGTCACCATGGCCTGGTCAACTCCGACACGGGGTGTATAGTAGGTCCAGCCATTGATACGGATCAGAGCCAGCCCGATCTCGGTCAGATTGTGACCGAAACTATCACTGCCTTCGCGGCATCCCGCTGTGCCGCGGTAATAGACCCGTACCATATCGTTGTCCACCATGGGGTACATCTGGAAAATATAGCCGGAATCCCAAGTGCCGGGCTCACCCACCGCCAGAACGCGCTCCCCGTTCTTGACCCTCGTGAAATTGAAGCCGTCACGGCTCACGGCAATGCCGACATCCTTGAGCGGACACCCCATGGCCCCCGGCCAATAGAAAGCAAAATAAAGCCCCTCCGCTACGGAAACGCTGCTGGCATAGATCTCATCCTCGCCTTTGCCCGCCACGGAGTCCAGATAAACCTGGCCACGCATGCCATAACGTTTATCTTTACCGCCCCGTATCTTATTCTCCGCGGGCACCTTATGGTAAGGTTGGTCCGGATCCAACAAATGCTCCATACCGGACCATTTTTGCAGATCATGACTCCAGATCACGCCCCATGAGCGCCCAGTCTCGGTATATACTCGACTGTATATTCGGATAGGACGTTCAGTGTCTTCTCGGTTGAAAAAGTTAGGAGTAGCCCGCTCGCGCATGGACTCGGAGGCAGTGACAACAAACGCTTGCCCCCATTGTTTTCCATCACCCGAGAACTCCAACGTATAATCCCCGCTCTCCCCTCCTTTGTTGATAGCCAAACGCATGCGCATGAATTTTTTCTCGGGATCAGTGATGTCCGGGTTTTCAAAGTATGCGGGCGGACTGTTCTCCGGCTGGCCACGCCAATAACAGAGCGGGCGCGTCGGATAATCCTCCACGTTAGGCATATCCGGTGGGAGTTTGTCAACAATCTCAAAGTGGACACCCCCATCCTTGCTTACCGCCACGCCGCGGCTCTTTTTACCATCAAGGTTGCCTTTCTGCACTGGATAGGAGAAACTCATGGTATAGCAGTCGCCGCGCCTACTAACCCACGGGTTCCATACACCACGCGCGTCAGGTGCGGCCAAGGCCGGTTTCTGACTGGGTTTATCCATCTGGTTCAGCCTGAACTCCACACCTCGTGTACGCGCGACTTCAAGTGAATCCAGAAACAAAATCTCGCGATCCTCCGTAGTTGACAACGATGGTATGCGCAGCCGGTCGAAGATCGCCCGGTTGTATCCCCCTCCCGCGGCGGCGAAGAAGAGCGCACCCATATCATCCGCATCGCTCGGCGCATGTTTCTCAGCGTTCACCGGCAGACAGGGCGCGTTGAACGGTCCGCGACACTCCTGCACCTCGCCGAAGCTATCGCCCATCCAGCGGGCGCAATACACCCAGCGTCTGGTGGTGTTCTGCCAGAGCGCCCAGACCACCCCCTTGGGATCGCGGCACAACACCGGCCAGCCCAGTTGTTCGATTTGCGAGTACAGTTGGCCGCGCCCTCGGAAAGCCCACATGCCCCGACGGAAAACCGGTATCTCCTCGGCTGCCACCAATTTCCGCACCTGCCATCCCCTCTCCGCACGCATTGCATATCCCACTCTGGCGCCACCACCCGCGCGCCGTCCTACAACTCCATCCAAGTCCAAAGGGATACGCCGCAGTCCCTCATGCAAAAAAACCACCAGGGGCTGGTTGCCAGCCACCATGATCGAGGGATGAAAAACATATTCGCGCGCCACCCGCTCTGGGTTCCGCCAAAAGCCCTCAGGTGCGCGTTGCGCCACCCAAACACAGAACTCCCTCCTGAACACCAGCCAGACCGTGCCGTCCGGCGCCATGTCCATGGCCACATCCTGGCACTCCCGCTGTTCTGTGCGGATTTTTCCTCCCCGGTCTTCCGGCAGTGCCGGCAATCCCCTTGCGACACTGGCAACCTCTTCCGAGACATTATCAGACAACTTCCTGAAATACACCACATCACCCTGAGCGTAGCAGAGCGCAATCCCGCCCGCGTTGTCACGCATAATGTCGCCATGGCGGCAACGGCCCTCAACCACTCTCCGCGGCGCGGCCCAAGACTGCGACTCTTGCAGTTGCGCCAGACTCCCCAGCGCACTTCGTGTTTTGACATGCCACAGACCGGAGTCACTGTGCCAAACCACATGCAAATGTTGCTGGCCGTCAAAAGCCATGCTGGCGCAGGAGACCTTTTCTCCCGATTTAATCAATGCCTCCGGACTAGTGCCGACCAGAATGAAGCCAGCGAGATCACCCCCCCTTGGCCGGTATGGATTCTCCAAAGACTTCGCAGCTGTGGCCAAGCATATAGTGCCATCCTGCTGCTCGACTAGCACCAGCCAGTTCCCTGACACATCACGCACGACCTGACGCCCATTCCATGGCAACGCATCAAACCCGGAAAGCACCCGCAACTCGTTTTTGTAATCAACCCTGACCTCCAGTTGATTGTCATTTGTCGTCACCGTGGTCAAGGCTTTGGTCGCATTCCGCAACTTCTCCGTATTGACCTCTATCGGTGTGCCCTCCACGCCCCTGCGTATAACAAAGGGATCCCACATGCTCTCATACATGGCAGGATCATCCGGAATCTCCGGCATCTGTATATGAGCGGCATACTCGCCAAAATCATGTGCCGACACAGCTTGCGAAAGCAGCAAAAACATCATCGCCACAACTGAAAACATATCTCTCTTCATATTTGCCTCATCTTGATTTTATTCAATCCGCTTTCCACAAGTTCAAAAAACTCTAGCGGAACCGCACGGCGAACAAATCCGCGTCCCTCATGCTGAAACGCAGCTTCACCGTTTGTCCCTCCAAACGCTTCAAACTGCCGCCATTGCGCCACAGAGTGACTCCCTCCAACTCATCACCAAACAGCTCCGCCGCGTCATCCATCCCGAAGCCTGGTATCGGTGTCCCAGTGGCGTACTGCACCTCGACCTTGATTACGCCCGCCGCAGAGGTGGCGTAGTTCAAAACCAGCTCCTCGCCTTGAAAGCGTAGCGGCTTGGTCGTGAACTCACCCTTCCGCGCCCCCGCGCGCATGGAGGAAAACCCCAGTTTGCGCACCGTGACGCGTCGCAACCGATTGTCAGCATGGCGGTAGTGCTCGCTGACGTACATGGACCACTCCCCAGGCGCACTCTCCACAATGCCATAGGCCGGCATAGTGTTGCGGTCGGTCCAGTTCTGCTGATCCAGCCCCGGACGCACCCACGCCTCGAGAAAAGGGCGATCCCAATTCACTCCATCGCGACTGCTCATAAACACCGCGTCTGAAACCCCCTTCACCTTGTGCGTGGCGATTTTTTGACGCCCCTCAATAAAACGCATGGGGAATGCCAGATAGATATGGGGAGCGGCGGGGCAGGGCAATGTGGCTGATGTGTAGAAATGCTCAAGCGGCACTCCCCCGTGGTACTTGTTCACCTGCGGCGCCGACCATGACATGAAATCATCTGACAAACAACTCTGAATGGCGCGCTTCCTCTCCACTATCGTGCGGCTGTAACAGACATAGCAATTGCGCGCACTATCCCAAAAGGCCAGATTCTGTGAATCAAAGGCGCCGGTTGTGATCACTGGTCGCTCGCTCATCTTACGCCAATGTACCCCATCAGCCGAAACAAAGGCGAAGAGTCCGCCTTCACGCTCCAGATTGGTGCCCTTGCCCGGTTTTTTCACCCCGCCCAACGCTTTGAAGCGGTTCTCCGCCGCTACCCCCGGTCGGGTATCCAGAAACACGGTGAAGTTATGGGAAACACTGCCTTGCAGAATAACATTGTTGGCGGTGGAGCCATTGATCTCCACAATGCCCAAGGAGGGTTTCTCGAAATTGACGCCATCTTTACTGAAGGCCACGCAGGTGGTCTGCTCCGGGTCGGCATCACTGCGCAACTGGGCTGACCCGCGATAATAAAGCAGCACTTTGCCGTCATCCTGCACAGCGGAAACATAGGCGCCGGAGATGCCCTCCCATGGTTCGTCCATCACCAGCGCGATCTCTCGTTTGACCGGTGTTTGCAATTTGAGCGCGACGCCTTCGCTCTGCGCCACCAGAAAACTGTCCACAAAAGGCTCCCAACGCGAACCAATATCCAAAACAGTCTGGGATGCCGAGGCGGCGGACACGATATCAAACGCGCAAAATCCACTTAAAATTGCGCATATGATAGATTTGTCGAATATACTCATGACATAGACCGGACTTTAAAGACATCTTCCTCAAATCACTACCATCCCATAGCGTAGACCGGCGACAAACCGATTCCCATGATCGGCATCCATTATGCGGGGGGGGCGAAAACAGTCAACCATAAAAATCCAGTGTGACTTGTCAAAAAGAGCGTTCTGACTAAGAACATTATTGGCATATTCCCCTCCATGTTTTGACGGCAACAGTCAACAACGGCAACAGGGTCAAACGGCAACAGGGTCAGACCTAGAATATAGAATTTAGAGCATACAGGAGTGTCGTATCACGACATCGAGACATTTAATTTTCCCCTCACGCCAATTGCAGCCGAGACCTCCCGATAAGTCGACTTCAACTTCCGATCGCCGGGCAGGCGTTTTCCCATGTGAATTTTACAGAAGAACCCACCAAAAGCCATCTCGTTTGTCCCGATGTCGTGATACGACCCCTGATAAGCTCCGTCCGATGCGCGCGCCCACGGCCGCCGGCTGGGCGACCGCAAGGCGGTCGTGGCGGACTGGTGCTGCCGCCTGAGTGACGCCTCACAGCGCAGGGTGGCGCAATACTTGTGTTATGAACATTGGGGGATGCGCCCTTTTAGCGCATGCGGGGTTGCCCGCAATCAACCTTTTGCCTGGCGCTCGGCCTGCCGGCGCTGCTGGCGGGTCAAGGGGGCTTCGACCGTAACGGCCGACGCATGGGCTGTCTGCGCGCTCTTGCGCCGCATCATCCACATCTGGATAATCGAAACCGCCTGACTGACGGTCCAGTACAATGACAAAGCCGAGGGGAAACTGTAAAACATGAACAGCATCATTATCGGCATCATCACCATCATCATCTTCTGCTGCTGCGGGTCGCCGGCCGAAGGCGTCAGGTAACTCTGCAACGCCATGGTGCCCGACATCAGAATCGGCAGGATGTTGAGCGGGATCGGCA
>JAQVSS010000029.1 GCA_028700415.1 Kiritimatiellia bacterium
CGGGGCCGACTCCCACGCGCCGGTTTCCGCTGCGGGCGCGGACGGATAGGCGACCGTTGTTGCGGGGGCGGGCGCTGCTTCAACATACGTGGTTGTGGCCGGCTGGGTCACATAAACTGTTTCGACGCGGGTCACGACGGGTTCAGGCTCGTAAAGGTAATACGTGCGGTAAACGGGCCACGGGTTATAGATGTATGAAAAACCGCCGTACCAGCCGTGCCGCCAGCCTCCGTAGTAAAGGCTGGAATAGCCCCGCCCGCCGCTGTACCAACTGTCGTAGTAGGGTGTGTAGGTATAGGCCGGCCAATATGAACCGACCGATAACCCGAAGTGCCCGTTGCTCCATGCGAACCCGAAGCCGCTCACCGGGTAGACGACTGGGCCGTACCACATAGGCGTGAAGCCGTGGTGGTAGTAACCGAAGGTCCAGGGGTTGAAATGGTAGGGTGACCGGTGGTGGAACGAAGGGTGATGGCGGTCTGGCGCGTGATAGACGGCCCTGCGTCCGTCTGTGTACCGGCTGGGGGAACGGTGCCCGAAACCTGAGGGCACAGGTCCGGGGGAGCTCGGTTTTCTGGCGATACGGGAAGGCATGCCGCGTGTGAAGTGGGACCGGTCATTATCCCGCAGGCTCACGATGCCGGAGCGGGACGGGAGCCGGAGGCTCGAACCGGACGTGAAGCGGGGCTTTTGGGCACTTGTTAAGGAGTTGCCGAAACGCAAGTCTGATGTGCCTGACACGGGGGTGCGCCGGACAGTGTCCGGGAAGGCCCGGAACGAGGCGCGGTCATTTCCCGCGGCATTCATTCTGCCGGCGATTCCCGTGGGCGGGCGAGTCGCGGCCGGCTTTTCGCGGATAGGCTGAACAGGTCGTCCCATATCTGTCCGTGTTGGTGCGGTGGCGGTTGTTGTCCGCAGGGTTCCGCTCACCCTTGCGTTGCCTGTGTGCACGGAGGAGGGGGGGGCGGGAGGAGAGAATGACCGGCCGGCACCCGTGTTCTGCGCCAAGGGTGTAGGTGTCACCACCGTACGGTTGTCCGACGGTGCGCGTGAGAGGGGTGTGCCGCTGTTGCCGGGGTTCGCGGTGGCCGGACGGGTGGTACGATACGCCGACGATGCGGCGGCGGGTGTCTGGCTGCCGAAGATGCGGCCAGAGACCGGGCGATCCACAGTGGCTGCGGGCGTGTGGGAACGGGGCGCGGCGGACGCGGTGGCCGGCCGGGTGGAGAAAATGCGTCCGGAAACCGGGCGTTCTGCCGAGGCTGCGGGTGTGTGGGAACGGGGCGCGGCGGGCGCGGTGTTTGCGCGTGCCGCAACGGTTGCCGGTCTCTCCCAGCTACGGGCGCTACCGGAAGCGCTGTATGTTGCGGGACGGGAACCGGTCTGGCCACCGGCGTTTGACCGGAAACTTGGCGACACGGTTTGCCGGGGCTGACTGGTTCTGGTTCCCGAGAATGAGGAAGAGCCAGACCCGCGTGAACGGTCAGACGAGCGCTGGCCGCCACCCGTACGGCTACCCCAAGAAGGGGCGGAATTGTCGCGGGCGATTGCGAGAGAAGCCATCCCAGCAAGAAGAATGATCAAAACGCGGGAGAATCTGTTTTTCATGGCTGCCTCCATTCCCACAGGCCTTGCGCAAGGTTTGCTTGATCCGATGTGTGCAGTTTAAAAGCTTACCCCGACCGCGTCAAGCCGCACCCTTCGTTGATCTTGCGCCAAGTCTGTTTGCACCGCTTTAAACGGCGGACAGTCACTTCTATTGCCGCAGGCGGGACCTTTTTTAAACAAAAGTTTAATAATCCGGCCCAGGACAGATGTGCAAAAATGACCCGGTTTGGCGAAGTGAGACACGACGAGTGTGCCACCGGGCCGTCCTTTATCGCATACCTGGCCGTGGATTTTATCTGCAAAAATGATATAACTAACTAATGATAATAATGTTGCATAATATTATCCGGAGAAGTTTTGTTGGGATTGGCACACAAGGTGCGTGAACATGGACGTCCGCAGAGGCATTTTTCGGGTTTTAAACAGCGGACGGAACGGAGCAGAGAAAATGGCAAAGGTTTTAGGCATCGACCTGGGGACAACCAATTCGTGCATGTCCGTCATGGAGGGCGGTGAGCCCATTGTGATTCCGAATGCCGAGGGGCAACGGACCACGCCGTCGATTGTAGCCTTCACAAAAAGCGGGGAGCGCCTTGTCGGCCAGGCCGCGAAACGTCAGGCGGTGACGAACCCTAAGCAGACCGTCTACTCGGTCAAACGTTTTATGGGGCGCAGGTATGACGAGATGTCGCATGAAATTTCCATGGTGCCGTACGAAGTGGTGCGGGCAGCCAACGGCGACGCGCAGGTGAAGATCGGGGACAAGACCTTCTCGCCGCCCGAAATCTCGGCCATGATCCTTCAGAAGATGAAAACGGATGCCGAGGCATTCTTGGGCGAGACGATTTCTCAAGCCGTCATCACGGTTCCGGCCTATTTCAACGACAGCCAGCGCCAGGCCACAAAAGATGCCGGGCGCATCGCGGGCCTGGAAGTGTTGCGCATCATCAACGAGCCGACGGCGGCGTCGCTGGCTTACGGTTTGGACAAGAAAAAGGATGAGAAGATCGCCGTGTACGACTTTGGCGGCGGCACGTTCGATATTTCCGTCCGCGATATCGGAGACGGCGTGTTCGAGGTGAAGGCCACCAATGGCGACACGCACCTCGGCGGCGACGATCTCGACCACACGATCATGAACTGGCTGATCGACGAGTTCCGCCGCGAGAACGGCATTGACCTTTCCAAAGACATGATGGCCTTGCAGCGTCTGAAAGAGGCGGCGGAAAAGGCCAAGTGCGAACTCTCTTCGGCCGCCAGTTCGGAAATCAACTTGCCGTTCATCACGGCCGACGCTTCCGGCCCCAAACACATGACGGTGACCTTGAGCCGCGCCAAGCTGGAGCAGCTTACCGACGCGCTGATCGAGCGCACCGCCGAGCCCTGCCGCAAGTGCATGCGCGATGCCGGGCTCAGCGCGGTCGACGAGGTCGTGCTGGTTGGCGGGCAGACGCGCATGCCCAAGCTGCAGGAAAAAGCGAAAGAGCTGTTCGGGAAAGAGCCGCATAAGGGGGTGAACCCGGATGAGGTCGTGGCGGTCGGAGCCGCCATTCAAGGCGGCATTCTCAAAGGCGAAGTGAAGGACGTCCTCCTGCTGGACGTGACGCCGTTGACCCTCGGCATCGAGACCCTCGGAGGCGTGATGACGCCGCTCATCGAGCGCAACACCACGATCCCCACCAAGAAGAGCGAAATCTTCAGTACGGCGGCGGACAACCAGCCGTCGGTCGAGATCCATGTTTTGCAGGGTGAACGCAAGATGGCGGGCGACAACAAGACCATCGGGAAGTTCCATCTGGACGGCATCCCGCCCGCCCCGCGTGGACGCCCTCAGATTGAGGTCACGTTCGATCTCGACGCCAACGGGATCCTCAATGTGAGCGCCAAGGATCTCGGCACCGGCAAGGAACAGAAGATCACGATCACGGCATCCAGCGGACTCTCGAAAGAAGAGATTGAGCGCATGCGCAAGGACGCGGAGCTGCACGCCTCCGAGGACGCCAAGCGCCGCGAGGAAGTCGAGTCGCGCAACCAGGCCGAAAACCTTTGCTACCAAGTTGAAAAGATGATTTCGGAGAACGCCGACAAGATACCGGCCGAGAAAAAGGCGCCGGTCGAGAAGGCGGTGGCAGACCTCAAAGAGGCGCTGAAGGGTAGTTCTATCAGCGAGATCAAGGACAAGCAGGAGGCGCTGACAAAGGCGATGGACGCGGTCACGCAAGGCATGTATAGCCAGCAGCAGCCCGGGGGTGGCGCGACCGCCGGCGCTCCCGACGCTTCGCAGACCGAGGACAGCTCGGCAGCCTCAAGCTCAAAGACCGGCGACGACGGTGTGATCGATGCCGATTACACGATGATGGATGACAAGAAGTAGACAGGCGATTTTGCGTCGGGCAGGGCGGGTGTCCTGCTGGCGCTCAGGCAAATCGGTTTAAGTGAAGGCACTTAAAAAAAGGAGAATGCACATGGCAAAGATTCGTCCGCTCGGCGACCGCGTGTTGGTCGAGCCCATTGACGTGAAGGAAGTCAACAAAGGCGGCATCATTATTCCTGATTCCGCAAAAGAAAAGCCGATGGAAGGCAAAGTCGTCGCGATCGGCAAGAAACGTGACGAGGACGGCAAAGAGATCCCGTTCGATGTCAAGGTCAACGACAAGGTGCTGTTGCCGAAGTATGGCGGCACGGAAGTCAAGATCAACGACAAGACCTACCAGCTCGTCCGCGAAGAGGACTTGCTCGGCGTGATCGAATAACAACAACCCAAGAATGCTTACGGAGTAAATGAACCATGGCTGCTAAACAACTGATGTATGATGTTGAAGCCCGTCAGAAGATTCTGACCGGCATTTCCAAATTGAGCCGCGCAGTCTCCACGACCCTCGGGCCGTGCGGGCGCAACGTGATCCTCGACAAAAAGTTCGGTTCCCCGGCCATCACCAAGGACGGCGTGTCCGTGGCCAAGGAAATCGAACTGCCCTGCCCCTTTGAAAACATGGGCGCGCAGATGGTGCGCGAAGTCGCCAGCAAGACCAGCGACGTGGCCGGCGACGGCACCACGACCGCGACGTTGCTCGCCGAGGCCATCTACCGCGAGGGGCTGAAGAACGTCACCGCCGGAGCCAACCCGATGGCCATCAAGCGCGGTATCGACAAGGCCACCAAGGCTGTGGTCGACGCCATCGCGAAACAGGCCAAGAAGGTGAAAGACCCGTCCGAGATCGCCCAGGTCGCCTCCATCTCCGCCAACGGCGAAGAGGAGATCGGCACGATCATCTCCGATGCGATGGACCGGGTCGGCAAGGACGGTACGATCACCGTCGAAGAGGCCAAGACGCTCGAGACGACCCTCGATGTCGTCGAAGGCATGCAGTTCGACAAGGGCTACCTCTCGCCGTACTTCGTCACGAACGCGGAAGAGATGGAGTGTGTCCTTGAGAACCCCTACATCCTGATCTTCGAGAAGAAGATCGCCAGCCTGAACGATATGCTGCCCCTGCTGCAGAACGTCGCCAAGTCCGGCAAGCCGCTGATGATCATCGCCGAGGACGTCGAGGGCGAAGCCCTGGCCACCCTCGTGGTGAACAAGCTGCGCGGCACGCTGCAGGTTTGCGCTGTCAAGGCGCCCGGTTTCGGCGATCGCCGCAAGGCGATGCTTGAGGACATCGCGATCCTCACGGGCGGCACGATGATCAGCGAAGATCTCGGCATCAAGCTCGAGAACGTTGAAGTCGGGCAGCTCGGCCGCGCCAAGAAGGTGACGGTTGACAAGGAAAAGACCACGATCGTCGAAGGCGGCGGCAAGACCAGCGATATCCAGGGCCGCGTGGCGCTGATCAAGAAGCAGATCGAAGAGACCTCTTCCGACTACGACCGCGAGAAGCTCCAGGAGCGTCTCGCCAAGCTGGCCGGCGGCGTGGCGATCATCAAGGTCGGCGCCGCGACCGAAGCCGCGATGAAAGAGAAGAAGGATCGCGTGGACGACGCGCTGCACGCGACGCGCGCGGCCGTGGAAGAGGGCATCGTCGCCGGCGGCGGTGTGGCGCTCATCCGCTGCCAGAAGGCGCTCGATGCGGTCGAGGCCCAAGGCGACGAGAAGGTCGGCGTGGCGATTATCGGCAAGTGTCTGGAAGCCCCGCTGCGCCAACTCGTGCAGAACGCGGGTCTCGAAGCCGCGCTGATCGTCGAGAACGTCAAGAACGGAAAGGGTTCCTACGGCTACAATGTGGCGACCGGCGAATACACGGATCTCGTGAAAGCCGGCGTGTTGGATCCGGCCAAGGTGACCCGTACCGCGTTGCAGAACGCGGCGTCGATCGCCGGTCTGTTGCTGATCACCGAATGCATGGTCACGGAGATTCCTGAGAAGAAGGAAGCCCCGATGATGCCTGGCGGCGGCGGCATGGGCGGCATGGACATGTAAGCGTCTGCACGCTTGTGTGATTCAAAAAGGGCGGGCACTTCGGTGCCTGCCCTTTTTTCGTGTCGCGCGCAGGGCTTTCGGGAAAAAAGAAACCGCTGATTTTCACGCGAAGTGAAAATCAGCGGCAAAATGGAGGTGCGAAGCGGAATTGAACCGCTGTTCGAGGTTTTGCAGACCTCTGCCTAACCACTCGGCCATCGCACCCAGACGAAAAAAATTATTTTTTCATCCCAGCACGCAGACGTTCTTTCACCCGTTTGTTGCGGGCGTCACGACGCTGGCGCTTCAGTTGTTTTCGATGTTGCTGTCCCATAACGGGCGCAAACATTATCAGAGGGGTGGGAGGCTGTCAACAGCAACTTTCCCCGAAAATGGACTTTCTGATTGTGCGGGTGCCCGGGCGTTGATGGCCGATGCCGGACGTAACGCCGGATCGCGGCTAAACGCGGCCCGGAACGGTTGCCACACATGCGGGCTCGCCTTCGGGATCTGCGTTTTGAGCCCGGTGTAATCCGATGCGGTGAGCAACGGGTCGACACGCGTCGTGCGGAACAGGTGAGGCACGCCCGAAGCCGCGATCAGTTCCATGCTGGCCTGTACGGCGGCCACATCACAGGCGACGCCCGCGAGCGTGGCATATTTGTCCCAGGGCGCCTTGATGTCCATCGCGATATAGTCCAGCAGGCGCTCGGCCAACAATGCGTGTAACACGTTAGGCCGTGAACCGTTGGTGTCGAGTTTGACGGCCAGCCCCAGCGCTTTCAACCGCCGCAAGAAGTGCGGCAAATCGGTTTGTGCGGTCGGTTCTCCGCCCGACACCACCACGCCGCCCAAACGGTTCTTCCGTTCCGCAAGAACAGCAAGCACCCGCTCTTCATCGACCCGTGTAGCGGGATCGGGCACGAGGGATAACAGATGCCCATTGTGGCAAAACGGGCAACGGAAATTGCACCCTTGCGTAAAGACAACGGCTGCCACGCGCCCGGGGTAATCGCACAAACTGAGCGGCACGAAACCCGCGAGGTTCATTGCGCGGCAGCCTCGCACACCCGGTAGGTCTTGCGCCGGTGGAACTCGTTCTGCTTGCCCTCGTTCCACTGCTGGATGGGACGGATGTAGCCCACCACGCGCGAATACACCTCCGTCTTTTTTCCGCAACGGGGGCAGGTATAGACCTCGCCGTTCAGATAACCGTGGTCTTCGCAGATGCTGAACGTCGGGGTTAATGTGAAATAGGGCAACCGGTAGTTCCCGCAAACCATCCGCACGAAGGCTTTAACCGCAAGCGGGTCGCTCACCGCTTCGCCGACGAAAGTATGGACGACCGTGCCGCCCGTGTACTTGGTTTGAATCTCGTCCTGCAAATCCAGCACGCGCACGATGTCGTCGCTGTAGTTGACCGGAAGCTGCGTCGAGTTGGAATAGAAAGGCTCTCCGTCTCCTCCCGCCGCAATGATGTCCGGATAGAGTTTCCTGTCGAGCCGGGCGAGGCGGTACGTTGTGCCCTCGGCCGGCGTGGCTTCAAGGTTGTAAAAGTTTCCGGTCTGTTCCTGATAGTCGGCCAAGCGCGCCCGCATGAAGTCCATGACCCGCACCGCGAACAGCCGACCCTCTTCGGTGCCGATGTCCTTGCCGAACAGGTTGAGGCACGCCTCATTCAATCCCACGAGCCCGATGGTCGAGAAGTGATTCTGCCAGTACGTGCCGAACCGCTGGTGAACCTGCCGCAGGTAGAAGCGTGTGTAGGGGTAGAGGTCCTGCGCCGTGAACTGTTCCAGCACCTTGCGCTTAATTTCCAGACTGTTGCGCGCGATGCTCATCAGGCTGTCCAGGCGGGTCAGGAAATCGGCCTCGTCCTTGGCGAGGTATCCGAGACGCGGCATGTTGACTGTGACCACGCCGATCGAGCCTGTCTGCGGGTTGGCGCCGAAAAGTCCCCCGCCGCGCTTGGTCAGTTCGCGTTTGTCGAGGCGCAGACGGCAACACATGGAGCGCGCGTCGTCGGGGCTCATGTCCGAGTTGACGAAATTCGCGAAGTAGGGGATTCCGTATTTTGCGGTGACCTCCCACAGTTTCTCCAGCCCGGGGCGCTCCCAATCGAACTCCTTTGAAACGTTGTAAGTCGGGATGGGGAATGTGAACACGCGGCCTTTCGCGTCGCCTTGGGTCATCACCTCGAGGAAGGCGTTGTTGATCATGTCCATCTCGGCTTGGAAGTCCGCGTACGTTTCGGGCATCGGTTGGCCGCCGATGATCACGTTCTGATTGGCTAGCGAGACGGGCGCGGACAGGTCCATGGTCAGGTTGGTGAACGGTGTCTGGAACCCTACGCGCGTGGGCACGTTCACGTTGAAGATGAACTCTTGCAGCGCCTGTTTGACGTCTTTCTGGCTCAACCGGTCATACCGGACGAACGGCGCGAGCAACGTGTCGAAATTTGAGAATGCCTGGGCGCCGGCAGCCTCGCCTTGAAGCGTGTAGAAAAAGTTTACGATTTGCCCCAGCGCCGTACGGAGGTGTTTGGCGGGCAAACTCTCGGCCTTGCCCGCTACGCCTTTAAACCCGTTCTGCAAAAGATCCTGAAGATCCCATCCCACGCAGTAGACGCTGAGTAGCCCCAGATCGTGGAGATGCAACGCGCCGTTGTCATGGGCTTCGCGCACTTCGGCGGGATAGATTTTGTTGAGCCAGTAGACTTTGCTGACCTCGCTCGATATGTAGTTGTTCAGCCCCTGCAGCGAGTAGGCCATATTCGAGTTTTCGCGCACACGCCAATCCGACTTGCCCAAGTAACTGTCGATCAGGTCCACGTCGGCTTTGCGCACCATTTCGCGGATCCGCGCATGCTGTTCGCGGTAGATGATGTACGCCTTGGCGGTGCGCCGGTACGTCGAGGCCAGCAGGACCTCCTCGACGATGTCCTGAACGTTTTCGACGGTGAGGTCAAGCGTGTCGCTCAAGGAGTGAATGACTGCCATCACCTTGAGGCTTAACTTGTGGGCCTCTTCCACCCCGAATTCACCGGTCGCCTCGCCCGCCTTTTGGATGGCGACGACAATTTTTTTGGAATCGAAGACCTCTGCCCGCCCGTCACGTTTACGGATACGGAGAACCAAATCGGGTTGCACAAAACCAGTCATTTAAAACCCTCACGTTAGGCGCTTGACAGACTTTCTGATCACGCATCAAGGGTGAGTTTAAACCCCATCCAAGTTAACTGGAATTACTATATATGGTTTGGAAGCGGAACTCAACCACAAAATATGGTGTAATTTATGTTAATGGCTAGAGTCGGGCAGGACACAGGTCGCTGCGGCTCCGGGCAGTGGAATAACATGCACGGGACAGTGGTAGGAGGCTTCCAAAATGTCGGGACGCAGGACGTCGGATGGCGCCCCGTCCGCACATTTGCGGCCTTCGCTTAACAGAACGATGCGGGGAAAAAACTGACTTGCGAACGTGAGGTCGTGGACGACCATGAGGATGGTGGTCTGCCGCTCCCGGTTGAGGCGTGTCAACAGCCGCATCAGCTCGGCACGGTGGCGCAGGTCCAAATGCGAGGTGGGCTCGTCCAGCAAGATGATTTCCGGACGGCTGGCCAACGCCATGGCCAGCGCGAGCCGCTGACGTTCACCGCCGCTCATTTCGGGCAGGGGACGTTGCCGCAAGTGCCATGTTTCGGTGAGGGTCATCGCCTCTTGGACAGCCTTGCAGTCTTCGTCCGACGGCCCGCCGAAGCGAGGCAGAAGGGCGGTGCGCCCGAGCGACACGAAAGCGTGGGCCGTGAACGGGATATCGCGTGTGATTTCTTGCGGAACAACGGCGAGCAGCCGTGCGCGGATACAGGGGGGGAGCCGTGCGATCTCTGTGCCTGCAACCTGTACGGAACCTTGCGCGGGAAGCTGTCCGGTGATCACCCGCAGCAGCGAGGACTTTCCCGCGCCGTTCGGGCCGACGAGTGCCGCCCGTTCTCCGCGTGCGACATGCAGTGAGACATCGTTTAACACGGTCTCGGCGCGGTAGGCGGCGGTGATATGGCCAAGGCGGATCATGGGAGCGGGAGACCTCCTCTGCGTGTCAGCAAATAAAGAAAAAACGGCCCGCCGGAGAGCGCGGTGATTACGCCGACTGGAATCTCGTGCGGAGCGAAGAGCGTACGGGCGAGCGTGTCGCACAGCACCAGAAAGGTGCCTCCGAACAGGGCGGCGCAGGGCAGCAGCGTGCGGTGGTTCGCGCCGGTGAGGCGGCGCAGCGCGTGCGGTACGATCAGGCCGACAAACCCGATGATTCCGGAAACAGCCACCGCTGCCGCTGCGGCGAGTGTGGCGGCGGCCAGGATACAGGGTACCGCGACGCGTGTGCGCACGCCGAGGTTGTATGCGGTTTCGTGTCCGAGCAGCAGGGCATTCAAGGCCCGGGACTCGTAGCAAAGCGTGCTGATCGCCAGTGCGACCAGGAGTGCCACACCCGTGAGGAGCGGCCATGAGGTGGCCTGAAGGTTGCCCAGCAGCCACCAGGTGATGCTGTGGACGGCACGCGTTTTGGCAAACGAGAGCAGCAGCATCAGCAGGCTGGAAAGGATGGAGCCGGTGACCACGCCGGTTAGGATGAGCGTGTTGGGCATGTAACCGCTCGTGCGGCTCGCGAGGAGGCAGACGAGCAAAAGGGTGGCCGCGGCGGCGAGAAAGGCGCCGGCAGGCAGGGCAAGGGGCGTTAGCGAAGAGAGCCCGGTGGCGATCACAAGCGCTGCGCCGAACGAGCCTCCGCTGCTGACGCCGAGCACATAGGGCTCTGCGAGAGCGTTGCGCAACACGGCCTGCAGGGCGCAACCTGAACACGAGAGCGCCGCCCCCACCACGAAACCGGTCAGCAGCCGGCTCAGCCGCAGCTCCAGCAGGGCGCGGCCTGTGGCTGTCGCGGTGTCCGGCAGGCCGAACCCCGACGAACCCGCCAGTAAACAGAGTGCCAGCAGGAACGGAAGCGGGATCACCAGATAAAGGATTTGGCGTGAGTTCAACATGGGAAGAAGAGCGTCAATTTATTTGTGCGTGGGTTCATTGGTTTGGGAAGTCCCGTGCGCGTCGCGCGCGAGCACCTCTTTCAGTTGCGCGAGTCCCTCCAGCACGCGGGGGCCCGGACGGCTGACGGTGTTGAGATCGGGTACGGTGTAAACGCGCCGGTTGCGCACGGCGTTCAGCGCTTTCCAGCCGGTCTGTGAAGCGAAGCGCGGCAGGGGGTTGTGCCCGTCAGTATCGAAGAGGCAGAGGATGAGGTCGGGGTTCTGCTCAAGCACCCATTCCAGCGAGACGTGATAGTAGTCGGCGGACGAGTCGCGCCCGATGTTGATGCCGCCCGCGAGCCCGAGTAGTTCGGCGATGAACGCGTCGCGTCCGGCGGTGATCGGCGTGTCGGGCGCGAAGAGCAGCAGCACGCGCGGTCGGCGGGTGAGCGCGGCGGCTTCGGCGCGTGCGGTGTCAATGCCGTTTTGAATGGCGAGCGACAGGGTTTGAGCCTGCGTGCCGTGGCCGGTCAGGGCACCGAGTTGACGCAACGCGCCGGGGATCTCCGCAAGGCGGGTGCAGGGCACATGAACGGCCGGTATCTTCAGCGCGTCGAGGCGCCGCCTGATTTCGGGATCGGCGAGAACCGTCTCCAAAACGTGCGTGGGGCGGGCTGTGAGCAGGGGCTCGAACCACGGCGTGCCAAAGCCGCCCACGACCGGGATGCCGCGCACGGTCTCAGGCGGGTAGTCGCAGGACTCGGTGCGTCCCGCGAGCAAGTCGCCCGCGCCGATCGCGCAGACGCACTCGGTGAGGTGCGGCGCGGTGGAAACAAGACGCAAATCGGAATCCGCCGGTTGCGCCGTCTGACGGGCACAACCGGCAAGAAGCAACAGCGCGGTAACGGTATGAACGCTTCCCCGAAGCGTCGTGGAAAGGTTTTTGGAACCGTCACCGCCGGATCTGGTTAGACACACTAACATTGCGAATCAGTCGCGTTTTGAGACCGCAATCAGAACGTGTAAGAGGCACAAAGTTTCCATGCGCGCGCGCTGGCGGGATAGTAACTTGTGCCGTAATAACTGCAATAAGCGTACTCTTTGCCGAACACGTTGTCGACCCCGCCGATCAGTTTCAGCCCTTTGAGGAAGTGCGGCTCGTAGCGGAGCGCGAGGTCGAGCGTGGCGTAGTCGTCGAGTTCTTTCCGGGTGTTGGTGAAATCGGAGCCCGAGTTCTGGGAGGAGACATAGCGGAGGGTCCCGAGCGCGGCGAGTTCAGGGGTCAGATACGCTTCGCCGTTTACGGTGAGCATGTGTTGCGGGACGAGCGGCACGCTGTTGCCATCGTAAAGGCCTTCCGTGAAGGATGCGTCGACGAGGTCATACGCCAGTCCGAAGCTGCCGACCTCCTCCCGCGACCAGCGGACCGAACCTTCAAGCCCCCGGCGCCGAGTGTCATCAGGCGCATTGATGTTCATGTAGCGGGTCGGATTGTAGTAGATCTCATCGCTGGAGTCCAACTCGTACAGGGTCACGCCGGCGGCCCACTCTTTTGCGATGACGACCTCTGAGCCGGCCTCGAAACTGTAGCCGGTTTCCGGGACGAGGTCTGTGTTGGGCGTGCCGGCTCCGGCGAAGATTTCGTCGATGAAAGGCGCATGATAGTAACGGGCCACGCGGGTGAACAGCTTGACGTTTTCAGAGGGGCGGTACAGCAGCGCGGCATCATACGCCTTCTCGACATCGCTTTCCGAGGTGGTGTCGGATTTTTTTGAGATGCGGTTGGAAAAATGTTCGATGCGCGCGCCAAGCGAGAAGGAAAGGGTTTCGGTGAGGAAAAACTCATCCTTCGCGTATCCCGCAAGAGAAGTCCGGTCGAAGTCCCAGAGATTGCCGTAGGAGTAGGGATATCCGTAAGAGACGCCGCGGCCGTGGCTGTCTATTGCCGAGGTGTCGAGCCGCAGGTCGCTCCCGATGGTTAACGTGTTCGCGTGTCCCGCGATCTCGCTGTCGTTCGAATAGCGGGGCGTGAAGGCATAGGTCTCGATTTCTGTGCTGTAGAATGAGGCAGAGGATGGCGTGATCCAGCGGGAATCGGTCTCGCGCCGGCTGGTGGAAAGGTTCGCGTCGAGTTTCCCGTTCTCGCCGACCGGTGTGCTGCCGCCGAGGGTAACGCCCCAGGTGTCGGACCAGGCCCTGTCTCTGGGCGACGCCGTCTGCCGCGGGTCGTCTTTGAACTGTTGCCAAGTGAGCGCGCCGGGCAGGCCGTACTCGCTGTCGTTGTAGAAGGTCGAGACCGAGAGTGTCTGCCCGCCTTTCCACGCTTTGGCCACGGAGGCATCGAGATTCCACGATTCGTAGTCGCCGTTGTCGCGGTACCCGCCGGTCTTGTTCCAGTCAGCGCCTGCGAAGTAGGAGACGCCGTCTTCGAAGACGCCTGATTTGCTGAGGTGCGTTGCGTAGGTGTCATAAGATCCGGTCATGGCCGAGAGTGTGGTTACCGGTTTCGCGTCGATGGAGGTGTCGGTGATGATGTTGATGACACCCGCTTCGGCGAAGTCGCCGTACAGGACAGTCTGGGGACCGCGGATGACTTCGATCCTTTTGATCGCGTGGACAGGAATGCGCATGAGGTTGGGCGCGGCCATGTCGGGGTTGTTGAGGCGTTCGCCGTTCACGAGGATCAAGACGCGGCCGTGGGCGTTCTCTCCGAACCCGCGCAGCGCGACCGTGGCGGTCGTGGGATTGTCGGAAAAGTTTTTAACCGGGATACCCGCCTGTTTCTGCAGAACGTCTATGACGCTCTGGTGGCCGGTGCGGGCAATCTCTTCGGAGGTGATCACCTGCACGTTGGCGGGCATTCCCGCGGCGGTCCGTCCGGTCCGGCTGGCCTGCACGACGATGGGCGGCAGGTTGGTGGCGGGGGAAAGGGTGGGGGTTGGGGCCTCTTGCGCCCGGAGCGCGGAGGTTGCGAACAGGCACGCGGCCAAGGCGGCGGGCGTGCTGCGGGAGAGCGTCGGTGTCTGCATCTTTCTTTTCCTCTGGCGGGAATGTGAAGCACGCCCCCACACAAGAGGCATAACCGCGAGAGCGAAAGAAAGACCGGAAACAGCCGGACAACAAACTTTTGCTCCTCTGGCGCGAAGGAGTGCCGCAAGTTGCATCCGGCCCGTCTTCTGGCTTACAGCTTAACCTTGCCTCCGCCTTCTCTCCCGTTCGGGAAATGGCGTCTGGAGGCTCGTAGCCGATTACAGCGGCGCGACCGCGCCCGAATTTCACGGGCTTCCGATAACCGGTGCAAATTGATTACAGTGTAGTGAACTCGGGCGACAGAGTCAATAGGGCACCTGCACGGTCTGATTTTTCGCACAGAAAAATAAGCCGAAGGTTGCGTGGTGAATCGTGTGTCGCCGATTTTCGCATTGCCCCCAGGGGGTGGAAAAAGTATCATACACACCCATGGCGAACGGAAATGATCATAAGAATGAGATGCCCGACCAGCCGCCGGTTTTGCCGACGCGGGGGAATAAGCAAGAGGGGGGGGGGGCTTCGGCTGGGGCCATGCC
Source organism: Kiritimatiellia bacterium (assembly GCA_028700415.1). Classification (GTDB taxonomy): domain Bacteria; phylum Verrucomicrobiota; class Kiritimatiellia; order RFP12; family UBA1067; genus JALHET01. Next base: position 14,594 of record JAQVSS010000029.1, read on the forward strand.
TCCGAAACGGGTTTTCGGGGCGTGGATGGCGGTCGGCATGCTGCTGCTCCTGATGTTGGGGATGTTCTATTACAAACCCGAGGGCGAGCTGAAGCCCATGGATCAGCTGGAGTTCCGGCGGCTGGTGGACCAGAGCCTGGTGGAGAAGGTCGAGCTGGTCCGTGAGGCCAGCGGCATCACCTATCTGCGCGGCACCAAGAAGGGGATCGCCAAAGAGCGGTTCCGCGTGAACCTGATCCCTTCGGAGAATCTTGAAAAGTTCCTGCTGGAGAAGCAGATCGCCTGCCCGTTGGTTTACAGTAACAACATGTTCGGCGCGCTGTTGCGCGAGATCATGCCGGTCATCCTGATTCTGGTGATCCTCTATTTCGTTTTCATACGCCAGATCAAATCGGCCAACATGGGGGCGATGAGTTTCGGCAAGAGCCGCGCCAAGATGTTGAACCAGGACAAGAAGAAGCTGACCTTCGCGAATGTGGCGGGCATCAAGGAGGCCAAGGAAGAGGTGGTGGAGATCGTCGAGTTCCTGAAAGAGCCGCAGAAGTTTCAGAAGCTTGGCGGGCGCATCCCCAAGGGCGTGCTGCTGATGGGCCCTCCCGGCACGGGCAAGACGCTGCTGGCCAAGGCGATCGCGGGCGAGGCGGGGGTCCCGTTCTTCAGCATCAGCGGTTCGGATTTCGTGGAGATGTTCGTGGGCGTGGGCGCTTCGCGCGTACGCGACATGTTCGAGCAGGGCAAGAAACACGCGCCCTGCCTGATCTTCATCGACGAAATCGACGCGGTGGGGCGCAGCCGCTTCTCCGGAATCGGCGGCGGGCATGACGAGCGCGAGCAGACCCTCAACGCGCTGCTGGTGGAGATGGACGGGTTTGAGACCAACGATGGCGTGATCATCATCGCGGCCACGAACCGTGCGGACGTGCTCGACCCGGCGCTGCTGCGCCCGGGACGGTTCGACCGGCAGATCATCATCGACCTGCCGACGCTGAAGGGGCGCGAGGAGATCTTGAGGATGCACGCGCAGAAGGTCAAGCTCTCGAAGAGCGCCGACCTCGGGCGGATCGCGCGCGGCACACCCGGTTTCTCCGGTGCGGATCTCGCCAACCTGTTGAACGAGGCGGCACTGCTGGCCGCCCGCGGCAACAAGGCTGGCGTGGATCACTCCGATCTCGAAGAGGCCCGAGACAAGGTGCTGTGGGGCCGTGAGCGGCGGAGCCGCGCGATGGAAGACCGCGAACGCCGCATCACGGCGTGGCACGAGTCGGGGCACGCGCTTCTGCAGGTCGTGTGCGAGCATACCGAGCCGTTGCACAAGGTCACGATCATTCCCCGCGGCCAGGCGTTGGGCGCGACCATGTCCCTGCCGGAGCACGACGTGCTGAACCGCTCCAAGAGCGAGCTGCTGGATCAACTGGTGGTCCTGATGGGCGGCCGGATTGCGGAGCAGTTCTTCACCGGCGACCTTTCGACCGGTGCCCGGATGGACATCAAGATGGCCAGCGAGATTGTCCGCAAGATGGTTTGCGCCTACGGCATGAGCGAGGTGTTCGGGTTCCAGTCGTTCGGGGACAACCAGGAGACGATCTTCCTCGGGCGCGAAGTGGCGCGCACCCAGTCTTACAGCGAGGACACCGCCAAAAAGATCGACGAAGAGGTCGAGCGGATTGTGACGGACATGTACGCGCGGGCCGAGAAGATCCTGTTGGCGAACCGCGCGAAACTGGAGCTGCTGGTCGAGAACCTGCTGGAGGCCGAAACCATGGACGGGCGCGACGTGGAGGATTTGCTGAAGCATGGCCGCGTCCTGAGCGAATCCGAACGCGAGCTGCAGGCGTCCGGCGTGCCCTTGCCGGAACAGAGCGCTTCCGTTCCGGAGGAAGACGGTAAAGATGCGGAGCCACCGGCCCCGCCGCCGTTGCAGCTGGAGTTCGGCGAGGTGTGAGGCGGGAGCGTATGGCAGACGGGTACGGAAAACGGGTTTGGCGGTGCGGGGGCCGGTCGGTGTCTTTCGACCGCACCCGCGTGATGGGGATCGTCAATGTGACCCCGGACTCGTTTTCCGACGGCGGGCTTTATTTTGACGCGGGGCGTGCGGTCGAGCACGGCCTGCGGCTGGTTGCGGAAGGCGCGGACCTGCTGGATGTCGGTGGCGAGTCGACGCGGCCGGGCGCTGCCGGTGTGGGGCCGGATGAGGAGGCTCGCCGGGTGCTGCCGGTCATCCGGGCGTTGGCGGCGCAGTGCGGCGTGCCGGTTTCGGTGGACACGCGGCGTCCGGAGGTGGCCCGCGCGGCGGTTGAAGCCGGCGCGTGCATCGTGAACGACATCCTGCCGTTTGCGGGGGATGCGGCCATGGCGGCGGTGGTGCGGGAGACGGGCGCAGGCGTGGTGCTGATGCATATGCGCGGCACGCCGCAGACCATGGCGGGCTGCGCGGTCTATGCGGACGTGGTGGCGGAGGTTGAGGTGGCATTGCGGGCGTCCCTCGCTTATGCGGACGCCGAAGGGATTGGGCGCGGGCAGGTCGTGATCGACCCCGGCATCGGCTTTGCGAAGACGACGGCGCACAATGTGTCGCTGCTGGCGGCGACGGCGCGGCTGTCGCGGCTGGCGCCGGTGCTGGTCGGCGCGTCGCGCAAGCGGTTCATCGGCGAGCTGTGCCGCGAGCCGGACGCCAGCGCCCGCGTGGGCGGCAGTGTGGGCGCGGCGGTGTGGTGCGCGTTGCAGGGCGCGGCGGTTGTCCGCGTGCATGACGTGAAGGCCACCTGTCAGGCGCTGACGGTCGTTTGTGAGTTGGCTGGACACAGGGGTGACTGAGAGACATGTTCGACGGGCTCCAGATTGGTTTCAACGATGTGATTCAGATCATGATCCTGTATTCCGGGATCTATGCGCTCATCCGTTTTGTCAAAGGCACGCGCAGCGCGCAGGTGCTGCTGGGGTTCTGCGTGCTGGTGGTCTCCCTCTTGCTGTTCACCTACCTTTTTCGTTTCGATGTGCTGGCGCGCGTGGTCTATTTCCTGCTGATCTATCTCGCGTTGAGCATGGTGGTCGTCTTCCAGCAGGAGATCCGCCGCGTGTTGGCCTTGGTCGGCGGGCAGCGCCTGTTCAGCCGGCAGTACGCGCTGCGGCAGGAGTCGGTTCCCGAGACGCTTTGCCGATGTGTGGTCAACCTGTCGCGTGCGCGCGTTGGCGCGCTGATCGCGGTGGAACGCGGGATCTCGCTGTGCGGGTACGAGGATTCCGGCGTCAGGCTCAACGCCTTGGTCAGCCATGAGCTGCTGCTCTCGATTTTCACGCCGCCGCTGCCGCTGCACGACGGCGGCATCATCATGCGGGACGGGCGGGTCGCGGCGGCACACTGTCTGTTTCCGGTTTCCAACCAGAGCGAGCTGGCCACCTCCGGCATGCGGCACCGTGCGGCGGTGGGGCTGAGCGAGGAGACGGACGCGGTGGTCATCGTGGTTTCGGAAGAGACGGGGCAGATCTCCGCGGCCTATAACGGGCGCCTGCATCGCTATGACGACGAAAAGGTCGACAAGATGATCCTGCGCTGGTTCCGGGTGGCCATGCCGTATTCCGCGGGGCGCGCGACGACGGTCACGGACTGGTTCACCGCGCGTGTGGCCACGCTGGTGCGGCGGCGTGTGGACAAGACGGGGAGGGACAGCCATGCGCACGGATAAGTGGTTGGATTTCCTGCGGCTCGCCTTTTTGAACAACGGGTATTGGAAGCTGCTCTCGCTGGTGATCGCGGTGCTGGTCTACTTCTCGATCCGCGCGGAAGTCAGCCATGTGCGGGTGGTTTCGATTCCCGTCGAGACGGATTTTGCGGCGGTGGCGGGAGGAGCGGTCATCGAGTCGGTGGAGCCCCGTTCCGTGCAGGTCACGTTGCGCGGCTCGTATTCGGGGGTCAACCAGGTTGCGCTCTCGTCGTTGCAGTGCGTGGTGCGGCCGAGGCAGAAGAAAAACAAGCTGAAGGATACCGTATCGGTCAAGCTTGGTCGCACGAATCTGCGGGGGGTGAGCGGTGTGCGTGTGGCGAACATCGAGCCGGGCGTGGTCGTCGTGAAGTTCGATGTGCCGATGACGCTCCCTTTGGCCATCGCCCGCCCGACGGAGAAGGGGCTGGCACGCGGCCGGGTCCAGTTTGTTTACGAGCAGACCAACGCGGTTGTGAAAGGGTCGCGCCGGCTGCTGAGCGTGCTGGATGCCGAGAAAGTCCAGATCCAAACCGAACCGATCGACGTGGACGGGCGGTCGCAGACATTTTCGACGCGCGTCCGCCTTTTGCCGCCCGGGGACGCGGTGACCGCGGTGGTCGATCCGCCGGAGATGGTGGTGAATGTGGTGATCATCAATGAAAAGGCGACGGCCAAGATTGAGCGCGTGCCGGTGGTGGTGTCTCAACCTCTCGCCTCCGTCAACCGGTGGGCCACCGAGCCCGGCTGGGTCGACATCGAGTTGAGCGGACGCTCGGAGATTGTCAAGGCGGTGACGTTGAGCGACGTGACGGCGTCGGTCAACGGGAATATTCCCCTGACCCCGTTCGAAACCAACGAGGTTCCGGTGCTGGTGCACGTGCAGCAAGGGCTTGTTTTGGATGAGGTGAAGCCCCTGCCCGCAACCGTCAAGCTGATTCCCCTGATGCCTCTCATCCAGAATCCCGCCAGCCCGCCTGCCGGGCAGTGAGTGTTTTGAAATGGCCGAATTTTCTACAGACAATGTGCAAGACCGGCTTGAGTTGGAGCGCCGGGTGGTGCGCAGGTTGGTCGGTTTGCTGCTATTCCCGATCGCGCTGTTCCCGCTTCTGAGCCTGGTCACTTACGATTGGCGCGACATTTCATGGCTGCATTCCCCCCCGCTCGACCCGACCGCGAATCTGATCGGGATTGTGGGCGCGTGGTCCGTCTTCATCGGGTACAGCCTGATCGGGTTGGCGCTCTGGGTCGTGCCGTTCCTGGTGTTGTTCTTCAGCGGCATGTTGATCTATGGGCGGATTTTGCGCACGGGGCGACGGGCGTTTTGGATGTTGCTGTTCATGGCCGCGCTCTGTTGCCTTTTGCAGTTGGGCAGTGCGGGCGTATTCGACGGCACGCTGGAGCGGCTCAACCTGAAGCCGAACGCGGGGGGGGCGGTCGGGTATTGGCTGATGACCTGCCTGCTGGCGCGCTGGTTCAGTCCGGTGGGCGGAGGCATTCTGATGCTCAGCATCATGGCGTTCGCGCTGGTCATGGCCGTGGGACTGAGGAACCTGTTTGCCGCCTTGGGAAGGCTGACCGGCTGGTGGGAGTCGCGCCAGGCGGCCGGAGAAGCCCCGGACAGGCCGGATGAGGTGGCCGCCGGGAGGCCTCCGGCGGCGGCCGATGACGGCATGACGCAACGGGAGCGCGAGCGCCAGCAGCGGCAGTTGATCCGCGAAGCGGCGCGGCGCGCGAAGGAAGAGGCGCGCAAGGCCCGCGAAGAGGAGCGCCAGCGGGACAACGGCGGAGAGGGGCGCGAGGCCGCCGTCTCCGGAGCCGCACAACCGTTTAGGGTGCCCGCCGCCAGTGTGCCGCCGGTCGCAGAACCGCAACCTCCACCCGTGCGCAAACGCGCCGCGCCGCCGCCTGAGGTAGAGGATGAGAAAGCGTCTGGCCTCGCGGACTACATGCTGCCGCCGCTCACGCTGCTTAACCCGATCCCGAAGGGTACGGCGGATCACGGGAATATTTCCGAAACGTCTGCGGTCTTGGTGGAGACGCTGCGGCAGTTCAACGTGCCGGTGGAAGTGGTCGGCACCACGCCCGGTCCCGTCGTGACGCAGTACGAGTTGCGTCCCGCGCCGAACATCAAGGTCGAGCGCATCGCGAGCCTGACCGCGAACCTGCAGATGGCGCTGGAAGCGACGAGCCTGCGCGTGCAGGCGCCGATCCCGGGCAAGAATGCGGTGGGGGTCGAGATTCCCAACCGCCGCGCGCGTCCGGTGACTTTCCGCGAAGTCATCGAGGGTGAGGCCTGGCGGCGCTGTAGCTGCGAGGTGCCGCTCCTGCTCGGCAAGGATGTGGCCGGGAACGACCTGATTTTCGACCTGACCAAAGCGCCGCACCTTCTGGTGGCGGGGGCGACGGGGTCGGGCAAGAGCGTGTGCCTGAACGCCATCCTGAACGGGTTTCTCATGAGCCGCACGCCGCAGCAGCTCCGCCTGATTCTGGTGGATCCGAAACGGGTGGAGTTCACCTGTTATAACGACCTGCCCCATCTGCTGGTGCCGGTGGTCAATGACCCCAAAAAGGTGGCGTTCGGGTTGCGGTGGGCGATCATGGAGATGGAAAAACGGTACCGGCTGTTGCAGAAGGTCGGATGCCGCAACATCGTGGCGTACAACAACCGCCTGATCGCGACGCAGGAGGAGCTGTTCGGCGAAGACGCCCCGCCGGTTTCGCAAGGCGCGCCCGAGGACACTCCGGAAAGGCTGCCGTATATCGTGATCGTGGTCGACGAGGTGGCGGACATCATGTTGGCGGTGGGCAAAGAGGTGGAGCCCGCCATCGCCCGGCTTACCTCGCTCTCGCGCGCGGTCGGCATCCACCTGATTCTTGCCACGCAGCGGCCGTCTGTGGACGTGATCACGGGAACGATCAAGTCCAATATTCCCGGCCGCATCGCGTTCAAGGTGTCGCAGTCCAACGATAGCCGCACGATTCTGGACAGCACCGGTGCGGAGGAGCTGATCGGCAAGGGCGACATGCTGTTCTTGCGTGAGGGATCGCAACTCATGCGCGCGCAGGGGGCGTGGGTGAGCGACGAGGAGATCGCGCGCGTGGTGTCGTTCGTCAAGGAACACAGCCGTCCCTGCTATGACCTCGGACTGAGCGGTCGGCTGGAGAAGATCAAGGAAAGTGACCCCGAAGCGGAGATGGACGGTGACGAGGGGGCGGACGAGGGTGGGGGGGACGCGGCGGAGGAAGGCGTGACGGACGATGCGCTGCTGCCGAATGCGTTGGAGGTGGTCCGGTTGACCCGCCGGGCTTCGACGACGATGCTGCAGCGGCGGTTGCGCATCGGCTATACGCGGGCCGCCCGGCTGATGGACATCCTTGAGGAGCGCGGCGTGGTGGGGCCGCAAGTCGGTTCCGGGACGCGGGAGATTCTGGTTGATTTGGATAAGGAGATTCCGGTGAACGGCGCGGGCGGTGCGGAGACGCTCCTTCCCGGCGGTGATGCGGACACGGATGATTCTGAGAGGCTGTAGCGGAAAAAGAGGAGGTGGGCGATGGCATTCGGAGAGATTCTGCGGAACGCGCGTATGCAAAGGGGGCTGACGCCTTCGGACGTGGCCGAGAACACGCACCTGCTGGTACAGATTGTGGAAGACCTGGAGCGGGAGGATTTCCGCCGGGTGGCGGCCCCGATTTATGGGCGCGGGTTCGTCAAGCTGTATGCCGAGTTGTTGGAGCTCGACCCCGAGCCGTTGATCCGCGAATTCATGGACTTGTATGCGGGGGCGCGGGCGCCGGTCGTCCGGACAAAAAAGGCGGAGGTGCCGGACGAACCCGCTCCTGAGGCGGTTCCCGTGACGCGCACGGTGTCCGGGACGGTGAATGCGTTGCCGCAGCGGCAAACGGTTCTGGCGCGTCCCGCGGTTGCCGTGCGCCCGCTCGCCGCGCCGCAGGCGGCCCCGGAGGAGGGTGCCGGAAAAAGCGCGGCCGCGCCTAAGGAGAATCCGGGGGCATCCGCGGAGCCCGTGCGGGCGGATGCGCCGCTTCCGGAACAGGTCCGGTGCGGATTCGTTGTGGAGCCCGAGGAGGCGGAGGTTGAGGACGAAGAGCCCGACCTTTTCAACCCCAAGCCGCTGCCGCGGCGCCACGCGGTTTCAGGCGGGATTGGGCCAGAGGCGGGCGAAAAGCAGAAGCCCGCCGCGGCACGCAGGGTCGTCAAGTCGCCGATTTTCAAGATCGGCGGTCGGCTCGAGGCGGCGGCGGAAGCGCCCGCGGTGCATGATGCCGAGGCGCACGAGCGCCGGCGGGCGCGGATTAAGGCTTTCGTTGACGGGGTCGCGGCATTGAAGCAGGGGGTCGAGAGCAAATTGCCGGACGTGTTGCCGCAGAAAAGGCTCATGCTTCTGGGCGGCGCCGGCCTGGCCGTCCTGATCTGTATGGTTATCGGTATCCGCGTGCTGTTTAAGCTGACGGGGGAGAACGTAAAAGAGACTCCCAATCCCGTGTTCGAGGCCGTGACGCCGCCGCCGGATCTCTACGTGGACTGAGGCGTATCGCGCGTCAGATCCTGCGGCGTTCGTGGGACGGCGGTATCCTGAGGATGCCGCGGTATTTTGCGATGGTGCGCCGCGCGACGGTGACGCCTTGCGCGGCCAGGCGTTCCCCGATCGCCAGATCGGAAAGGGGTTCGGCCGGGTCTTCCTCTTCGACCAGCCTCTTGATCTGGTCCTGTACCGACTTGTTTGATACGGAAACGCCGTCTTTGGACTTGAGCCCGGGCGTGAAGAAATATTTCAGCTCGAAAAGCCCCCGGGGCGTACGCATGTATTTGTTGGCCACCGTGCGGCTGACGGTGGTTTCATGCACGCCCACCTTTTTGGCGACATCCGCCATGGTCATGGGGCGGAGCGACTCGATCCCTTTGGTCAGAAACTCCGTCTGGGCGTCCACAATCTCCTGGGCGATTTTCCGGATGGTCTCCTGGCGCTGATAGAGGCTGCGGATGAGAAAGGCCCCCGCGCGGATGCGCTCGCGGATGTAGGACTTGGTTTCGGCCGGCGTGGCCTTGTCCTCGAGCAGGGCGCGGTAATGCTTGCTGATGCGGATGTGCGGCAACAGGGCATTGTCGACCTTGGCCACGTAGCGCCCCTTCTCCCATGTGACGAAAACCTCAGGCTCGACATATTCGGTTCTTTCATGCTCGAAGATGCGCCCCGGACGGGGGTTGAGGCTGCGGATCAGGGTGGTCACGTGGGCGAGCTCGTCCCGCGTGAGCGACAGCGCTTTGCACAGGTACTTCTCGTCATGCGCGCCGAGTTTTTCGAGGTACTTGTCGATCACCAGTCGCGCCTCGTCTTCCCACGGCGAATCTTCGATCAGGCCGAGCTGATGCAGCAGGCACTCCCGCAGCGTGCGCGCGCCGACTCCGGGCGGGTCAAAAGACTGGATCACCTTGAGTATGCCGAGCACCTCGCTCTCGGTGCGCCCGGAAATCATGATGATGTCCGGAAGGCTACCGGTGAAATAACCGTCATCGTTGATGTTGCCGATCATCAGAACGGCGAGCTCATGATCGGCGGGGGACAGGTCGGTAAGGGTCAACTGTTCAAGCAGGTGATCCTGCAGCGAGACCTGTTGGCGGATCGAGTCGAACATGTACTGGCGCTTCTCTTCCGCGTCGTCGTTTGAGGGCGCGTTCTCCATGCCCTGCATGAAATAGTCCCGCCACTCGTCGTCCTGTTGCAGGATCGCGTCGACGTCAGGGTTGAAATCGAGCCCTTTGTCGGTGACGTGCTGTTGCGGCACTTCCGGCTCGATTGTGGAGGACGGCACTTCGGCCGGGTCGGTCAGGTCATCGATCGTGGGGTTGACGGACATCTCTTTCAGCAGCGCCGCGCGCAACTCCATCACCGGCATCTGGAGCATCTCCAGGGACTGGCGCAATTGAGGCGCGAGCGTCATCACCTGACGCTGCTGCTGACTTAAACTAAGGTAAGGGCCTGCCATACGTGCATACTCGCCCGGATGGAAGGCTCTTTTACAGCAACATTCATACCATCCGGTTTTGAGTGAACATCATAGAGAAATCGTCCGGGTACGGCAAGGCCGGTCTGCAAAAAAGTAACCCGCAATAATGATAATAATGATGCTTCTTCAACGGCAGGGAGATATAGGCCTCTGGTTGTGTGGTTCGGTGTAAGAACGGACAACATTGGGAAGGCAAACACATGAAAGCGTTCATCGCCTGATCAACGGAAGATGATGAGAAAACCCTTGGTCGACCCAGTCTCGAGAAGATCCGCATATCCGCTTTCACCGGAAGCTTCGAACGAGAACTCGATTTCCTCGCCACCCGCCTCGCCGGGATTGATCCACGAACCGCCCGAGATGAACGTCGCGACCGTCGCGCCGCCCATCTTAATTGTGAGCGTGCCGGACGAAACGGTGAAATCGAACCTTCTCCTGACGTGTTTCAGTTCCTCGGACATCCTGACCGTCACGGCATCGCTATCGGAGAGGCGCACGTTCTTCGCGGACGTCTCCACGACGCCCGCGCCCGCCGAGACGACCGTGACGAGTCCCGTCAGATCGTACGCGAAATCCTTGCGCCAGTCGTATTCGACTGCGCCGACGTCGACCGCGCCGCCGAGGACGCGCGGATTGCCGTAGAAGTCGACGAGCGCCTCATGGGCGAATTGCGCCGG
>JAQVSS010000253.1 GCA_028700415.1 Kiritimatiellia bacterium
TTTCCTCTGGGGGGGCATGTCCCACACCGACACGTGGGATCCCAAGCCGGATGCGGGCTATGATTACACCGGGCAGTTCAAGGACGTGATCCCCACCAACGTGGACGGCATCCGTTTGGGCGCGCTGTTTCCCAGCCTCGCCAAACAGGCCGACAAGTTCTCGATCATCCGCAGCATGACGCACCGCAACAACGGGCACGAGACCGCGGCGTACCTGATGCAGACCGGCCACATGCCGGGGCAGCGGCTGGCCTACCCCTGCATCGGCGCGATCTTTGCGCTGTTCAAGGGGGAGAACGCGGGATACAAGGGGCTCATCCCCCCGTATGTGGTGCTGACGCAGCCGCAGGGACGTTTTTCCGAAGCCGGTTTTCTCGGTTCGCGCTGCAAGCCTTTCGCGACCGGCGGCGACCCCAACGCGGGCCGGTTCGAGGTTGAGGGCGTGATCGCCCGCGGCATCACCGACCAGCGGCAGCAGGCGCGGCGCGACCTGCTCGGGTCGCTCAACGCGCTGGGTCAAGCGCAGCCGGACGCGCCGGAACTCCGACTCGCGCGCGAAGCGGAAAAGCAGGCCTACACCCTGATCCTCGGCGAGGGCAAGGAGGTCTTCAACCTCGCGAAGGAGGACGGCAAGCTGCGCGACCGCTACGGCCGGCACACGTTCGGGCAGGACTGCCTCGCCGCCCGCCGGCTGGTTGAAACGGGCGTGCCGTACGTCACCATCAACTACCCGGGCGGCTGGGACACGCACTCCAACCACTTCCAGACAATGAACCGGCAGTGCCCGCAGCTGGACCAGGGGCTCGCGTCGCTCTTGCAGGATCTCGCGGACCGCGGCCTGCTGGAGAGCACGGTGGTCTGGTGCTGCGGGGAGTTCGGCCGCTCGCCCAAGGTGGATTGGCAGCCGCCGTGGAACGGCGGGCGCAACCACTACGGCAACGTCTTCTCCGTGCTGGTCGCGGGTGGCGGGTTCAAAGGCGGCCGGCTGGTCGGCGAATCGGACGGGAAAGGCGAAGAGGTCAAAGAGCGGCCCGTCTACCCGATCGACCTGCTGGGTTCCATCTACGAGCTGGCCGGCATCGACACCGGGGCCAAACTGCCGCACCCCGAAGGCGCGGACGCCCGCGTGCTGGACGCCCGCGAGGCCGGCGCCAAGACGGCCGGGCGCCTGAAGGAGATCATGTGAGAACGCTCAACGCCGAACCTTTAGCCGGGAAAAGGGAACAAACAGCAGATTGACGAATGATGAGTTCCGAATCATGAGAGAAAGAGTGAGTGCCAAAGAAACGGGATCGACTTCGACATTCTGCGGTTCAGTATTCGTCACTCTGCGGTTCGCTGGGGTTGTGGGCTCCGCCCGCGTTGGGGTAAAACGCAGAGGCGGGGAGGCGGGGAGTGATGAGTCGGGAGCGCGGGCGTCCCGCCCGCACAGCGGAAGAATGGAAGGTGTGATGAAAAAACTTCGCGTCTTTGCGTCTTTGCGGGAAAACCGGTTGTTTTTTAACGCTGTTGCCGCTTTCTGCCTGACTCCCCTCTTGGCGCTTCCCCTGCGGGCGCAGGGCCCCTATATCGGGTTTGTCTATCCGGCGGGCGGACAGCAGGGCACGACCTTCCGCTGCACGCTTGGCGGCCAGGCGCTCGGAGGGGTGTGCGGGGTCTCGCTCTCCGGCGGGGGCGCGCGGGGACGCGTGATCGAGTACAACAAGCAGATGAATCCGCAGGAGATGCAATTGCTGAAGGAGCAATTGCGCGAGCTCAAAACCGGCTCTGCGCCGAGCCGGGCCGGGTCGGTTTCCAACCTCACCGAGCGGCTGGAGAAAATGATCGGCGACTATGTGCAGCAGCCGCAGAGCGCCGCGATCGCCAACCTGGTCATTGCGGAGATCATTATTGCCAAAGACGCCCCGCCCGGGCCGCGCGAGATCCGGCTGGTCACCCCGTCGGGGCTCTCCAACCCGCTGCCTTTCCACGTGGGCCAGTTGCCGGAGTTTTCGGGGGAACCGCTGCAGACCAGCCCGAAACAGATTCTCGGGAAAGAGGCGCAAAGCTTGCGGCGGCACGGCAAAAGCGAGAAGGAACGGCGCCGGGACAAAGGCGCGATGATGGGCATGGAGATGACGCAGATGGCGACCGGCATGGCCGGCCCCGGCGCGCAGACGGATCTGGACGACGGGGAACTGACCATCCGGCTGCCCTGCACGGTCAACGGCCAAATCGCTTCGGGGTCGGTGGACCGTTACCGGTTTGCGGCCCGGCGCGGACTGCGTCTCGTCGCCGCGGTCCAGGCCCGCACGCTTGTCCCCTACATGGCGGACGCGGTGCCCGGCTGGTTCCAGCCCGTGCTGGTGCTGTGCGACGCGCAGGGCAAAGAGGTCGCCTACAACGACGATTACCGTTTCAAACCCGACCCCGTCCTGTTGTTTGAAATCCCAAGGGACGGCGACTACATTCTTGCGGTCCACGATGCGATTTTCCGCGGGCGCGAGGATTTCGTTTACCGGATCACCCTGGGCGACGTGCCGTTTGTCACCAGCGCCTTCCCGCTCGGCGGGCAGGTCGGAATGGACGCGGTGGTGGATCTCAAGGGCATCAACCTTGAGGAGACGCGCCTGACGCCGGAGATGAAAAACCGCGTGCCCGGCGTCATCGCGCTGACCGCGCGCGGCAAGAACGGGCTTTTGTCCAATCCCGTCCCCTTCGCGGTGGACGCGCTGCCGGACGGGATGGAGGACGAGCCCAACAGCACGCCCAGAAAAGCGCAGCACGTCTCTCTGCCGGTCATCATGAACGGCACGGTCGGCACGCCCGGCGACAGGGATCTCTTCCGTTTCGAAGGCCGCGCCGGGCAGGAGCTGGTTGCGGAAGTCAACGCGCGCCGGCTCGATTCGCCGCTCGATGCCCTGCTCAAGCTGACTGACGCGCAAGGCGTGACGCTGGCGCTGAACGACGATCAGGAGGATCTCGGTTCAGGCCTGAACACCCATCACGCGGACGCCTACCTGCGCGTCAAGCTGCCGGCCGACGGGAGCTACACCGTACACGTGGGGGACGCCCAGCACAGCGGCGGCGAGGCGTATGCCTACCGCCTGAGGCTCAGCGCGCCACAGCCCGATTTCGCCCTGCGTGTGGTTCCTTCGCGTGTGGCGATGCGCGGCAAAGGCGAGGCGCAGGTCACGGTTTACGCCATCCGCAAAGACGGTTTTTCCGGCCCCATCCGTTTTCAGGCGGCGGACCCGTCCGGCGGTTTCACGGTGCGGGGGGGACCGCTCACCGGCACGCAGACCGTGGCCCGGGTGACCATCAAAACCACGTTACCTGAAACCGACGGCCCTGTGCCGCTTGTGATTCAGGGCGTGTCGACCAATGCGGGCGTGGCCATCGTACGGGATGCCGTGGCGGCCGAGGACTGCATGCAGGCTTTCTTGTGGCGTCATCTCGTTCCCGCGCAGCAGTTCCTGGCGCTCGTGTACGCGCCGGCGGCAGGAAAGGCGGATTCCCCGCGACGGCCGCGGAACGGTAAGAAAAAACCCGCACCGTGAAACTGAACCATCTCTACCGGGCCTTTGTCCGAGACGCGCATAAAGCGGGACTCAAGGTCACGGCGTGGACGGTGGGTCAGGCCGAAGACGCGCAGCTCGTGATCGCGCTGGGCACCGATTACGTGACGACGGATATCCCGGCCGCACAGCTCGAACAGAAAAGCGCGCGGCCGTAGAAAAATATTATCCCTGTTATGAGCTTGGCTTTACGCCTGCTGTTGGGGAGGCAATGGTTTCTTGCGGGACCCGGTCTGTTTTAGTACCTTTGTCAATGGATTCGCTGGCCTTGCGCGATGGTAGCGCGATGGCAACAGGATGCGTAAAGAGGCGTTTTCTTAACGGGGGCAGGCATCTTCGCGACAACAGGTACACCTAGTGTTACGCCTTCTTCTTTCCGCAAGGCGCTCAACCGATGCGGCTATACGGATGATTGTCTTCGTGAACCCGATGCCAGCCTGGACTTCTGGCCAAAAACTCCGCAACTCTTAGCCTATTGCCGTCTTCCATTCGATGTCCGTACCGCCGCGATGGCGTTCGGGGTGTCGCCCTCACCGGAGGAATCGGCGGGCGTCGTGAAGGGCTATCGCGATTCAGGTGCCCCGATTGTTGTTCTTTCTGTGCGGGAAAACGCCGAAATCTGGCGGCAGGGCGCAGAAACTCCCGAGCGCAAGGAGACCTTGCCCGCCCGGCAGCTGTTCGCATATATCGTGGAGCACAAACAGGAACTTTCGCCCCAAGCGGTCTATCGGGCCAAAAACCTTGGGCAGGTTAACGATCAGTATCAGATGGAGTTCGTCGATGCGGGGCTTATGCCTTTTTTGGAACGGAATGTCGGAGAGAAGCTCGGCAAGCTGTTGACAAGTGTGGTCGCCGACCTCATGCCCGCGTGGGATCGAGTTCAGGGCTCTACCCTGCAGGACGGCGATCTCCTGCTGAGATCGGTGTTCAGGTTGCTGGCCGGGAAAATCCTGCGCGACAAAGAAGTTCGGAAGTTCAAGTCGTTGAGCGTGTCCGATCCTGCCGACATCCTGCGTCGGGTGACAACCCACTGCGGCGGCATGCCGGATGAAGGAGCTTTCCGGCGGGGAGCATTTAACCTTCTGGAGGGTGCCGGCACGCAGATCTTTGAGCTGTCGTCCCTTCGCGACATGAGCACGGAGTCGCTGGGCGTGATTTACGAGAGCGCCTTTATTTCTAAAGAGACGCGGGAGAAACTCGGCACGCACAGCACGCCGCCTTGGCTGGCCGATTACATGATGTGGCAGGTCGAGGACTGGTTCAAAGAAATTCCGGCCGAAGAGCGGATCGTCTACGAACCCGCCTGCGGGCATGGCGCGTTCCTGGTGGCCGCGTTGCGGATGCTCCAGCAGTTCGCTTTCGAGGAAAAGCGTCCCTACGACAAGACGGCCGACTATTTGCGCCGAATGCTGTACGGCGCTGATATTGATTCCTTTTCGTTGGAGATCGCCCGCCTGTCGCTGTCGCTGACGGATATTCCTCATCCGGACGGCTGGAAACTCTCGAATATGAATCTGTTCGCGGAAGACCCTTTCGTCAAGCGGGTTCCGTCTCCCGCATTGGTCTTGACCAATCCGCCGTACGAGACCTTTGAAATGCAGGAGCGCCGACGATTGTCATGTTCGCACGAAAGAAAGTACGCCGAGCTTATTGCACGCACCTTGCCGCACATCCGTGAGAACGGGATTCTTGGTTTTATCGCGCCGTCTGAATTTCTTACACGCAGCACAGAAACGGATATCAGAAAGACGCTTGCAACCGAGTTTGAGATTCGGGAAATCAATCAGTTTCCCGATAACGTGTTCAAATTTTCAGATGCGGAAACCTGTGTGCTTTTGGCTCGGCGCAAGGCATCCCACAGCACGCCAACAACCCGTTATGGCAGCCTGACAAAGAAAGGGATGGACGCATTTCGGAAAGGTTATCAATTTGAGAACAATCAAGAAGCTTTGATCGCAGAGGTCGCCCAAGAGCCTGATTATGGTCTCTATCTGCCCTTGTTGAGCAAGCTATGGCGTTGCCTGGCGCATAACCAGAAACTCGGCGATCTTGCGGTTGTTGGTCGGGGCATTGAGTTCAAGAAAGGATGTCCGGTCAAGCGCGGTGGACGCTCGCGCGAGATTCTGCGGCATGTCGATTCCGGTCTGTTGCACCACCAAGAACCTGTCCCGGAAAAGCTCGTCTTTTCCGAAGACGATGTCCGGTTCTGGGGGACGGCGGCACAGACAGGGATACCGCAGATCGTCGTGAATGCGGCGCGGGTGAGCCGTGGTCCGTGGCCAGTCTGGGCATTGATGGATCGGCGCGGCTTGTTGACCTCCAAACGATTGATCACTGTACGCCCTAACGGCAAGGAACTTCCGTGTAGTATTGAGTTGCTTTGGGCTTTACTCACCAGTCCTTTGGCAAATGCTTTTGTTCATGCGATGAGCGACAAGCGCGATATCGACACCCAGACGTATGAGGCAATCCCGCTGCCGCGCTTGCGTGACTTGTGCGACAGTGCTGCCGTAGAACACGCAGTAAAGAGCTACGTGGCAAAAGCGTTAGATGCGGACGGGTTGGCATTAAGAACGCCGGAGGCCGAGGAGGAACTCAAGCAACTTCGTTTACAGGTGGATGCCGAAGTGCTGAAACTCTACGATCTCGCCCCGCGTGATGAGCGCAAGTTACTTGACCTGTTCTCGGGACACAAACGCGCCGGCGTGCCGTTTGAGCAGACGGAGTATTTCTCGCGCGACTTCACGCCGTTTATTCCGTTGCATGAGTATT
>JAQVSS010000254.1 GCA_028700415.1 Kiritimatiellia bacterium
ACAACACCACGATCGTGGAAGGCGGCGGCAAGACCAGCGACATTCAGGGCCGCGTGGCGTTGATCAAGAAGCAGATCGAGGACACCACCTCCGATTACGACCGCGAGAAGCTGCAAGAGCGGCTGGCGAAACTGGCGGGCGGCGTGGCCATCATCAAGGTCGGCGCGCCGACCGAGGCGGTCATGAAGGAAAAGAAGGACCGCGTTGACGATGCGTTGCACGCGACCCGCGCCGCGGTGGAAGAGGGCATCGTCGCCGGCGGCGGCGTGGCCCTGATCCGCTGCCAGAAAGCGCTGGACAATATGGAGGTGTGCGGCGACGAGAAAGTCGGCGTGGCCATCATCCGCAAGAGCCTTGAGGCGCCGTTGCGCCAGCTCGTCGAAAACGCCGGGCTTGAGGCCGCGCTGATCGTCGAGAACGTCAAGAACGGCAAGGGCTCCTACGGCTACAACGTGGCGACCGGCCAGTACACCGACCTGGTCAAGGACGGCGTGCTGGATCCGGCCAAGGTCACGCGCAGCGCCCTGCAGAACGCGGCGTCGATCGCCGGTCTGCTGCTCATCACCGAGTGCATGGTCACGGAGATTCCCGAGAAGAAGGAAGCTCCGATGGGCGGCAACCCGGGCATGGGCGGCATGGACATGTAACACAGGCGCCCAGGCGCTGAACAAGAATACAGAGCCGTGAGTCGATCAGACTCACGGCTCTTTTTTTTCGTCCGGCGGCATCATGATCATAGACAAGCCGGCCGCCCGGGGTTCCGGGCAAAAACGAGAGGGTAACTTCGGTATGTGAGTGTGTGGGTGCGTGAGGTAGGGACGCATCCCCGAGGCGTCCGCGGCGGTTTCGGGGAAACCGCCCTACCTTTTCAACACGGCTTCAGTGTGACAAAATGGCCAAGTTATAGGTAAGCCGACCGGTGAACCCGCCCGGCCGGAGGGTCGGCTGCCACTGCCATGCAATCCCAGTGCATAACTGTGCAACCCGGAGACATATCTTTTAATTTGGGTTTAAGGGCCTGTATCTGGTAAACTAAATAACAATTCGGGAAGGTTTTTGCATGATCGGAACCGTATGGTCTGGGGTTGAAACAGGCTGAAGGACAATCGTGAAAGGTAAAGCCATGAAAATAATTACGCTTGTGACCGCCGTCTGCGCGGCGGCCGTGATGCGGCTCAACGCCGAAGTCGTCGCGCGCGCGTGCTCGTGACGAAGAGTAGCGCCGTGGTGCTATACACAGTGGACGAGAACGACGCCTGGACGCCAGGGCAGACGCTCTGCACAGTGCCGGGCGGGAGTTTCTTTTTTGGCGCCGTCCACCGCGGCGGAATCGTCTATGCGTCGCAGGCGGCCGGTGCGGATGCCGCCACGGGTCTGATCCGCATGTGCGATCTTTCGGGAAACAGTCTGGGCAGTCTTCCCGAAGTGCCCACCCGCTGCGACGGCCTCGTCATCACGCCGGGCGGCGAGTACCTTTTCACGTCGTGCGGGGCCGGAAACGCCACGACCTGTCCGACGATGGGCTCGGTCTGGCGCTACAGCTTCGCGGCGGGTACGTGGGAACAGTTCGCCACCGGTCTGGGCTCCTGCCTCCGGAACGTGGAAGTGGACAACGACGGGCACGTGTACGTCGCCACGCGCACCGGCAACACGATCAAGGTGTTTGACTGGAACACCTCGTCCGAGAATCTCCCGGCCGCGCCGGTCCGGACGCTTACCGGCACCACTTTCGTGAGCGGCCTATACCTTAACAATTCCGACGGCTATCTCTACTGGTCCGGCCGAAACGGAGATTACGGCCGCATGAAGCCGGACGGCACTGACGCGACGACGGTCACGGGCGGCGATTACACCGGATGGACATACTGCGTCTGCTTCGTGAACGGTAAATCCTACATGGGGTCGGCGAACGTGACCGCGGCCGCGTGGCGGTACGACATGGCGAATAACTTCACGCAGATCTTCGATTTCTACACGTTCGGACTGAGCGAGGTGAAAGTGTCGCCTTCGCAGAGCTGGCGTTTAGACGAGGCGGCGAACTCGGCCGCGCTTGCCTGCGCCGGCGCCGAGAACCGGCCCGTGTGGCCTGCGGGAGGCGCGCGCGGAGCGGCGCCGCGGGCGTGAGCGGCAACGCGCTCTATTTCGCCGTCGCCAAGAGCCGCGCCGAGATTTCCAACTCAAAGGACCTTGTTCCCGCGACTAACGATTTCGCGTTCACGTTCTGGGCCGGCCTGCCCGAGACAAACGCCGTGACAGGCGGGCGTTATCTCCTTTCCAACGCTTGCGGACAAGACGGCGCGCTCTCGGTGCTAGCCGATCCCGACGCCGGCCATCTGAACAAGCTCGCGCTCGTCTTTACGCCCGTGTCCGGCGGGAGCGACGTGACGCTTGCGACAGACGCCGTGATCGCGGACGGCGCGTGGCATCACGTGGCCGTGGTGCGTCGCGGCGGCACCGCCCTAGAGCTGTGGCTTGACGGCGCGAGAACCGGCGTCGTCGCCGTGGCCGGCACGGACGCGGCCGGCGGAGTCTCGCTCTTCGAATCGGGCGGAACCCTCTGCGCGATGGGCATGAAGGCCGGCACGGGGGTGTATCTCGACGGCTGCCGCACGTGCGCCGTCTGGGCGCGGGAAGGCGAGGCATGGACGGAGAAGGCTTCATACACCGCCGGACGCACGATGTTCATGGCGCCGGGGCCGGTGGCGTTTTCGAACGGAAGGATCGGCAAGCCCGTCGCCTACCACTTCACGCCGTTCACGGGCACAGCCGGAGCCGGCTACGTGTCTTTCACGGCGGACGGCACGACATTCGGCGGAAGCCACCTGCTGTCGATCGAATCCTCGTTTATCGAATGCGACAGCTACAAAACGTTTTCGACCGTCGCCGATCTGCTGCCCGGATGCGCGGTGAAGATGACGGACGGCAATGTGACCGCGCTTTACCCCGTGGCGGACGGCGCCCCGCCCTTGGACCGGGCGGTTCGCGGGCTCGAGCGCGCCTACGGATCGATCCTCACGCACAACGCGGGCGATGTCGGACGCGGCCTTTCCGTACACCGCATGTTCCGCGGCGGCGCGAAGCCGTTCGACGTCAAATACGACGCGGCTTCCGGTCTCTACTGGGCGCTGTCAGTGCCCGCCACGAACCGTTTCGAAGCTGCGGCGCGCGCCACCGACACGATCCGCAATGTGCTGGCGCTCTATGTATCGAAAGACCTGATCGAGTGGCGGCCTTGCGGTAATGTGGCAGTGTCGGGCGAAGTCGGCGCCACGGGCTTCAACGGGCCGTCTTTCGCGTTCGACGGCGACGATCTCGTGATGGCCTGCGGTGTGGCTTGCGCGGACGGCGTATGCGGCGCGCGTTCGACGGCGCACAACACCTACCTCGCGTTCCGGCGTATCGCGGATTTCCGCACGGCCTTCACGCCCGCGACGCCGGGCGGGGAACGGATGCTGGTCACCGACCTGCGCCATGCCTTAGTGCAGGCGTACTGGCGTGACGCGGGCGGCGAGTGGTATCCGGATTCTTGTTTCATGGATTATCGGCTGCCCTACGGCGGCGCGCAGTACGCTAATCCCATGCAGATCAAGGCTTGCCGCGACCGCGTGTATCTGGCCTTAGCAAATTATTCACCCATGAAGATACTGGAATTTGACAATCTTGGCGGGTACCGCCGCACTCTGACCGCGCCCGAAGGGGTTGGCGGGTACACGGTCGCGATCGCCGTCGATGCGAATTGCGAGACGCTTTACGCCTACGCCGAAAACTCTAACGCAGTTTTCCGCGTGAACCTGTCATCCGGCACGTGGACGGAAATCATCAGAGGCGGCGACGCCGGCCCGCTCAACAAGCCGTTCCATATGGCCGTGGGGGCCGACGGGTCACTATACGCGGCGAACTACGCTTTGGTGGGCGGCACGTATGACGTCAACCGTTTTAATGGCGGAGGAGTCTGGCAGGAGAAGATTCTGGGGTTGAATCAAAATCTGACGGGGCTCGCGATCGACGACAAGAACGGCCGCCTCTTTTGCGCACACGTTCGCGGCAATGTCTACCGAGTGGACCTGACCACTCTGGAGTCTACGCGGATATGTGACCGGTTTTTCCCGGGCGGCGTGTCGCCCAGTTTCGAGCTTTGTCTCTTCGACGGGCGCCTCTACGCGACCGCCACATACGGTTGGCTCTATTCGCTCGACCCGTTGACGGGTGCGGAGGAGGCTCCGTTCGCTTCGCAGTTCACCTCGTACGGCATCACGACGGTCAACAGGGAATACCGCCGCGGCTTTTTGATGAGCATACGATAAAGGGAAGACTGACGCATGAAATTTGTTTTGGCTCCATTCGCGTTTGCCGCCTTTGCCGCGGGGGCGGCGCCCGCGCCGAACCTTGTTGTTAATCCAGACTTTGAAACGCGGGACGCGGAGGGTCACGCCGTCGGATGGGAAAGATTGCCGTCCAACTACAAGGTGGCCGATAACGCCGGCGAGAACGGTTCGCGCGGGCTTGTCTTCGAGAACGACGACCCGGACCGCTACCAGTTGCCCGTTCAAAAGGTGCCTTGCGAGCCCGGCGCGGAATACCGCTTCTCCGCGCGGTTGAAGACTGAGAAGCTCATCAACGTCAAGGGACAGGATCCCTGCGCGACGGTTTGCCTGCAGTGGTCGGACTCGAACGGCCGCGAATTCGGAGGCAAGTACGTCCACGGCATCTTTGACACGCAAGGCGAATGGCGCACGGTCGAGTGCCATTCGGCGCGGATACCGACGAACGCGGTTGAAGTGCGCTTTTCGCCATACGTGACGCGCGGAGTCACGGGCAGAGCGTGTTTCGACGGGATAACGCTCTCGCCCGTCGTCCGCCAGCCGGTGGCGGGGCTGTGGTCTTCCGCCTACCGCGACTGCGCCGCTGAAGGCAAGGTGACGTTCGTGGCTGGTCTCGACCTCGCGGGCGCGGGCCTCAAGCGTGCGGAGATGCTGCCGCTCTTCAGGATTTACCTGGCTGACGGCAAGACAAAGGATTTCGCGCCTGAACTGTTCACGGACGGCGAGGCGCGCTTCACCTGCGACGTTTCCGCGCTGCCGCGCGGCAAGTCCGCCGTCGTCTTCGAACTCAGGGAGCGCAGGACGGGCAGGGTGGTGAAGGACGGACAGGCCCTCGTCGTTTTCGACCGGGCGGAAAAGCTCCCTGCGCGTAAGGTCTGGTTCGACGCGAGCAACCGTCTGATTGTTGACGGCAAGCCTTTCTTTCCCCTCGGCATGTACATGAACATGGCTATCACGGGAGCCGTGCTGGACGTCTACGCGAAGGGTCCGTTCAACTGTCTGATGAACTACACCGCGCCGGACGAGAAGGCTGTGGACATCTGCTGGAAGCACGGCCTCAAGGTGCTTTATCCGATGCCGAGCGCATACGCGGGCGAGGCCTTCGCGACCGACATCGATGCCGACGCCTGGGTGGCGGACCGCGTGCGCCGTTTCAAGGATCATCCGGCGCTGCTGGCGTGGTACGTGAACGACGAACGCGGACTCGACTACGTGCCGCGTCTCAAGGCGCGTCAGGAGTTCCTCAAGACACTCGATCCAGACCATCCCACATGGGCGGTGCTCTATCAGATTGACGACATCAGGCACTATATGGGCACATGCGACGCGATCGGCACCGACCCTTACCCGATCGGCAGCAACAACCACATCGCGTACGCCACGCAGTGGGCCGAGGCGAGCGTGAAGGGAACCTTCGGCATCCGACCAGTCTGGCAGGTGCCGCAGGCTTTCGACTGGGGCGCGTACTGGACGAACAAGAACGACGTCACGCGCATGCCTGCCCGCGACGAGATGGCCAACATGTTCTGGCAGGCGGTCGCCGCGGGCGCGAACGGCCTGATCGCATACTCCTACACGCCGCTCGAACAGATGGACTGGAAGACGCCGTTCGATAAGAGCTGGGGCGACGTCTGCGCCGCCGCCGCCGAGGTGCGTCGCTTCATCCCCGTGCTGCTTTCGGACGGCGAGCCGCCCCGCGTCAAGAGCTTGACGAAGGAGGTGACCGCGCGCGCCTGGCGCGACGGCGCAAAAGCGTTCGTGCTGGCCGTCAACACCGCTCGCGAAGAAGCGTCTGCGACGGTGGAAATCGCGGAGCCGTTCGATGACGTTAAGACGGAATTCGGCCCTGCGCCGGTATCCTGCGACGGGGGAAAAATTGAGGCCCGGTTGCCGCCGCTTGGCCGCGCTATATGGCGGATCGGGGTAAGCGAGCCGCCGAAGCCTGCCGAAGTGCTGGTCTCGCGCGAGGGCAACTGTGTAGAACGCTGGCGCGCGGCGGGCG
>JAQVSS010000255.1 GCA_028700415.1 Kiritimatiellia bacterium
ACAGTGTGACATAATAAACAGTCTGCGTTCCGAAAGGATCGGTTGTGACCATGTAGTCAGATGTCCCATAGGGATATTCTGTGGTCGTTGACATTCGTGCGTGGGCGGAAGACGGCGAGCCGTTGCTCCATACTGATATTACGGTGTTGGTCACGCGTCCGGCAGCATCCGAATGAATCTCTGTTACCGGGTAGCAACCATTAAGGCCGGGCGGGCTGGCGAGGGAGGTCTCGGCCTCGGCGGACCAGAGAGAGAAGCCGTTCGAAAAACATCGAACAAGGCGGGCAAACAACCGGATGTTAAAAAGATGTATCATTTCCAAGGGGGAGGAAAATTCCCGGATTTTAGGCGTTCTTCAAATTCGGTTCTCTTGAGTTTCCACACGCCGAAGCCTTTTTTGTAATAGTAAACCGTGTTGTCATTGCGTATGCCCGGTTTTTCGTAGATAAGAATTTCCGAAGTTTGGTTTGTATCAAGAACGTAGTCGGAATAGTCTTCGTAATAAAACTCGCTTGCGGACGCAGCAAAGCGAGTTTCTGCATCCTTCTGCCGTGATCCGGGAATAATAAAATACGAAGCCTTGTTAACCGTGCCAGAATGGTTGTTTACGATGTCATTTAATCGTTTCGGTCGCTCTCCGTTTTCCGTGATATAACGTTCAATATCCGATCCCAGTGTTTCCAGACGGCTTGCGCTATGGAGACGCAGAGCCATGGCGCGTTTCTTTTTGGGTGTGCCTCCGGCGGGAAACAAAAAAGCACTCAAAAGCAAGAGCAGAAACAATGCGGAAACAGCCCATACTAATTTTTTCTTCAGTTTCATAATGAGCATCCTCAATCAAACCACCCTGAGAAAGGTTCGTTATGCCAATGCCCGGATACATGGTATTTCTTTTCGAGAGAGGAAAGAACCTTCCCGGCATTTTTTCCTGCCACGCAACTGGCTTTCCACAAAAAAGAAAAAGTCCACGGCGAACGGTACAGTCCAAAAGTAAAACTGGTTCCTTCGGGAGCGTCGTTTTCAGCTAATCCAGTCGGAAATCCTTCTGTTCCGCCCTCACCTCCATGGTCGAGTACATAAGGCCCATGTGAACCTGCCCAAAGACCAACTTTCCGAACATATCTGTCTGCGGTGACACGGTCGCAGCATTTTCTATCGGTATCACTCATTGTGTATGACACGACAACAGCGACTTTGTCCTCAAGCGGCATCCAAACCGCCTTATAATGCCATCCCCTTTCGTTGCCGGAAGACAAGACGATTGGCACCCATGTCGCCGGGTTGTTCGGATCGGTCGGTGGCGGTGTCGGCGGTTGTCCGGCACTCATCGGGGCAATGCCGGAAACCCCGTTGGTTTGAATGGTTACGGAACCGTCAGGCAGGTATGTCCAGACGTTTGAAACACCCTCCGATGTGAATTCCAGCACGGGCAAACCGCCAAGGAAAACCGTGACTGCCGCTTCCGATGTGGTCGGATTGAACTGACGCATGGTCCGAATCCCGGATGCCGCATCAACTGCTTCGCAAAAAACCGTTTCAACGCCGTTTGTGCCGGAGATTACGACATATGACTGTTGTTGCGGCGAAAGCCCACTGATTTGACGGCGAACGGTACGGAAGACGTTCGTTTCGCCATTCGTGATTACCGAATAAGACATGACGTTATGCCATTCGTTCGAGATGAGCTCGTATGTCTCGTTTATGCAGATGGGTGATAAAAGCGGCTCGCCGGTTTCTGAAACCCTCCGTCCGGAAAAATCATAATAAGCAATCGAGTTCGTGACCGTGACGGACGCGTTTGTTGAACTCCAGCTTGTAACGGTCACGGTCTTCAGTCCATTGGTGAGGTGTCCGGTAAAACGATTGACGGTGTACCATCCATTCGTGTAAAAGGTTTCTGCGACTGTGCCGCCGCTATAAAATTCATAAACCCGGTTCGTGATTCCCGAAGCGCGGGTTTCCTGAATGCGGGCATCGTTCGCGTGGGATACGATGCTGACTGTCTGCATGCCGTCCGGTCCGGTCGTCACAGAATAATCCGCCAGCCCGTATGGATATTCTGTGGTGGTGACTGAAGGCGGGAAGGAAACGCAGGGGACACCGTTGCTCCAGACACTGACTGTCTGGTTCGTGACGCGCCCGAACAGGTCAACCGTAGTCTCCGTGACGGGGTAGCAACCGTTAAGGCCGGGCAGCTCCCCGAACGTTACGTGCGCCGTCGCTGACCAGTTGGGGCGCGATGGATCACGCCAGAACTCCGTGACCGCGGCGTCGCGAGAGCGGACGGAGGTGAGGGTGCAGCAGTCATAAGTGTTGGTCTCGGCGGTGCCGTCGGAAAACGCGGTGGAGAGCAGGCGGCCTTTCTGGTCATAGTCCGATTCCTCCCAGGCGAGGAGCGGGCCGGCGGCTGTGCCGTCGCAGAGGCGGGTCTCGCGCCGCAGGACAAGGCCGAACAGGTCGCGGATCTCGACCGTGCAGGCGCTGGCGCCGGGGATGCCGGAGGGGTGCTCGGCGGTGCCTTCGGAAGCGGTGACGCGCAGGTGTTCTCCGTCCGGGTCGGGCGTGAACGCGCCGCCCGCGTAGTGGCCGGTCTCGTAAGCCCAGGTCAGGAGTGTGCCGTCCTCGCGCTCTTCGCGCAGGGGCAGGTTCCAGAGTTCCTCGGGAACGTCCGAGTTTTCAGCGCCTGCGTGGCTGATTGAGAGCGAGACGGCGTTGGCGGGGTCGCCGAAGGCCGCGGCGGCGGACGCGGCGCGGACGGTGCGGACGGCGAGCGCGGGGATGCCGTTGGTCTCGAAGCGGGTGTAGACGCGCCACTCGCGGGCGGCGGGCGCGGCCCGGCCGTCGCGGACGGCCCAGGCGACGGTCTCGCGCGGCTGGCGGGAGTCGAGGCAGTCCGCGGTGTCGCCGGAGCCGGGGACGGGCGCGTAGGAATGCGTGACGGCGAGGCAGGCCGCGCCTTCGAGCGCGGCGAGTCCCTGCGCGGTCTCCGGGTCGGCCGACGCGTAAAGGATTGCGGCGGGCGGCGCGGAGCCGTCGAGCGGCGTGGCGGTCAGGGTGTCGCGGCCGCGGCTGTCGTGGTTGCGGAACTCCCAGGCGCCGCCGTCGCTGCGGCGCAGGCGCAGAAGGCCGCCGCGCTTGCCGCCGGGCTCGTATGGGCGGTAAGACGAGTATGTGACGTTGCACATGCCTGCCGCTCCGTCCCAGACGTGGCGTTCGGTCACGAGGCGGACGGCGTTTTCGCCATCGCCGTGGAGCGCGGAGACGGTGTCGACGCGAGAGAGCGTCATCCCGCCCGCCGCGGTCTCGCGGGTCTCGTAGCGCGTGCCGTCCGGGGAGTCGTAGCGTTGCGCGGTCTCGGACAGGCCGCGCAGGTTGTCGCGGCGTTCCCAGACGGCGGTGCCAGAGATTTCGGAATAAGCGTAGGTCTCGTCTGAAAGCGGGTTGCCGGAGTTGTCGCGCCTGACGAGGCGGACGCTGTTGGTGTCGCCGCCGGGGTTGGCGATCTCCCAGGTGTGCTCGGGGTCGCCCGCTGCGTCCCTGACGGAGAGCAGCAGGCCGGCGGCGGTCTCCGCGGCGGCGACGGAGCGGCCGCGTTCCGCGGCGCATGAGTATTCGATGACGCCCGCGTTGGTGGAGACCGTGACCGTGCCGTCGCCCAGGACCTCCAGCAGCGACGCGGTGACCGGGGCCGGGGTCTCGAGCGCGAACCACACGAAGCCGGAGATCCTGCCTTGCCCGCCGCTGCCGAGGGGCACGCGGAAGCGCAGCGAGCCCAGGGAGGCGCCTTCGGAGCCGCGGTCTCCGCACTCGCACTCGTCGTCGCCGCAGTCGAAACCGCCGCAGTCGTCGTCGGGGGGGGCGTAATCGACCGGCTCGGGCTCCTCGCAC
The DNA here is from genome assembly GCA_028700415.1 of Kiritimatiellia bacterium. Taxonomy (GTDB): domain Bacteria; phylum Verrucomicrobiota; class Kiritimatiellia; order RFP12; family UBA1067; genus JALHET01. Next base: position 3,889 of record JAQVSS010000255.1, read on the forward strand.
CACTCCCATATCGTCTGGCCGCACAGCGTGATCTCGACAAGGACGCCGTTCTCGCCGCAGTCGCAGCCGGACGGCAGGGACAGGAGACCGGGCGCGCCCTGCGGCGCGGGGGCGTCCTCCCCGCCGATGCGGCAGCCCAGGGCCTCGTCGCTCACGCCCGCGGTCACGCTGAAGCCGGCGGGGACGGCGGAGCCCGAGGCGACGGCGTTGGCGGTCCAGCTCGAGCGCAGTGAGCCCGTGTCGAGCGGGTAGCGCGAGCCGCCGGAGGGCAGGCCGTCGATGGAGAGGCGGGTGATCACGGGTCGGTAGAGCAGGACGCGCGCCGGCGCGTTGGCGCCGGAGGCGGGCAGGGTCGCGGCGGCGGGGTTTTGCGCGAGCATGTGCCCTGAAAAGGTCGCGGGGTCGAGGGTGACGGCCACCCCGGAGCCGGGGTCGGGCGGCATGGAGAGCTGGGCGGTCTCGGCCTCGCCGGGCGCGGCGTTGTGCGGGCGCGCGGCGAGGCCGAGCGCGAAGGGCAGCGCGCCCTCCGCGCTGCTGTCGGCGAGGGCGGCGGCGTACCGGGCGCCGTTGGTGTGGGTCGCGGTGAAGAAGTCGCCGCCGGGGCCGAACGTCACGGCGGGCGTCCAGCGCACGAGGTACAGCGGTTTCGGGGAGCGCCGCAAACCCGGGGCGCCGGAGGCGGAGAGGCGGAAGGAGATCGACTCGAATTGTGCCGATCCGGCCTCGGCGCGCAGGCTGTCGCCGGGCGGCGAGGCGGACGCGGCGGCGTGATTGGTTCCGGTCTGCCAGGAGAGTTCGAGTCCGTCGAGCTCCCAGCCCGCGGCCTTGGCGGGGTCGGACGAGATGAAGAACTGCTGCCAGGGGCTGGTGCGGGCGGCGGGGATGGAGCGGACTGAAATGTCGGTCATGCCCGCGGGCGCGTCGAGCGCGAAGGCGGGCGCGATCTCCCAGACGTCGAGCCCGGACGGGATGACGGCGTTGGTCACGGCGAAGCCGGGCGGCGGAGGCAGGGCGGGGTCGAGGCCGGCGAGCATGGCGGCGAGGTTGCCGAAGCCGTCGCCGCTGGCGTCGGCCGAGGCGTCGTCGGTGGCGTTGGTGCCGCCGAAGCGGCAGGTCTCCCAGGCGTCGGGCAGGCCGTCGCTGTCGAGGTCTTCGCTGCCGGGGTCGAGCGGGGCCGGGTCGGAGCCGTCCGGGATGGTGTCGCCGTCGCTGTCGCGCGTGAGCGGGCAGGTGCCGCGGATGAATAACTCGTCGCGGTCGGAGAGGCCGTCGAGGTCGGTGTCGGGCATGGCGGGGTCGGTGCCGCGGAGCATGACCTCGTCATGGTCGGAGAGGCCGTCGCCGTCGTGGTCGCCGTTCTCCGGGTCGAGCGGGCCGAAGGCGCGCCAGCGCAGCTCGAGGCCGTCGGCGAGGGCTGAGGGGTCGTTCAGGGCGAAGACCTCGCCGCCGCCGTTGTGCAGGGCGCCGATGAACCAGTTGGCAGTGGGCAGTTGGCAGTGGGCAGTAGTTGAGATGCATGAGAGGTCATAGCGGAAGGCGAAATCGCCGTTGGCGAAGAGCTCGGTCTGGAATGAGACCGGGGCGTCGGGGTCGCGTCCGGCGAAAACGTTCTCCCAGGTCAGCAGCAGGCTGTTGGAGGGCGTGGGCGCGTGCCAGAAACGGCCCGCGGGGGGCACAATGCCGAGGCTGCCGTGAAGCGGCGCGAGCAGGCTGGCGTTCTCCGGCACGGACGCGGGCACGGGCGTGGAGAGCGGGTTGCCGAAGGAGACGAGGCCGGAGCTGGAGACGTGCAGGCCGTCGGCGGCGTTGGTGCCGATAGTGAATGACCAGTTGGCGGCAGGCAGCCAGAAGGTGTCCTCGGCCGCGCCGTACACGGTCCAGGGCGGGTGGGCCGCGGCGTTGGAGGGCGCGGCGGGCCAGGGCGCGGCGTTGGTGGCGACGGAGACCAGGGCGAAGCCCGCGGCGTACTGGCCGGGGGTGAGCCGGTTGGTGGAAGAATTCAACAGGGAATAGTCAACAGTTAAGAGTGAAGAGTCAACAGGGAAGAGTGAAGAGTCAACAGGGAAGAGTGAAGAGTCAACAGGGAAGAGTGAAGAGTCAACAGGGAAGAGAGAAGAGTCGGGGAGCTGGAGGCTGTACTCGGGAGGCGCGGGGGCTCCGGCGGGGGCGTTGGTCTTGGAGCCGCCGCGGATGCAGAGCGCGGCGGCGAAGAGCAGGACGAACGCCTTTTCGGCGGGGAGCAGGGAGAGGAAACGGCAGGCGGTCTCCCGGATGAATCCGCCGCGGGTCTCGTGTGCGCGGGCGATGAGCCAGAGCGCCGAGGCGGCGGCGAGGAACGTGAACAGGAAGCGTGTCATGGCGTTACAGCGCCCCAATTTCAGAACCACGGATTGACACGGATAAACACGGATTCTTGTTTTT
>JAQVSS010000256.1 GCA_028700415.1 Kiritimatiellia bacterium
GTGGCCACCAGCCGCAGCGCGCAGGTGCCCGCCATGAGCGGGGAGAAGAGCTTGCCCGGATGCAGCATGGCCATGCGGGCCCCGCAGATCAGGGCGGACGCGGGAATCGTTGCGGCACCCGCCATCCGGCAGGTCTCCAGCAATGTTTTCAGAAGCTCGCTTGAGAAGGACGCCGCGGCAAGAGAGAGCCCGTTCCGCTCGCATACGGGACGCGCGGCCAGGACGACAAGGGAGAACGCCAACGCCCCCATCGGCACACTCGCGAGATTCTTGAGGACGCCCCGGTCGAGCTTTTGCCCTGTGAGCGCCTTCACGCCCAGCGTCCACACGCACAGTTCCGCGCCGAGTCCCGAAAAAATGACCAGCGCGACCGCTTTCTCGCCCCACAGCGCCGCCGCCATCAGGATCGGCAGGAACGAGTAGTTGTTCATCATGCAGATGAAGTGGTAACACCTACGCGTGGACTCGGCCTCGCGCTTCAGCAGCGGCAGGGTGGCGAGGCCGGTCAGCCAGCCTGTGATCAGGATGAAGAGGGTGCCCGCCGGCATCATCCAGTTCTGCAACAGCGACGCCCAGGTGAAATTCCGAAGCATGGAGCTGACGATGAGACAGGGGTAAAAGAAATTCAGCATGGCCAGAGACAGCTGGCGGTTGAAGGTCGCGTCGATCCATTTCAGCCTGTAGAGCGCGTATCCCGCCAGCGTCAAGAGAACCAGAGGGAGCATTTTGATGAAAAGAAAAAGCATATGAAAAAAAACGGTTCGGCACGGAGGCCGGGTTTGGGGCGGACAGGCAGGGAAAGAGAAGGAAGATACGCATTCAGCGATGGGAATTCAAGTCGCAAAACCGTGACAAATCAAGCCGGTGCGGTAGACAGCACGCGTGTGCGGTGGTATGCTTTAGCACAGTAAGTTTGCGTTTTTTAGGGTCACGCGGACGGGAGAGCCCGTCATTAAAAGGGGGTAAGATGAGCGAGTTGAACGTATCGCGCCGGCGGTTCATGACCGGGGCGGGCACATTGATGGCGATGCCGGCGATTATCTCGTCGGGGTGTTTAAGCTTGGGGAAAGCGCGCCGCCCGCCTCCGTCAGAGCGTATCAACGTCGGTATCCTTGGCTATGGAACCATGGCGCAGGACAACATCGGGAACTTTCTCAACAACGACCATGTGCAGGTGGTGTCGGTGTGCGATCCCGTCTCAGAGGGACCGCTGTACGGGTACAAGGCCGAGCGCGTGGGCGGACGCGAGCCTGGGCGCCGGAAGGTGAACGCTTTCTATGCGGAGAAAACGGGCAAGGCCGCTTACAACGGTTGCAAGGTGTATGGCGATTTCCGGGAGATGCTGGAGGACAAGGACCTGGATGCGGTGTGCATCAGCACGCCTGACCACTGGCACGCGCTGCATACCGTTTGGGCGGCGAAGAAGGGCAAGCATATCTATGGGCAAAAGCCGCTCTACCTGACCGTTCAAGAGGGACGGGCCATGGTGAAGGCGGTGAAAAAAGCCGGGATCACCTTCCAGACGGGCGCGCAGTCGCGGTCGAACGACTATTTCCGCATGGCCTGCGAATTCGTGCGGAACAACCGCATCGGCAAGCTCCAGCGCGTGGAAGTGGGCCTGTGCAAGGGATACGGCACGTTCGGGAAAACGCCCGAACAGTTGAGCGAGACCCCGCTGGCGACCCCTCCGCCCTATGTCGATCTCGACATGTGGCTCGGCCCCGCGCCCAAGCGCCCGTTTACCCCGAAGATCCACCATCCGATGCAGTGGCGTTACAACCTCGACTATTCCTGCGGGATGCTCACCGACTTTGCGGCGCACCAGCTCGACATCATGCAGTGGGCGCTGGGCAAGGACGGCATTGAGCCGGTCGCCCTCGAGAACATCAAGGGGCAGCTGCCGCCGGTTACGGAGGTCTACAACACGATGGGGGGACCCTTCAGTTTTGAGATCGTTTACGGCGACGGGGTGCGCGTGTTTGTCTCCTCCGAGTACAAATACGGCTGCCATTTCTTCGGCGAAGGCGGCAAGGAGATCTACGTGACCGGGGGCAAGCTCGAGACCAACCCGGCGGAATTGATCCGCGAGAAGATCCGCGACGACGAGATCAAGCTGATCCGCAGCGGCCAGCAGGAAAAGAACTTCATCGAGAACATCTACAGCGGCGGGCAGAACATTTCGCCTGTGACCGCCGGATTCTCTTCGGTGACTCCGGCCGTGCTGGCGCACATCGGGATGCGGCTCGGGCGCGCGAACCTGAAGTGGGATGCGGCGAAGACCCGTTTTGTGGACGACGCCGCGGCCGACAAGCTTCTCGTGCCGCACATGCGCGCGCCGTGGACGCTGGACGTGTAGCGGCAGCCTGCCGGACACCAAAAAAAGAACGGGGCGGGCCCGCTGAGAGTCCGCCCCGTTTCTTGTCGGGAGATCGCAGGCTACTTGCCGCGGTACTCCGCCCATTCGGGCTCATTCTCGAACATCCACCGGTAGTACGCCTGACCCTCCAGCTTGGCCGCGGCCTCTTCATCGACGATGGTGCGGCAGTGCGGGTGGAACTGAAGCGCCGATGCCGAGATCATCGACGTCACGGGGCCCTCGACCGCCTTGGCGAGGATTCCGGCCTTCGCCGCGCCGGTGACCAGCAGAAGGGTTTCCTTTGCGTCAAGGATGGTGCCCACACCCATCGTGATGGCGCGTCTCGGCATCTCTTCGGGATTCTTGAAAAGCGTGCCGTTCACCGCGAGGGTCGACGGGTCCAGAGAGACATCGCGCGTCCGCGAGCCCAGTGCGGAGAGGGGCTCGTTGAAGCCGATGTGCCCGTCCGCCCCGATGCCGAGCAACTGGATATCGACCCCGCCGCACGCCTCCATGCGTTCCTCGTAGCACAGGCAGGACGACGGGATGTCCTCCGCCATGCCGTCCGGCAGGAAGGTGTTGCGTTTGTCGATGTTGATGTGGTTAAAAAGGTGGTGGTTCATGTAATACCGGTAGGAGCCGGGATGATCGGGCGGAAGGCCGATGTACTCGTCCAGGTTGAAGGTGCGGCACAGGGAGAAGTCCAATCCCTCTTCCCGGTGCATCCGGACCAGGTTTTTATAAACGCTTTCCATTGTGCGGCCCGTGGCCAGTCCAAGCACAAGCTGCGGTTTCTCGCGCAGCGCCTTTGCGATCAGCGCCGCCGTCAGCCGCGCGGCCCGCTCCGCATCGGGTTGAATCACCAGTTTCATTCGATCGGTTCTCCTTTGTGGTGTGTCAGCCGGTACGCCCCCATGGCATGACGAACTAAACTCCACCCAAAAACTACGCGCTATTATGCGTCGCCGGGATAAGGGCGTCAACCGCGTTTTTGGGGCGGACGTCGGCGGGCGACGGCGCGGGTCAGGCAAGGATCAGCGTGGCAAACCCGGCGAGAAAACAGTAGAGCCCGAACAGCCAGAACCGTCCGCCGCGCAACGTGCGCACGAGCAGCGCCAGCGACACGAGGCCCACCGCCGCCGAGATTCCCGCGGCGGCCAGCAAGAGCCAGGCGGGCAGCGCGTGCGCGCCGGAAGCGGGCGTGATCCCCGTAAAATCCAGGAGTGCCGCCCCGATCAACAGGGGCGTGCTCATCAGGAATGAAAACTCGGCCGCCTTGTCGGGCGCGATCCCCGCCATGCGCGCCGCGGAGATCGTCATGCCCGAGCGGCTGATCCCGGGCAATACCGCCAGCGCCTGAGCGATCCCGACGAGCAGCGCCCGCGCGGCGGTGACCCCGCCTTCGCCGCACGCCATCCAGCGCAATGCGCACAGCACCGCGCCCGTGAAGATCAGGAACCCGCCGACCGCGTGCGAATCTTCGAAAAACGCATCGATCTTGTCGTGGCACAGCAGGTAGAAGAAGACGGCCGGCATGCCCGAGAGCGCGATGTGCCCGGCCGCGAGCCAGCTCGCGCGGTCGCCCCGCAGCCCGCCGCGTATGAGTTTCAAGACCGTTGCTCGGTAATAGATAAAAATCGAAGCCAGGGTGCCGAGGTGCAGCACAACTTCCAGCCGCACGCCCGGGTTGTTGATTTTGAGCAGGCTCTGGGCGAGCACGAGGTGGCCGGAACTGCTGATGGGCAAGAATTCGGCGATGCCTTGCAGCACCGCCAGCAAAAGGACGTCGAAAAGTTCACGCATGCGTCCCATTATAGCGGGGTCGCGTTCTTGAGGTCAACCGGCTCCGCATGCTGGACGATGAACTTTTTGGGAAGTCCGCTTCCGGAGCGCTCGACACGTCCCCTCCTCTCTGTTACATTAATCCGTAATGTTACGTTTTGCCGTATCCCGGAAAGTCAAACCGTCAAAAGGAGATGATTGATCATGTCGATTCCGCTCACCCGACGCGCCCTCCTCAAAGCCGCTGGCGCGGCCGCCGCCTCGCAGGCCGTGCCTTTCTCCGTTTCAGCCGCCACCCGGCACCGCGCGATCGGCGCCAACGACCGGATCCGGATCGGCGTCATTGGCTGCGGCAGCCGCGGCCGCATGGCCCACATGAAGGGCCTTTACGCGCACGTCAAAGAAACCAACTTCGAAATCGTCGCGCTCGCCGACCCGTGGCGCGTCGCCCGCGAACAGGCCAACGGCATGGTCAAGGAGTGGTTCGGCCGCGACGCGCAGCAGTGCGTCTCCTACCGCCAGCTGCTCGAGCTCAAAGACGTTGACGCCGTCACCATCGCCTCGCCCGACTTCGTGCATACGCTGCACCTCGAAGCCGCGGCCCGCGCCGGCAAGCACATTTACGTCGAGAAGCCCATGGCCACCGAGTTCGACGATTTGGTGCGCGCGGTCGACGCCGTGAAAGAGGCCGGGACGGTCGTCCAAGTCGGCACCCAGCTCCGCAGCCTGCCCGGCATCGTCGGCGCGCGCGACCTCTTCCGGACCGGCATTTTCGGACAGCTCTCCCGCGTGGAGGAGTGCCGCAACAGCGAGAGGCCCTACTGGTACAGTTACCTGAAGGACGTCAAAGAGGAAGACGTGGACTGGAAAGAGTTCCTGAGCGGGCGTCCCATGCGCCCCTTCCGCGCCGATCTCTATTCGGGCTGGTACGGGTATTACGAATTCTCGAAAGGCCCCACACCCGGCTTCGGCGCCCACTTCATTGACATGATGCATTTCATCACCGGCGCCACGTTCCCCTCGTCGTGCGTCTGCCTCGGCGGGATCTGCACCTGGAAGGACGAGCACACGTTCACCAACCCCGACTGCATCCAGGCCACCTGGCTCTACCCCGAGGGGTTCCTCGTCAGCATCGCCAACAACATGGGCAACGCCGCCGGAAACACCCGCAAGTTCTACGGCGACAAGGGCGTGCTCAATGTGGACAACTGGTCCGCGCCGACTTACGACTGCGAGGGTTCGCCGCGGCGCGACGGCACCATCCGCGGCAAGAAAGACGTCAAGCCCGTAGACCACCCGGACCATTTCCTCAACTGGCTCCAGTGCATGCGCAGCGGCGAGACGCCCAACGCCTCCATCGACGCCGGCTACCAGCACGCCGTGGCCGTCCTCATGGCCATGATCTCGTATGAAACCGGACGCAAGACCGTTTACGACCCCTTGAAACGTAAAATCACCACCGCATAAGAGATGCGTGTGGGCGTTCCGGACATGCAAGGATCGGTCCGGGGCGTCCCCGCTCAAAAGGAAAGGCATTCTCAATGAACACGCGACGTCATTTCCTGGGCGGCCTCTCCGCCGCCCTTGCTTCAGTCCCCGCACGGGGCGCGACCCTTCCCGGAGCGCCGTCCGGCGCCTCCGCCTTCCAGCTCGGCTGTTACACCCGCCCGTGGGGCGTGCACGATTACCGTGTGGCGCTCGACGCGATCGCCGCGGCCGGCTTCAAGTACGCGGGCCTTATGACCACCAAGAGCAAGAACAACCTCATCGTCAGCGTGGACTCCACGACGGAAGAAGCCGAAGCGGTCGGCGCCGAACTCAAGCAGCGGGGGCTCGGCGTGCTCTCGCTCTGGGGCGGGAACTTCCCGCTCGGCAACCCGGACGGCCTCAAACACCTGATCGACAACTGCGCCGCATGCGGCTGCCCCAGCCTCCTGCTTGGCGGCACCGACGAAAAGAAAGCGGAGGCCTACTACAAGGTTGTGGCCGACTGCTGCGACCACGCCGCCGGGAAGAATGTCGTCATGTGCGTCAAGCCGCACGGCGGCAACAATGCGAACGGCTCCCAGTGCCGGAGGATCATCGACCAGATCAACCATAAGAGCCTCCGCCTCTGG
>JAQVSS010000030.1 GCA_028700415.1 Kiritimatiellia bacterium
CGATCTTGGAAATTCTGTCAACCAAAAAAATCCGTTTGTAGCCTTGATTTCAGGCATTTTGGCCCATATCAACAGGTGCGAATGATGTTATAGTATTATACGGCAGCCATGCTTTTCCGGACAAATACGCGTTGATGGAAGCGGCGGCGCGGCGGCCCTCGCCCATCGCGAGGATCACGGTCGCGGCCCCGAGCACAATGTCCCCGCCCGCGTAAATACCGGCAAGTGAACTCTTGCCGTGCTCGTCCACAATGATGTTGCCGTACTTGTTGACCGCAAGGCCTTCGGTCGTCTGGCTGATCAGCGGGTTGGAGCCGTTGCCGATCGCCACGATCACCGTGTCCACCTCCATGAGAAACTCGCTCCCGGGAATAGGCACCGGGCTGCGGCGTCCCGAGGCGTCGGGCTCGCCAAGCTCGAACCGCAGGCACTCCATCTGCGTGACGCAGTCGTTGGCGTCGCCGAGAATGCGGACCGCGTTCTGCAGCATGTGGAAAACCACGCCCTCCTCGCGCGCGTGGGCAACCTCCTCGACGCGTGCGGGCATCTCTTTCTCGGTGCGGCGGTAGACCAGATGAACCTCCTCGGCGCCGAGGCGCAGAGCCATGCGGGCCGCGTCCATGGCGACATTGCCGCCGCCGAGCACGGCCACTTTCTTCGAGCGGTAGATCGGCGTGTGGGCGTGCGCGGTGTCGTAGGCCTTCATCAGGTTCGCGCGCGTCAGGTATTCATTCGCGGAGAATACGCCCACGAGGTTCTCGCCCGGGATATTCATGAACTTGGGCAGCCCCGCGCCGGTGCCCACAAAGACCGCATCAAAGCCGTCTTTGTCCATCAGGTCTTTAAGCTTGCGCGTGCGGCCGATCACGTAGTTGGTTTCGAGTTTGACGCCCATGGCTGTCAACGTGTCGATTTCTTTCTGCACAATGGTTTTGGGCAGACGGAACTCCGGAATCCCGTAAATCAGCACGCCGCCGGGCTTGTGGAAGGCTTCGAACATTGCCACGTCGTGACCCTCGCGGCGCACGTCGGCCGCCACGGTGATGCTGGCAGGCCCGCTGCCGATCACCGCGACCTTCTTGCCGGTGGCGGGTTTCACCCCGGGCACGGCCTGTTTGCCGCTCTCGCGCTGGAGGTCGGACACGTACCGTTCAACACGCCCGATGGAAACAGCCTTGTCCACATCCTTGAGCGCCTTCCCCAGCGTACAGGGTGCCTGACACTGCACCTCTTGCGGACAAACGCGGCCGCACACCGCAGGCAGCAGGCTGTTCTCGCGGATGACCGCGACCGCCTCGTCGAACCGGCCCTCCGCTGCGGCCCTGAGAAACTCCGGGATACGGATCCGCACCGGACACCCGTTCACGCACGGCGCATTCTTACACTGGAGGCAACGCTTGGCTTCGAGCTGCGCCTGTTCGGCGGAGTAGCCCAGCGCGACCTCGCTCATGTTGTGGCGGCGGACCGCCGGATCCTGCGACGGCATCTGCTGCGGCGGGATCGCCATGCGGTCTCTGGGCGAGAGCGTTTTGCCGGTAAGTTCCGCCAGCCGGTCGGCGGCAGCCTGATGAAGGGATTCGGGAGAGGTATGCATATTGAAAGGAGGAGTTAGTGGTTTGAAGTCTGGGACGGCTGGACACCAGGGCGGATTCACATGGTGGCCCTATTTTTGTTCAAGCGCCTTGGCCGCTTCATTGAGACGGCAGTGATGCGCCTTGTGGTCGGCATCCTCGCGCGGCTTGTAGGCGCGCAGGCGCTTCATCATGTTGTCGAAATCCACCTGGTGCCCGTCAAACTCGGGCCCGTCCACGCAGACGAACTTGGTTTTGCCGCCGACGGTGACGCGGCAGCCGCCGCACATGCCGGTGCCGTCGATCATGATGGTGTTCAGCGAAACCACCGTGTGCACCCCGTAGGGGCGGGTAGCCTCGGCGCAGAACTTCATCATGACGGGCGGCCCGATGGCCACGGCCATGTCCGGCTTGGGCGTCTGTCCGCACAGTTCCTTCAGAGGTTCGGTCACGAGCGCCTTGCGGCCGCAGGAGCCGTCATCCGTGACGATGATCAGCTCATCGGCGATCTTGCGCATCTCCTCTTCCATGATAAGCAGCGACCGGTTGCGCGCGCCCATGATGATCGTGACCTTGTTCCCGGCGGCTTTCAAAGCCTGGGCGATCGGATGGAGCGGCGCCACGCCGATACCCCCGCCCACACAGACGACATGCCCCACTTTCTCGATGTGGGTCGGCTGCCCAAGCGGGCCGAGCAATGCGGCGATAGAGTCGCCCGCCTCTTTCTCGGCCAGCAGGTGGGTGGTCTTGCCGACGGTCTGGAAAATCAGCGTGATGGTTCCCTTGACCGGATCGGCATCGGCGATCGTGAGGGGAATACGCTCGCCGAAGGAGGTGTCGACTTGCAGAATGATGAACTGGCCGGGTCTGCGTTCGCGGGCGATGAGCGGCGCTTCGACCTCCATACGGAACACCTCATCGGAGAGTTTCGTCTTTTTGACAATTTTATTCATACGGAGTGTTGTTTCTTGTGTTCTGAACCGGTCTGCCGGGAAGACCTGTCTTTTCAAACAAAACAGGTAATGGGTAAAGTAACACGTTTCCGAAACGGTCGCAAGAATACGGCCAAAGAAAGCAGTGCTCCGCAAGCCAGGCGCGACAACGTTTTGCTTCGACAGCTCGGAAAAAGAGTCGTATATTCTTTACCCACGCCAGCGGTTTGGCGGTGCTGACACAAAACAAGGGGAAGCCATGAAAAGAAGAGCGGTATGGGTGGGCGCGCTTTGCGCGGTGTTCGCGGGGGGCGCCGTTTTGGCGCAGGGATCCGAAGAGGGGTTCGTTTCGCTGTTCGACGGGAAGACGCTGAACGGCTGGGCACGGCACGGCGGAAAATCGACCTACGGGGTCGAAGACGGCGCGATCAACGGTCATTTCGGGGATGCCGGACGCAACACCTTTCTCTGTTCTGAAAAGGCTTACGGGGATTTTATCCTGCGGCTGGAGTTCAAACTGGAAAGCGGCAATTCCGGTGTCCAGTTCCGCTCCGCGGTGAGGGCGAACCCCGACGGGAGCGAGACGGTCTTCGGCTACCAGTCCGAAATCGCGGGCGAGGCCGACCGCGTCGCGCGCATCTATGACGAGGGACGGCGCGGGTTCAAATTCGGCAGGATCTGGCTGGACAACACAGCGACAGGGACGCTGGTGACGTCGTCGGCCGCCTACAAAAAGGGGGACTGGAACAAGATGGAGATCCAGTGCGTCGGGCCGTCCATCCGGACTTGGCTCAACGGCGTGCCGGTCGTCAACATGTTCGACGGCGAATCGCTCACCGGCTTCATCGGCCTCCAGGTGCACGCGATCAAGAATCCGGACGGCAAGGTCTGCGCCCGCTGGCGCAACATCCGCATCAAAGATCTGGGGACAAGCCAATGGGCTCCCTTCTTTGTGAAGGGCGCGGACGGCAAGTATGCGCTGCGTGACGCCCGTTTCGTCGTTCCCGAAGACTGGAACTTCGAGCATGAGAAGGGCTATTTGCGGGGCATGCACAAAAAGTCAGAGCGGCGCGACGGGCTCGTGGTCTCGGACAAAAACTACAGCGATTTCATTGTCCGGGTGACGTACCAGATTTTCGGGGGGAACAGCGCGCTCTACTTCCGGGCCGAGGAAGTGAACACCCCGTGGCTGCTGAAAGGCTTCCAGAACGAGATTGCTGGGGGCGCCAAAGATTCCGCGCTATGGCACACGGCGGGCGACAAGACGAAGGGGCGCGGCTGGGTCGCACAGGATGACGAGTTCATCACAAAAGTCCGCAACCCCACGGGCTGGAACACCACCTGCACCGTCGCTTACGGCGACCGCATCGTGGAGATCCTGAACGGCCAGCGGACCATCGACATCATCGACCCTCTCTGCGAGAAGAGCGGCAAGGTGGGGCTGCAGCTGCACGGCGGCATCAACGCGGAGATGTGGTTCAAGGATTTTGAAATCCTCGTCATCACTCCCGAAATGAAGGCGCTGATCGACCGGTAAAACGCCGGCCGCTTGTCGCGAACCGTTGCGGACGGCACGGAGGCCGTCCCTCCACAGAACGGCTCAAAAGGAAGCGGCCGGGCTTGGTCCCGACCGCTTCCTTCGTTCACAGCAGGTCGCGGATCTGGTTCGCTTCGCGGATCAGCTCTTCGAGCCTCCTGAAATCGTTGACCTCTAAACAGCGCTTGAGTTCCTGCACGCGTTCCAGAAAAGCGTCGATCGCTTTCAAGACCGGCTCGCGGTTCTGCTGAAAAATGGGAACCCACATTTCGGGCGCGCTTTTGGCCAGACGCACCGTGGAGGCGAAACCGCCGCCCGCGAGGCGCGGCACGGCATAGCCCGCCTTTTCTTCGCTCTGTACGGCCAGCGAAAGGGCGTAGGCCGCCACGTGCGAAAGATGCGAGACGTAAGCGGCATGCCGGTCGTGCTGCTCGGAATTCATAAACTCGAATTTAAGCCCCACGGCATGAAAGATCTCGAGCGCGGTCTTGCAGGCATCCGGGGCGCTCCACTCCAGATCGCACAGCAAGACGGTCTTGCCTTTGAAGAGCCCCTCGAGCGCGGCGTCGGGGCCTGCGTTCTCCGTTCCGGCCATGGGGTGCGCCGCCACGTACCGTTCGCGGTTCGGATGCTGCCGGACGGCCTCGGCAAGCCGGAACTTGGTGGAGCCCAGATCGATCACCGTTTGCGCCGGACGCACGACACCCAACACCTTGGGCAAGAGCGCCATGATCGCATCGCCGGGCACCGCAAGCAGTAAAACATCGCTCTGCCTCAACGCATCGTCAAGCGGAACGATGCGGTCGACCAGGCCGAGCTGGAGCGCGCGGTCCGCATGTTCCCGCGACGTCTCCACGCCGAGCAATTCCGACGCGATTCCCGCTTTACGCAGATCCTTCGCGAAGGAGCCGCCGATGAGGCCGAGTCCGATGATGGCGATATTCATAGGGCGTTACCGGGTACAGGTTGGATGTTGAGGGTTGGCAAGGGAAAGACGGTTGCAGGAAACATGGCGTATTGTAGGATGGTCTTCCACCCCGCGCAAGCGAAAGCTGGGCCGGACGCAACGGGCGGGCGGTTAATTCTTCCCCTCTTCTTCCCTCGCAACCCTTCCCGCGTTGAGCAGACGCAGAGCGTTTAGGATGACGATGAGGGACGCACCCGTATCGGCGGCGATGGCCATCCAAAGCGTTCCAAGGTTCAGGAGGGCGAGTGCCATGAAGATGACTTTAACGCCGAGAGCGAAAAAGATGTTCTGCCGGATCACGCGCAGGGTGCGCTGGGCGTGACGGATCAGCCACGGGATTTTGGAAAGGTCGTCGGACATGAGGGCGATGTCCGCCGTCTCGACGGCGGCGTCGCTGCCGACCGCGCCCATAGCAATGCCAAGCGTGGCGGCGGCCAACGCCGGCGCGTCATTGATGCCGTCGCCGATCATAGCCGTGGAGCCGGTCCCTTTGACAAGATTCTCGACCGCGCGGAGTTTGTCCTCGGGCAACAGCTCTGCCCGCACGTCGCCGATACCGATCTCCTGCGCGACCGCCTCGGCGATTCCGGCATTGTCGCCGGTGAGCATGACGATCTGACCGATGCCCGCCGCCTGCATCTGTCGGACCGACCGAGCGGCTTCCTCACGGACCGTATCCGCTATGCTGATCAGGCCGCAGACGTGGGCCTCGTTGCCGATCACGACAACCGAGTGCCCGGAATCCTCCATTGCTCCAATGCGGCCGTGCATCTCCGGCGTCTCGAGGCCTTTCTCGTGCAGCAGCCGATGGCTGCCGAGCCAGAACAGACGCCCGCCGATGAGGCCCTCTGCGCCCTTGCCTTTGAAGATCCGGAACTCTTCCGCAGGAGGAACCGTCACCTGCCGCGCCCCGGCATAGCGGAGAATGGCCTGCGCCAGCGGATGGTCGCTATGGGTTTCGAGCGCGGCGGCGCGTTCCAACAGTTCCGGTTCCGTGTGGCCGTTCAGCGGCACGACGGTTTGTACCTCGGGGTGCCCGCGCGTGACGGTTCCGGTTTTGTCCATGGCGATGGCCTTCAGGGACGCGGCGGTTTCAAGGAAAGCGCCGCCTTTGATCAGCACGCCGTTGCGGGCGGCGGAGGCCAGTGCCGACACGATGCTGACCGGCGTGGAGATGACCAGGGCGCAGGGGCAGGCGATGACCAACAGCACCAGCGCCTCGTAGAACCACGCGCCCCACGCGCCGCCGAAAAGCAACGGGGGCGCGAGTGCCACCAGCACGGCGGAGAGCATCATGACGGGCGTGTAGACCCGGGCGAATTTCTCCACCCACTGTTCCGAGGGCGACCGACGGGACTGGGCCTCCTCGACCATGCGGATGATCCGGTTCAGCGTGGTGTCCCCTGCCGGAAGCGTGACGCGGAACTCGAAAGCCCCGGTTTCGTTGATCGTCCCCGCGAAGACTTCGTCGCCGGGCTCTTTGCGCACGGGAACGGATTCGCCGGTGATGGGGGCCTGATTCACGGCGGTCGTGCCTTTGGTGATCACGCCGTCGAGCGGCAAGCGTTCGCCGGGACGAACCAGGATTGTGGCGCCGACCGGGATATCGCCCACGGGTCTTTCCACAACATCCCCGCCGTGGGGGCAGAAGGTGCGTGCGGTGGAAGGGGTCACGTTTAGCAGGGACTTGATCGCTCGTCGCGCCCGCGCCACGCTCCACGACTCCAGCAGGAGCGACATGGAAAAGAGAAAGGCCACGGTCGCCGCCTCAAGCCACTCGCCGACAGCCATGGCACCGGCCACCGCCAGCGTCATCAGAAGATTCATGTCGGGCCGCATACGGCGAGACGCACCCAGCGCTTTGGGCAGGATGAACCACCCCCCGGCAACGGACGCGGCGGCGTAGAACAGGACCGAAAGAAAGGGGTAGCGGTGCGGCGTGCCGCCATCGGTTTCCAAGAACGCATGGAAGAAGCCGTGGTGCAGAACCGCATGCGCGGAAAATCCCGCCAGAATCAGCAGTCCGCTGGCCCCGCACAGCAGGGCGCGGCCGTTTTTCTGCCAATAGCCGGCATCGTCCCGAGCTCCGCTCAGCGTGCCGGACGCGGCGTCCGGGGGAACCGGAACCGCGTCGAGCCCCGCCTTTTTGGAGGCCGCTAAAATGGTCGCGTCGTCGAGCGCTTCATCCGAGAAGCCGACTTCCATCGTGCCGTTCAACAGGTTGAAGTCGAGGCTGGCGACGCCAGGCAGTCGTCCGACGGTCTGGCGCAGCGCGCGAGTCTCCTCAGCACAATCCATGCCCCTTACACGGTACCGTCTGCCCGCCATGGCCCGCCTCCTCTTTTTCCCCCGACCGGCAACACCGGTGAAAAATAACATAGGCGCAAGACCGGGTCAAACCCCCGTCCGGGAGCATCCCCGTTTCCTTGACTGAATCCCACACGTCATTGATGACCCTCACCCAAATCGCTATCGGGATCGGGATCAGCGCCTTCGTGCCATGCGTCGCAGTTTTATTGCGATTCTCATGCCCGGTCGATCCCGATTTTGATGAAGGTCCGTGGACAAGTTCCGCGAATCTTCATCGGTTCACACGGATGGATTTCCTTCGCCTAAGTCAAAGTCAGTGAAACGGGGATGCGCGCCCGGCCAGGACGCCGCCCTCTTCCGTCTTGCCTTACCCGATCCGGTTTGGCACTTTATGCGCCGTGAGTATTCCCTCTATAACCGGAGTTGGCATGAAGCACGCGCAGGCCTTGTCGGATCGGGTGGCGCTGACAGCGGATGCGGTCGTGAATCCCGGCGCTGCGGCTTTGTTCGGGGGCCTCCATTCCGCCGCGCCCGTTCTGGTGTTGCTGGCCGCAGGAAAAGGCACGCGCTTCGGCACGTCCCCGAAGTGTGTCCAACAGGTGCGGGGTATCCCGCTGGCGCGGCACTCCATCAATGCGTTCCGCCGCGTGCATGGGGCGCCTTGCATCACGGTGGTGGGCTACGCCCATGAAGAGGTCATGGCGAAGCTGGGCGAAGACAACCTGTATGTCAAAACCGCCAACCCGACCGGCGGCACCGCGTGGGCGGCGTTCGAAGCGCTGTGCGTTCCCGGCCTTGTTGAAAACAATCCGCTGCTGGTCCTTTCCATGGGCGACCGCATCATCCCCGAAGCCGTCTTCCGGAGACTCCTTGCCCTCCATGTGGCCGACGGGCAAGAAGCTGACCTGACCCTGCTCTCCGCCTTTTACGCGCCCCCCGCGCAGCACGGCAAAGGACGGATCATCCGCGACCCCCAGGGACGGATCATCCGCATCCTCGAACAGTGCGACATCGACACCCTGAGCGACCCCGTCGAACGCCAGCGCCTCGACGCCCTGACAGAGGCCAACTGTCCGCTCTACGCGGTGCGCGCCCGCACGCTGCTCCGCTCACTGGGGGGACTCCGCAACGGCAACGCGCAGCAACAGTATTACTTTACGGACCTGGTCGAGACGCTCCAGCAGGAAGGCGGCGTGGTCCGGGCGTTGACCACCCGCGCCTCGGATCCTGAATACATCCTGCTCTGTTCCGACGTGACGCGGCCGCCGGATTTGGCCCGGCTCGAATCCATCCTGGCCACGTCAAATGTGGACGGGGCGGACGCCGCCAGTTCGGTCCAGGCCGCGGCCGAAGCCATCGCTGCGAACCGTTCCCCGGGCCAGACGGCTTCCATCGCGGCCCAGCTGCGCGAATTGCTCCAAGCGGCGGAACGGGAAGACGCCGGGCTGAACCCTGAGCGCCCTGTCGCCCTGGGCATCTCCGGCGGCCGATTCCGGATCGCCTTCATGCATCCCGACATGGGTCGTTTCTTCGGTCCGGCCTGGCAGATGCCGACCGGCGCCGAAGGTGCTTCCGGCCGGGAACAAATCGTCCTGCTCGCGCAAGAAACGGGAGACGGGAAGATCCACCACTTGCCCATGCATCCGGCCTTCCGTGAAAAGGTCAACTCGGTTCCGGCCGACGATCCGGCCATGTACCCGTCGGACGATGTGGACAGCATCTATAAGTACGAGGCGTTCGGCACGCACATGGCCGAACAGCTTCTGCTCTCTCTCGGCTATTTTTCCGACAGCGAGATCCGGATCCGCAAAGAGGCTGGGATTCCGCTTCCGCCTCATGCCCTGTGGGTCAGCAACAGCATGAGGCGCCCGTTCTCCCTTATCTGCAACGCGATCGCCTCCCTCCGGACCCTGCGCGACGGGCCGGCCGGGGAACGGATCCGACACCATCTGGGGCGGGACGGCTTCCGGGGTCTGCGGGTCCTTTCCACCGGCGCTATTCCGCAGGGAGGCTTCTCCAGTTCCTCCGCACTGACTGTCGCCATCAAAAACGCGCTCAATGTCCTGTATGGGTTCGGCATCCCCGAAGACACCCTCGTGCATTTGGCCTGCCAAGCGGAATACGGCACCGGTGTGCGGGCCGGCTCTCTGGACCAGGCGACCGAGCAGAAGGGCAAGCACGGGCAAGGCGCGCTGATTTCCTCGAACCCGCGGGACAATTACCGCACCCTCGGCATCTTCCCCGTCCCGACGGAACACATCCATTTCCTGTTTCCCTACACGGTGGACCGCGACCGCGAAGCCTGGAGATGGTCGGCCGGCATGTACGCCGCCAGCCCGGATTCCGCCGCGCCAACCCCACCCGAAATCCGGAAGCTGACCGGAAAGGCGGCGGAGTTGGCCGCGCTCCTGTGCCAACTCCCCGCCGACCAAGACTTCTTCATGTTCATGGAGGAAGATTTGCTCCGCGATGGCCTCCTGGGCCCGACCGCCCTGACCCGTGTCTATGCGACGCTCCGCCGCATACCGCTCTTGATCTCGCGTCAAGACCTGCGCTCCCGGATCTCCGGGGCTCTCGGGAGAGAGAACGGCGCGGACGCCGTGGGGCGGGAGGCCGCACCCGTTGACACGCTCTTTTCCGGCTGGCGCGAACCCAGACTGCGGCGCGGCTGTCTCGACGGCTCGGTGGCGGAAGAACAGGGCCTTCCGCTCCGGGCCATCGTCGCCTATTTATTCGTTGAAGTGGCGCGCTGCTTCCGCCTGATTCGCGAACCGGACCGGTGGATCGGACACATCACCCGCTCGCAACGCGGCGATTGCTGTTTCGAGATCGACCCCGAGAACCTTCCGGACGCCGACACGCTCCTCAGCGAGGCGGAGTGGGAGCGCGGCCTTTCCGGTCCCGAGAGGCTGGAGGGCTGGCTGCAGCGGGTGCACGCCACGCCGTTCGACTACAACCGCGACCTGGACGACGCTTCGTTGTCGGCTTTGCCGCTGAAACCGCTGCACGAGATCCGCGGCGGCAGTTTCTTCCGCGGCCTGGCCCTCCTGGACTTTGCCGAAGCCATGCTCAAGCGCGCCTTCGGCCCCGAGGCCGTGGCGGTAAGGGTAAACGCAGCCGGCCAGGGCGACTTTTTCCAGCTTCACCTGGACAAGCGGCGGGTGAAACCGGAACAGGTGAAACGCTTTTTGGACCAGGCGTTCTATGCTCGTTTCGGGCTGGAGCCCGCTCACCGTTACGTGGAACCCCACCCCGGCGGCGGCGCGCTCGGCGTCCGGCTGGACCGCTTCGGCCTGCTCCCCAGCCTGATCGAAGCTCTTTCGCCCAAACCCTAGCCTTACGAACCGGCAGAATGATAATTAACACGTTGTTTCTCACAGAGGCACGGAGACCACAGAGTTTTATAATGATGAGATGACTCTCTGTGGCCTCTGTGGCTCAGTGAGAGATGATTCTGGGTTGCGGTCGAAGCCCGCGTTAGAGCGTTCCGAATGGCGGGACAACCGCCATGATCCGCCACCAAACTTCCGGTTTGTTTTCACCGCGGTTTGCGCTAAACTGAGAGGCGTTTTTGAAAGGGCTCCCCATGAAAATCTTAGTCACTGGCGGTGCGGGCTTTATCGGCAGCCACACCTGTATCGAACTCCTGAACGCGGGACATGCCGTCGCGGTCGTCGACAATCTCTGCAACAGCAGTGCGGAAAGCCTGCGGCGAGTCGCGCAGATCACCGGTAAAACGCCGTCGTTCCACAAGGCCGACATCCGCGACCGCGCCGCACTCGACGCCGTTTTCGACGCCGAAGCCCCCATCGACGCCGTCATCCATTTCGCCGCGCTCAAGGCGGTCGGCGAATCCGTGCGCATCCCCCTCAACTATTACGGCAACAACATCACCGGAACCCTGACGCTCTGCGAATGCATGGCGGCCCACGGCTGCAGGGACATCGTCTTCAGTTCCTCTGCCACGGTCTATGGCAACCCCGCGTCCGTGCCCATCCGCGAGGACTTTCCCACGCCCGGAGCGACTAACCCTTACGGCTGGACCAAACTGATGATGGAGCAGATCTTCCGCGACGTGCAGAAATCCGACCCCGCCTGGAACATCATCCTGCTCCGCTATTTCAACCCGATCGGCGCGCACGCGAGCGGCCTGATCGGCGAAGACCCCGCCGGCATTCCCAACAACCTTCTGCCCTATGTGGCGCAAGTGGCGGTGGGCCGCCTGCCCCGCCTCTCGGTGTACGGGAACGACTACCCCACCCGCGACGGCACCGGCGTGCGCGACTACATCCATGTGGTGGATCTCGCGATCGGGCATCTCAAAGCCATCGGCAAACTCGCGTCAAAACCCGGGCTCGCCATCTACAACCTCGGGACCGGCAAAGGGTACAGCGTGCTCGACGTGGTGAAGGCGTTCGAGAAAGCCTCGGGGCGCAAAGTCCCCTATGCCATCGTGCCGCGCCGGCCCGGCGACGTGGCCGAATGCTGGGCCGACCCGTCCAAAGCGCTGAAGGAACTCGGCTGGAAAGCGGAGCGCGATTTGAGCGCCATGTGTGAGGACGCCTGGCGCTGGCAGTCGCAAAATCCCAACGGTTTCGCAAAAGGATGATTCCATGTCCGCCTGGACCGCCATCATCGATGACGTGATCGACCACGTGAACCTGCTCAAAGAATTGGGCGAACGGTCTGTGGAATTGGATCCCGCCCTGATGCGCGCGTCCGCGAAGCCCGTCCCCGCCCCGGTTTCCTCCCCCGCTCAATCTTCCGTTTTCCAGCCTCCGTCCCCTGCGGCGGCGCCCGCTTCATCCCCCGCGACCACGCCCGAAGCGCGCCGCGCCGCGCTCGACGAAACCTCCGCGCGCATTGACGCCTGCGACGCCTGCGCGCTGCGCCAGCAACGCACCCGCTCCGTGCCCGGCCAGGGGAATTTCAACTCCCCCGACGTCATGTTCATCGGCGAGGCGCCGGGCTACGAGGAAGACAAGCAGGGGCTGGCCTTCGTGGGTGCGGCCGGCCAGCTGCTCACCAAGATGATCGCCGCCATGGGGTACACGCGCGACGACGTGTTCATCGCCAACATCTGCAAGTGCCGCCCGCCGGGCAACCGCGCGCCGCTGCCCGAAGAGATGCAGAAATGCCTGCCTTTCCTGCGCGAACAGATCAAAATCATCCGCCCGAAAACGATCGTGCTTTTGGGCGGCACCGCCATCAAGGCGCTGCTCGAAACACAAGCCGGCGTCAACCGCATACAAGGCCAGTGGACCCAGTACGAAGGCATCCCCGTGATGCCGACCTTCCACCCCTCCTACCTGCTCCGTTTCGAACCCGCCAAACACGATGCCTGGCGCGCCCTCAAACTCGTGCTGGCCCACCTCGGCAAACCGGTTCCCGGCACCGCCAAATAAAGAACGCCGAACTTCCAACGCCAAACTCTGAACGCCGAAGTCCCCTTCGGCGTTGGGCGTTCGGAGTTAAGCGTTCAACGTTTTCTCAATTCCGGCACACTTTACGCCGACTAAGTGTGTGGTTTAAGTGTGACCTCACTTTTCAGCAGTCGACCCCGCGTAACCGATGACCGAACGGAAGAAGGTGTCGAGACTGTCCAACCCGTTGAGATTCGACGCGGTTGACTGCTGGATACTCTGCTCCAACCGGGCAAGTTGCGTTTCGAGAAAATCGTTAAAGACCGGAATGCGCGGGCCGTCGTCCAGCTCACGGCCACCCCGCTTGTCCGCCAGCAGTTCGTTGATCGCATCCCGAAGCAGCCCCGAGGTGACAAACGCATCGACGAGCGTCTGGAATTCGGTCGGCACAGGACCGCGCCCCTGCTCCAGCCAGAGACAGGCAAGCACGGGGCGCAGGACGTAGAAGTACTTCTTCGTGCGGACTCGCTCGCCCTTCAGAAACTCGCGGAAGTTGCCTCGCGCCATTTGCAGGTAATGATGCATGCAACTGCACGGGGCATAGTAAGTGCCCATCAGCCCCCGCAAACGTTCAGCGAAGCCGGGGACACTCCAGTAAACAACGGGCGACTGAAGCCACTCCAAGAGCGGCGGATTGGAACGGCGGAAGAGGTTGAGCGCCTTACGTATATCCCAGCCGCTGATGTCAAGATCGCCGTCAAGCGGGCGCTCGATCACGTCACGGCGGGTCTCCAGCGACAGATACCACTCCGGCGTGTGGGCGTAAATGAAACGCACATCGTAGTCGCTGTCGGCGGACGGAAAACCCCACGCCCGGCTGCCTGATTCGCAAGCGTATAGGATACGGACAACCTCGACTTGCTCGATTTCAGCGAGTCGCGCTTTGATCTCTTCCTGCTTCGCCTGTGTAATAAATGTGGTCACCATACGCCCTACGCGTGTAAGGCCGAAAGTACGGCCTGTAGATTCTTGGCGGCGACAGTGTCAACAGCCACGGCGCGGTAATTCTCATCCAACTCCGCTTGCATGGCCAGCAGAGCCGCGATGCGGCGGGCGGTCTCGGTCACATAACGGACTTCGGCCACGGTCAGGCCGCGCCCGAGCAAGGGTTTCTCGCGGTAGGAGAGCCATTTCTTGATGACCTGATATCCGCCGATCGTGTATTCCCACACGGGCACGGGCACGTTGCGCCAGCAAGCCAGGCCGTTCAGATAGATGTCCAAAGAACGCTCAACGTTCAACGCGCAACTCTCAACTCTCAAGTTTTCTTCGGCATCGGGTTTCGCCCCTTGAGCATTGAACGTTGAGCGTTGGGCGTTGGGCGTTTTCTCAATCTTCCCCCGCCCCGGCATTGTGACTCCGCCTTTGCCCGCATGCCCCCACCCCGCCGTTACATCCAAATCGCCCGCGTCAGTGTTGATCTGCTTGCCGTCGGCGCGGACACACGCCGCCACGCCCTTGAGGTCTTCGCGGAGCTTGCCGCAGGTCACGCCGTCCACGGGCGTTTCCGTGTCCAGCAGGGCCGCCACCTGACGGCCAAGCGCGGCGGAAGCAAGCAGCGCTTCTTGCGTTGCGGGCAGCGGGATGCGCGGCCAGTCCTGGCGCAGGGCACCCGCGTTTTCCGTGCGGTAGGCCGGCGCGTGCAGGACGGCCAATGCGTGATAAAAGAGATCTTCGGGGGCGACCGCAATTCTAGTGAGATGGGCCTCCGCCGCTTCGCTCAGATTCGGGCGCTTGCCTGCGGGCTCAAGCAGGGAGGAGCCGTCGGAGTGCAGGTAGAGCGGAAAGAAGTTGGAAAGCCCGTTGCCGAAATTGTCGGCAAGCGTTCTCACAAAATAGCCGCGATCAAACTTCTCTTGGGGCTGATGTTGGCGAGCTTCAATCCAAAGGTTACCCTCGAAGACATGCGGAAAAAACTCCTCGCGCTTGCGGTCAAGCAAATCGGTTTCCGGCTCCCAGTAGAGCCAGCGCGTGTCGAAGGGCCGGTAGCTGTAGCGGACGATGTTGTCGGGCAGGAGGCCGCGCTTGCGCAGGGTGTCGCGCACAGCCTCGCCTTTGAAGCGGGGGGTGTCTTCCATCACGCCGGAATTGAGCTGTCGCATCTCAGTGTGGGAGACAGACGGGTCGAAATAGGTTTGCAGGCGGGACAGCAGACGGTCTTTGTCCGTGTCCACGAGAAAGTCGTCGCGGCTGGTCTTGACGCCGGGGAAGGAGACGGGGAAAAGGTCAGGCAGCGCGGGCCATGCTGTATAGCCGGAGGCGACCTGCGCGGGCAGGAACGGGAAGCCCAGCTCCACAGACGGCAACAACGCCTCGTACGCGCCTTTGTCGGCAAGCAACTCGGCGCGTTTGTTCTTTCCCCAGAAATGGCGGAAGTGAATGGTAGAAGCGGCGTCCGCGCCGCTTACGGAAAGAACGCGGCGAGACGCCGCGTCCACTTTGACCAACAGGGCGATGGCTGTCCCGACCTGGATGCCTTCGCGGTTGGAGTCGGTCGAGAAGGCGCTGGGGTCGGAATCGCCCTCGGGGGTGAGTTTGCCGGTCTTGTATTTGTCGCCGTTGAGGCAGTCGATGCTGATGCGGTCGAAAACCTCAAGGTAGCGTTCGCGCATGCCGGTGAAGGAGAGACCGTCGAGCCACGAGTAGTTGGAAATGAAGCTGATGATGCCTTGGCCGGACTGGTTCATTTCGATGATGCGGCGTTCGGCCATGCGGAAGAAACGGACGTAAAGGTCGTTGAGACCCTGACCCTGCGGCGCGGGCGCGTGCCGGGTGGTGCGGTAGGCGTTGGAGAGGTCACGCTCCTCGTCCACGGCCACGCCGGCGTAACCATTGTAGGGCGGGTTGCCCAGGATAACGAGGATGCTGTCGCGGCGCTTGATCCGGTCGGCGGCGTCGCGCTCCTCGGCCATTTCGGGAAAGAGCAGCAGCGTCTTGGGCTCCTTGGGCGGCTCCCACCCGGTCAGGGCGTTGGTCAGGTAGACACCTACACGCTCTTCCTTGGATTCGTTGAGCGGCGCGCCGAGCGTTTCGAGCAACAAGCCGATTTGCAGGTGGGCGATGACGAAAGGCGCGGGCAGGATCTCGAAGCCCAAGACGCGTTCAAGCGCGGCTTGTTTCAGCGTTTGCGCGGTCAGTCCGTCGCCGTGTCCTTCCAAGGTCTTGGCGATCCGGCGCAGCACGGCCCGCACATATGCCCCGGTGCCACAGCACGGGTCGAGCACGATCACGCGCTCGTCGGCCAAGCCGTCGGCGATGTGCAGCTCTTCGCGCAGGACGGTGTCGACGCGCTCCACCTGGTACTCGACGATCTCGACCGGGGTGTACCAGACGCCGAGGTTCTTGCGCAGCTCGGGATCGAACGCCTGCAAGAACGGCTCGTAGAAGTACTGGACGGCGTGGCCGTCGTCAAAGGCGGTGAAGAAGGCATCGGCGTCCACGCGGTTCAGGGCGGAGGCGGCCCAGTCCAGAACCTCTTCCAGCCCCAAGGGTCCGAGACGCGCCGGGGTGGCGATCTGCTCGAACAGGGCGCGAATCATCGGCACGCGCAGGTGCCACACGGCGGTATGCCAGTCGAACCGCTTGCTGTCCGTGTGGTAGCTGGCGGCGGACTCCTTCAGGGCATACGTGAGCGTCTTTTCCTTGGCCGCCGGGGCGGGCTTGCGCTTGCGCGCCCAGAGAACCCATGCGGAGAAGATGCCGTAGAAGAGGGTCTGGATCAGCGTGGAGCGGAAGAAATGTTCACCCTTCTCTCCCTCGAATTTGAGCCCCAGGGCGTTTTCAAGGGCTTCGCGCAGTCCGGCCAGCGCGGGCAGGTCGGCATGACCGATGCGGGCCTTGGCGTCGCGGGCGTAGGAAGCGAGGACAGCGGCCACGTCCTGCGGCGAGGCCAGCGGCGCGTTGTGGATCATCACGCGGTACAGATACTCGGCGAAGCGTTCGCGGGTTTCGGCGGGGCAGGCGTGCGGATGCGCGGCCAGCCGCCAGAACTCCGCCTCGGTCGCGGCCAGCGTGAAACCCTCCAGTTCCACGGCCCCGCCGGAAGGCGTGCGCCCGATGAGCGTGAAGGCGCGGTAGTTCGTCACCAGCACAAGGCCGTAGTGATCCCAATAGCGGGCGATCTGTTCGCTGGCGATGATGCCCGGCATATCCTCGGCGGGCGACTTCACCTCCAGCACGCCGCGCGACGGCGGCAGCACGGCGAGCGGGTTTGTCCCGGCGTTCTGCCTGGCGGCTTTGGTCTTGAACTGGTCGGCGGTGAACAGGCCGCCGTCCGGCATGCCGGCCCCTTTGTTCTGAAGCTGGATCACGCAGCACACTTTCGGGGAAAGCGTCTTGCCGATCTCGTTCAGGAGCGTAGACAGCGCGGGATAATAGGACGTTTCCCCTGTGCCGGCCTGCGTGGCGCGAATCGTCCCGATGTCGTTCAAATACTGTTCAACTGGCTGCATGGCGTCTCCCGCCGCTTTCGGCTCTGCCTGCGGGCATTTCCCGCACTCGGCACGACAAGCTGTACGCGGTGTATTCTGACTTGCACAGCGTACCAAAGAGCCGCGAGGCTGTCAGCCCAACAGTTTCTTGAATCGTAGAGTGTCGCGGCTTTTTTCGGGCTCAAACGCGGTTCTTTCCAAACCCCGCCTTTTCTGGTAATGTTTTTTCTCTTTTTTCGTTCCCCTTAAGGAAGCCGCCCATGGATGCTGTACCCACATACACTCAAACCGAAACCCGGTTTCTCGCCCTGCTCGAAGAAAAGCCCCTGCCCGTTCCCGAAATGTTGACGCTGATCCATACGGTGAGCATGACCGAGACCGCCTCCAAAGCGGAAGAGTGGTCCGCCTTGCTGATGCAGGAACTGACGGAAGCCACAGATTTTGACGGATTGTATCTGGTCGTCAAAGACCGCGCGACTCATCTGGCGGCGGCGCTGAAGCCCGCCGGCATCCGCGACATGCTGAAAAAGGCCAGCAAGGACCGCCTGACGAACGCGCTGATCGACGCCGCCGCGTTCGGTGAGGTGCCCCTGTCCGAATCCTTCCGCCGCCTCGACCTGCTGTCCACCCTCACGCCCGGCACGCTGGTCATCGACCCCGCATGGGGGCTGGGCACCGTTAAACGGCTCGACGATTTCTACAAGCGACTGACCATTGATTTCGCCGCCAAGCCCGGCCACACGATGACCTTTGCGGCCGCCTGCGAAACGCTGACCCGCGCCCCGCACGACCATCTGCTGACGCTGCAGCACACCGATCCGGCCGGCACCGCGCGGATGGGCGCCGAACAGCCGGACGAACTGGTGCGCCGCGCGCTGAAAAGTTTCGGCGACATGCCGGTCACCAAGCTTGAAGACGTGCTCACACGTCACGGGTTCGTCCAGTCCGCCGACTGGAAACGCTTTTGGGACGCGGCCCGCAAGGCGCTCAAGAACGATCCGCTGGTGGTCCTTCCGGCCAAGCGCACAGAAGCCATCCAACTGCGGGCGGAAGCCGAATCCTACGGCGACAGCTGGTTCGGGAAACTGGCCGTTTCCAAAGACCCGCTCAAAATCCTCGAAGCCGTCACCGAGCTGGAGGAGGCCAACAAGATCGCCGGCCTTGAAGCCTCCCGGCGGGGCGTGTTGGAAGAACGTCTGGCGTTCGCAGTCAAAGGCGCGCACAACACCGACGCCGCGCTCTATGCCCGGCTGGCCGTCACCGTCAGCCGCCTCGGGTTCCTGACGCCGCCGGCCGATCAGCTCCGCGCGCACCTGTGGGAGAACCACCGCTTTATTCAAGCGTCCGAGACGCTCGCCGTGCGGGACGCCGCGGCACTGACCACCTTCCTGCTCGCAGAGGGGGGCCATGTGGCGGAACGGCTGCTCGACACCCTGCCCCAGATGCCGTTCAGCCTGTTGAACGAGGTGCTCAGCGCATTGAAAGACACGCCTGAAGCGGCCGCCGCCTGCCGCCGGCTTCTTTCGATGCCCAAGGCTCCGCCCACGCTGGTCAACTGGATCTTCCGTTTCCGCAAAGAGGTGGCCTTCTGGCCCCTGCCGCCCTTGGGCGAATTGCTGAACCACGCCATCGCGCTCGTCGAAGGCAAGCTCTCCGGCGAGGCGCTGCGCATGCGGAACAACCTCAAACAGCTTTTCGAGCAGCCGAAATGGCTCGACGGCATTTTCGGGGAATTAGGCGGACCGGAGCGCGAACGTTTCTTTGAACGCATTCAGGCCTCGACCGCTTGGGATCCCGCCACCCACCGCTCGCTCCTCGGCCGGATGCTGAAGCTCGACCCCGCGCTGTCCAACCGCAAGAAAACGCCCGCGGCAGAACCCCATGCGCCCGTCCGCTGGACCTCCTGGCGCTCGCTCGCCGAACGCCAGCTCCACTACAAAAAACTCGTCGAGGTGGAACTGCCCAAAAACAGCCACGACATCTCCGTGGCCCGTAGCTACGGCGATTTGCGTGAGAACTTCGAGTACCAGGCCGCGAAAGATTATCAGCGCCAG
The DNA here is from genome assembly GCA_028700415.1 of Kiritimatiellia bacterium. Taxonomy (GTDB): domain Bacteria; phylum Verrucomicrobiota; class Kiritimatiellia; order RFP12; family UBA1067; genus JALHET01. The sequence goes on from JAQVSS010000030.1 coordinate 19,225, forward strand.
CTCTTGCAGCGGCAGGCGGAAATCCAGCTGGAACTCAAACAAATCAAAGGAACGGATTTCGCCGACTCCCCCTGTGACAGAGTGGGGGCCGGCACCACCGTCGTGCTGGGCCTGGCGGACGGCACATGCCGCACGTACACCATTCTGGGAGAGTGGGACCGCGACGAACTCCTGAACATCATTTCCAACAAGACCCGCTTGGCCGTCTGCCTCGACGGCAAAGCCGTCGGCGCAAACGTCATGATTCCCAGCCCTGGGGGAGAGGAGCCCGCGCGGATCGAGGCCATCCTTCCGCTCGACGAGACCGTCCGGCTCTGGATCAAAACCCCGCCGTCAGAAAAGGTGTGACCCGAAGATTACTGGCTTGTTTTTCTTATTTAACCCTGTAAACTATCTCCTCATTGAAGGACCGTGTATGTTCGTTTCAAGAAAGGGGTGAATCCATGGCGGCAAAAAAGAAAAACCAAGCGGGCTCCTCAAAGAGCACCCGGAAGACCGTGAAGAAAACAACGGCCAAGAAAAAGACGTCGCCCAGTTTCGCCTCGATGCGTAAGCCCGCGAAGAGCGCAAAAAAACCGGCCCCGAAAAAACAGAAGACCGCCGCAAACGCGAAGTCCGCGAAGAAAGCGTTTCCCAAACCGAAGACTGTCAGGAAAGCCACGTCAACCGCTTTGTCCCCCGCGGCAAAACGCGGCAAAAAAATTGTGATAAAAACAGCACCCCCCTCACCGGAAACCGCAACCAAAGCCGCAATGCGCCCTGTTGCGTCTGCGGAATCCAAAAGAGCCCACTTCAACAAAAGCGACCTTGCCCACTTCAAGCTCGACCTCCTGGCCATGCGGGACCGCATCACGGGACAGTCGGGCTCCATGCGTAACGCCGCCCTTCAACGCACCGACGAGGTCAACCCCGAAGAGGATGGCACCGATGCGTTCATGCGTCTCCAAACCCTCGAACAGGTCAGCAGCCAGCAGCAGATCGTCACCAATATCGACGAGGCGCTGCGTTCTATCGAAAAAGGCTCTTACGGCGTGTGCGGCATATGCGGCGAGTTGATCAGCAAGCCGCGCCTCACCGTCTTGCCTTTTGCCAAGAACTGCATCACGTGCCAATCCGACATGGAGCGTCAGTCCCGGCCCGGCGGGCGCAAATAAGGTGTAGCCATGCGTGTCCCCCTGCTTGCCGCCTTGGTGATCGGTGTCGACCAACTCACCAAGTACTGGGCCGTCACCCGCCTCAGGCCAACCGGCCCGGTGAGTGTGATCCCCGGTTATTTCGACCTGTGCTATGTCGAAAACCAAGGCGCGGCATGGGGAATGTTTGCGGGCCACCAGGTGTTTCTGATCGCCTTCTCCCTCATGACCCTCGTTTTTCTCCTCTGGAAACGCCGGCAGCTTTTCCAGCCGTTATGGGGCAGCACGCTCACCATGGCCCTGCTCTTCGGCGGAATCACCGGAAACCTGATCGACCGCATCCGGGTGAATTACGTCATCGACTTTCTCGATTTCCATTGGAAGGCCGCGCACTTTCCCGCCTTCAATGTTGCCGACGCCTCCATCTGTTGCGGCGTCTTCCTTTTCATCGCGACCCAATGGCATCACGAACGGAAACAGGCAGTTACACGTTAACGGAAAACAACCCGTAACATGTCTCCCCCTTCAACAGCTTGGATCCTCGCCGGTGCGACCGCAACCGGCAAAACCGCCGTCGCGCAAATCCTGGCGGAGCAACTCGGTTGCGCAATCCTTTCGGCGGACGCGATGCTGGTCTACCGCGGCATGGACATCGGCACCGCCAAACCCGCTGCCGCCGGGCGCGGCGCCGTCCCTTACTTCGGCCTCGATCTCGCCACCCCCTCCGAAACCTTCAGCACCGGCCTGTGGCTTGCGGACGCCCGGCGCGCGTTCGAGACGGCAGGAACGCTTTCCCGCGCCGTGCGCGATGACCCGCCCGCGGCCCGCCTCATCGTCGCGGGGGGCACCGGCCTGTATATCAAAGCCCTCACAGACGGGCTCGGCGGAGTGGCCGCAGACCCCGCCGCCCGTGCCCGCTGGCAGGAGCTTCTCAATCGGGAGGGCCTCGCCGCCCTCCAGCGGGAGCTTGCGGAACGTGCCCCCGGCGCGCTGGCGTCCCTCGCCGATCCCTCGAACCCCCGCAGAATCATCCGCGCGCTCGAACACGTCGCGGCGCGCGGCGGCCCCCCGGAACACTGGAAACACGCCGCGTCCGCGTCCTCCATCGCCGTCCTGCGCCTGCCGCGCGAACAGCTCCACGCACGCATCAAGCGCCGCGTCGCCGACATGTTCCGCCAAGGTCTCGTGGATGAGGCGCGCGCCCTGCGCCACTCCTTCCCGGACTGGTCCCCCACCGCCTCACAGGCCATCGGCTACGCCGAGGCCTGTGCCCTGATCGACGGTGCGCTCACACAATCCGAAGCGTCCGAACGCATCGTGATCCGCACGCGCCAACTGGCCAAACGCCAAGAGACCTGGTTCCGCCACCAGACGCAAGCCGTCTGGATCGACATCGATGAAGCCGACCCGCCCGCGCGCATCGCGCAGCGGGTGCTCGGCATCTGGAGGCAATATGGACCCACACCCGTCGTATCCCCCTGAGCATCCCGCCGTCTACCCCGACGCGCCGCTGACCGTCAAGGAGCTGCCGCAGGAGATGCGCCCGCGCGAGGAGCTTCAACGGCGGGGCGCGGAAAACGTGCCCGACGAGATCCTGCTCGCCATCCTTCTGCGCTCCGGCGTGCCCGGCAAGAACGTCACCGAACTCGCCCGCGAACTCTTGCGCCGTTACAGCGGGCTCGCCAACCTTTCAAAAGCCGATTACGCCGAACTGCTCGGCTGCAAAATCAAGGGCCTGGGTAAAGTCAAGGCCATGGAGCTCGCGGCGGCCCTTGAACTCGGCCGCCGCGCCGCGCAGCAGGGTCCCCGGCACGAGTCGCCCGCCATCCGCGAGCCGGAATCCGTTTACCGCATCGTAAGCCCGCTCGCGCGCGCGCTCCAGCAGGAGATTTTTTGGGTGCTCCTGCTCGACACCAAGAACAAGCTCATCGGCCAGCCGGTCGAAACCACCCGCGGCCTTCTCGACACCAGTCCGGTGCATCCGCGCGAGGTCTTTTCCAAGGCCGTGCGCTACAGCGCCGCCTCCGTGATCCTCGTGCACAACCACCCCTCCGGCGACCCCACCCCGTCGAAAGAAGACCTCGACATCACGCGCCGCCTGATCGAGGCCGCACGCATCCTCGGCATCCGTGTGGTCGACCATCTGATCATCGGCAAACCTTCCTCCGCCACTCCCGGCTACGTCAGCCTGCGCGAAAAGAACCTCGTCGCCTTCGAGTGAGAACACCCTCTTCACTGCAAACTCACCGCCCGGCTCAATCTCAATACAGGCAGAGGAGGACAACACCGGCGAGTATCGCGGCCAGGGCGAGTGCCTTGCCAAGCAGATTCTTCTCGCGGAAAACCGCCGCGCCCACGAGAAACGTCACCACCACCGCAGAGCGGCGGATGAGCGACAGCCGCGAGATGAATACCCCGGGCTCGCTCAGGGCCAGGAAATAGCACCAGTCGGCGCAGATCAGCAGAACGCCCACGACCGGAATGGTCCACCGCCACCGGAACGTGACGCGTTCGGGCAAGAACAGCCTCCGCCCCAACCAATACAGGCCCAGCAGCACCGTCAGATCCAACGAGAACCAAAACTGCATCATCTCGCGGTTCATGCCGGCGCCCTGCAGCAGATACTTGTCGTACAGGCTGGAGGCCGCACCCAACAGTGTGCCCAGAAAGACCTGCCGGATGCCCGGGTGCCGCAAGAACGAAATGCCTTCCGTCCGCCCCGCCAGCGAGAACGCCAGATACCCGAGCAGCACGCACGCCATGCCCATCCCCTGGACAAACGTCGGGATCTCACTGAACAGCGCCACCGCCCCCACCAGCGTCCAGAACGGCGCCGATGCCCGCAGCGGCGCAACAACGGAAATGGGCAGCGCGCGCATCGCGTAGTAGACGAACGTCCACGAGCACCCGACCAGTCCCGCCTTGACGAGAATCAGCCCGCCCTCGCGCGCGGTAAACGCGGTCACGCAAACGAGCCGGCCCGCCAACGCGAGCGCCGCGGCATAAAAGAGAAAACCCGAAAACGTGGCGAGAACGAGCACGGAGATGACCGCGTTGTCCCGCACGCTGTGTTTCTTGGCCAGATCGTAAAAGGCCAGCAGCAGCGAGGAAAGGAGAATGGCAACCGTGACAGACAGGCTCATAGACAAGGCATCCCAAAAATAACGGCCGCGAACGCTACTAAACCGGCACGTTCCGCACAAGCCTTTGTTTTGGCGTTAAACCCGCGTTTTCGGATTTTGTTTCGCCCCGGTTTTTCGTAAACTTATTTTTCAATTTTTAATGGCGCATAGAAGTAAGGATCCCATTATGATGACGAGAATTTTACCCGCGCTGCGCGGGCTTATGTCCAATCAACGAACCCTCCCGCGCCTCAAACGCGTCGAGCCTGACGGCAAAGAGCCCGTGGTTTCCATCCCGCCCGGCTGCGCCGACGTAGCGGGGGCATTGCGCAAGCAACTGCCCGCAGGCGCCGGCCGCGTCACGGTCAATACGTTGGGCACCTACGCGGCCGAGTTCTCCAACGCGCACGGACGGGTAGCAGGCAAGATCGCCGTCGTCACCGGCGCGGCCCAGGGCTTCGGGTTTGAGATCGCGGCCGACCTCGCCCGGCAGGGCGCGTGGGTGGCGCTGGCCGACATCAACGTCGACGGCGTGAACGCCGCGGCCGCCAAAATCAACGCGGCCTGCGGACGCGAAGCGGCGCTCGGCGTCGCCGTCAACGTCGCGGATATCGATTCGCTCAAGGCGGCGCTGGAACAGGTCGTCGCGGCCTTCGGCGGGGTGGACCTCTTTGTGGCGAACGCGGGCGTGCTGCGGGCAGGCAGCGTGAAAGAGCTGTCGGTCAAGGATCTCGACTTCGTGACCAACGTGAACTACAAGGGCTATTTCCTCTCGGTCCAGGCGGTTGCGCCCATCATGGCGCTTCAGCACCAGACCGTTCCGGAGGTGTGGTTCGACATCGTGCAGATCAACAGCAAGTCCGGGCTCACCGGTTCGAACAAGAACGGCGCATACGCGGGCTCCAAGTTCGGCGGCATCGGCCTCACGCAGAGCTTCGCGCTGGAACTGGTCGAGGACGGCATCAAGGTCAACTCGATCTGCCCCGGCAACT
>JAQVSS010000257.1 GCA_028700415.1 Kiritimatiellia bacterium
CGGCGTGAAGAAGCGCACTTCACCGCCGCCCTCCCATGCTTCTTGCTCGGGATCGTGTATCGAAACGTCGAAATAATCACCCGCTTCATTATGAACGTAAAGATAGCCGCGAACCTCCCCGCTTTCAACAAATCCCAGGCTCGTGAGCGACGGCGGCGAATACGGCAGCTCGAACAACCCTTTCGCGGTCATGCCCAGGGCGTCTTCAAGAGCGGTGCTGTGGAAGACGATAGGCTCAAGCAGCAAGTCCTCCCCGCCGGCGTCGGGGAATATAGCACGAACGTGCCTCTCGGAGCTCTCCTCGTCCCCGAGGCCAAAGCTGAAGCTGCCGTCAGAAGGATGATAGAGGTAGTTTACCGCCCATTCGCCGTCCTTGTTTGCCAAGACCACAAATGTGTCGTGCATCGGATAATACCCGATATCCACCTTATATTCATCTGTTCCGAAAACCGTTCGGACGCAGTTCTGTCCCCACATTTCTGCACCGGGATCGCCCCATTCAATGTGGTTAATGCGCACAGACACCCAATCGTTGTCATATACAGCCTGCTTGTTTTCGCCATCCATGCAGAACCCAAGCTCGACGAGCGTGGTTGGCGTCGGCAAAATGACGAAATCGCTATCTTCAAGATTAGGGTAGATATCCGCCAAAGGAGAATAGTCGAGCTCACAGCCCTCCAGATAAAGTCGTTTCAAGTTCGTCAGCGACGCAAGCGGTGCTGCGTCGGTTATCGTCGCGTTATCCAACATGAGCAATTCAAGGTTTATAAGCTGCGCAAGCAGGCTGTAGTCCTGCGCTGCGCAATCGGTCAATATCAGCATTTTGAGGCTCGTCAGTCCGGCAAGAGGCGCAAGATCCGCAACCGGGTTACCGCCCAGCGCCAGCACGATGAGCTTTGTAAGACTCGCCAGCGGCGTTATGTCGGTTATCGCGTGCAAAGAAAGGTCAAGGCTTTCAAGGTTTCTGAAATGCTCAAGACCGCTGATGTCCTTAATGGGTGTCGCTTCGGAACCATATTGCTGCCAATCAAAGCTGACATCCAGCCTCGTCACCGCCGCGGCATCCGCCGCGGTGATTGCACCCTCCGGCTTGCCCATCGCCCCGCGCACCATCGCCTCCAGTACCGGATCGGCGAATACGACCGTTTCCTGTGGCTCCGGCGTGGCAGATGGCGTGGTGGACTGTGTGGCGGATGGCGTTGTGCTTCCCTCCGGCGAGCTTGCGGGCGCGCCGCAGGCGGCGAGAGAGATCAGCAGCACAAGAATAAAAAGCGTAAATACGAATCGTTTCATAGACCCATCCCCTTTGGCTGTCTTTCAGATAAGGGACTGTTAAATGAGTAGCTCTTTTCTTCGAGAGATGGGCGAGTCTGGTCAATCTCCCGGAGAACCTATTGCGCTGCTTATTGATGAGCAGTCCCTTATCCGCTTATCAGTTCATCTTTCGTCTGGCCGCAGATGCCCAGCAGTGTTACCAATGCATCGGCCAGGAATTCCATCCCGTTCATCGTCAGATCCATACGTGCGCTCACTGTCCGGCTGTTCGGCAAATCGGGTCGTATGCAGGGCGTACTGGCAGCGGACATCGATGCTCATAGATTCCATCAATGGATCCTCCGTATCGTTATTTAACTCTTTTTAGATCAACATACCAACATTACCATTGACGGGTATATTGGGCCGAGAAGCCAGGCTGTCATTGTAGGGCACGGTCAACCGGTCGTCGTTCATCTTAAAAAAGCTGTGCTTGTAAAAGGCTTCTGCCCAGCTCTTCTTCGAGAATCTGCGTTCTTAGTCCGACACGCTAAAGGTGCTGTCATCGAGTTAACAATGCTGGTTTCGCTTTGCCGCAAAAGCCACGGAGCTTGACCGCCTTAGTCACTTAACGTAAAAGGTTTATCATATTGAAGTTGATTTGTCCAGGCATTTCGTTGATCTAAGGTTATGGGGGCTATGGGGCTATGGTATTGCTTTTTAATACTCAAAACACAATGCCAATCATGGCGCGCCGTAGAATTCCAGGTACTCGGGCATCATCGAGTGGGAGTAATGTCGGCTAGTTAAATTAGCTCCCGGGTCCTCGTCGCTTTGCTCCTGCGGAAAGTTGAAAATGTATTTCTGAGTATTCAATAATGACTATTTGAATAATGGTTATTTACTAAATGGAAATAACCACTATCAATACGGATCAGCTTCTGATGAAATTCAGATTCAATCAACTTTTTCCTTTATGGAAATAGTTGGTATAGTCATGGTTTTAGCTCAGTTATAGGTGCTACCATAACACCATCGTCAGGGGTATAAGCATAACCTGTTATGCCACAGATGATGCAGAGAATTTCTGGCGCAACTGCCTTTTTGTCAGATTCTATGAATTTGCATATTTTGATTAAGCTTTCGGTAGCTGTATCAATTTGATTAGCACCAAGTTTTATTTCAAATGCTCTCCATTTCCCGTCAGGAAACTCGATAACAGCATCGATCTCATTCTGATAGATGATCTCAAATTAGGGCTGAAAGCTGGCTGCTCCTCAATAATAAATAGTCACCTGAGAACACCCAAATAATCAGCAAACGTGAAGACGACTATATGTAACGTATAATATATAAAATACGTGACATAAATCTCTCAACCACTTCTTTATAGAGAATTCCCATATATAACATGGCCGGTAAACTGTTCAGAATTTTTTTAAATGTTCTGATTTTATCATGAAATGCTTAAATGGCTCCGATAAGCACATTGAATAATGTAACGAATAATGTATAATATTTGTTATAAGAAAGGGTGATCTTATGGACAACGGGTACACAAAAAAAATCAGAGAACGAATTCTAGCAGCAGAAGAAGGAACAGTTTTTGCCACTTCTGACTTTGGAGATATTGCAGATACCAACACTATACGGCAGAGTATATACCGACTCGTGCGTGTTGGTACCTTGCGACGAATATTAATAGGAATTTTTGAAAAGCCGAAGTATAGCAAGATGCTGGGCGAGTTTGTGGCTGTTGATCCTGATGCTGTGGCAAAAGCCTTGGCAAGGAGTTATCACTGGACCATCGCTCCAAGCGGTAATACGGCGCTGAATCTGTTGGGCTTGTCCACGCAGGTTACAGCGGTCTGGTCCTATGTTAGTGACGGGCCATATAAGACCTATGAATGGAATTCAACAAAGATCAAATTTAAACATCGAACCAACAAAGAGATCACAGGCCTTTCTTACATGACAAGCTTAGTTATTCAGGCTTTGAAAACACTAGGCAAAACGAATGTGACCCCAGAGATCATTCAAAAACTATCGGACAAACTAAGCAATGAGGATAAAACCGCCATGTTGAAAGAGGCTGCAGAATCTACGGATTGGGTTTATGATACTATACGGCAAATCTATGGGGGTAAAAAAGTGCAATGAAAAAAGTAGCAAGACTTTCAGACATTGATCGATGGGAGCTGTTCAGAAATACCGCCGACAAAATGGGTTTAAACGATGCCATAGTAGAAAAAGACTTTTGGGTATGCTATACGCTGGATTACCTGTTCCATAGTTCCCCCTGGAAAGATGCGATCACCTTCAAAGGTGGTACCAGTCTGTCAAAAGGATTCAACCTGATCAGTCGCTTTTCTGAGGATATTGACCTGATCCTGGACTGGAGAGTACTGGGGTACAGTGCAGTTGAACCCTGGGAGGAGCGTTCCAATACAAAACAGGACGCGTTCAACAAAGAGGCTAACCGCCGTGCGGAAGTATTCCTGTCGGAAACATTCTGCCCCGCAATCCGTGCAGATCTATCTATGGAACTTGACCTGGAGATTAATATATCCATAGAAGAAAAAAATAAGCAGACAGTCGCATTTGCATACCCGAACCTGTTTACCAATTCGACCACACTACAGGTGATTCGTCTGGAGATTGGCGCGCTGGCAGCATGGACACCGGCAAAGGTTGCGGAGATCACTCCATATGCAGCGGAGCAATATCCTTCAATTTTTGAACAGAAATCTACTGCGATCCTCATAGTGGCACCGGAACGTACTTTTTGGGAAAAGGCAACGATTCTGCATCATGAAGCAAATCGGCCTGAATATCTGGATATGCCTCAGCGATATTCACGGCATTATTACGATCTGTACTGCATGGCAATGAACCCTGTTAAGAACAAAGCATTTGTGCGGCTTGACCTTCTGAAAAAGGTCGTGGATTTTAAAATGAAGTTCTATCCGCGGTCATGGGCTAAATACCCGGAGGCTATTCCTGGCACATTAAAACTGATGCCGCCGAATCATCGATTCGCTGCTTTGGCATCCGATTATGAGTCCATGAAGGACATGCTCTATGGAGTGATTCCGGATTTTGAAACGGTTATGGAGTCAATTAGTGAACTGGAAAAGGAGATCCACGCACTCTAATGCAATCACATAAACAACAAGTCCATTTGTTCGGGGCAGGGGAGCAATGGCCAGTTAAAACGTACTATTTACGTACTGATTTTTTTCTGAGACTAAAAATAATGGAAAATATGAGACAAAATTGGCCTTTTTGAGGCTTTTTTTGGCCGTAAAACGGCCTGGGTTTGTGTGGTGCAGTAGAAGCGGCTGTGGGAGCCCGGGAACACGTGATTTTCACAGGATATGCCCTTTTCTTGCAGGATTTTCGCCAGCAGGGCGTTGCCTTCCAGATTAATGTCGGGTGCACCGGTGTCGAGGTAGACCTTAAGGCCGGTCAGTTTGCTTGTCTCAGCCAGGTGAATCGGATCCCGCCGGTCGCGGGTCTTCTCGTCCGGATACAGCAAGTCCGATATGCTCGTATCGGAAAACGCATCCGGGAACAGCGAGGCGCTGTGCCCGCCGACACGGCAGAACAGCTGCGGATGGCGAAAAGCCAAGTGCAGCGCAGCGTATCCGCCCATCGAATGGCCCCCTATCATGCGGCAGGACCGGTCGTTTTTTTATGGTCTGTCGAAGCGAACATGGTCCTGACCTGCACCGCTCAAAAATGAACGCGGCCCTTGCCAACACCAGTATAACGCCCCTTGGGACTGCTGTCAGGAGCCGTGCTTCTTGCCGCCCTTACTGTGCTTTTTGAAGTCACCCTTGTGCCCCGGACGCGATCCCTTGCCGAATTTGCCTGGCATGTCGTAGTCGCCTTTAGACTTTCTGGGGTTGGGGACGAAGTCTGAATCAGCAGCGTTTTTTCCGGCCGCGCTGACTTCGGCCCGAACCGGCCGGTTGCCGATTTTCTGGCCGCTGAGTCCCTTCGCGACCTGAGCTGCTGCGTCAGCAGGAACATCGACAAAGGTGTAACGGCCATACAGGGCGATCGCGCCGATCTGCTTACCGGTCACGGGCGAACTCGAACAAATAGCTTTGACAATCTGGGCTGGCTGCACATGGTCATCGATGCCGACGTTGAGAAACAGACGGGTCATGCCCGGCTCGAGTTTCTTTTTCCGCTTTTTCTTTTCCTTTTTGGGCTCATCATCCAGGTCGTCCGGCATCGCATCGCCGCCCAGCAAAGCGTCCTGAAAATCACGGTCTGCATCATCCGCGGCAAAGCGGCCTCCGCCAGAAAGGCGGTCACGGGATTTTTTCTTTCTGGCAATCATCTCCTCGTAGGGGACAACGGATTCGATTTCGTTTGTTTGGGTCAATTTTTGCCCCAGGGCCTGCTGGATCAGGGCGGCCGCCACGTCCGCCGTCGTGTAGAAGGCGTCGTCACTGGCGGTGGCGTTCAGGTCCGTGATGAACTGCTCGAGAGCGTTCAGATAACTGTCGAGGCCGCCGGCCGCCAGGACATCCCGCGTCTTGTCCAGCAGGTCGGAGACCCGCGTTTCGGTCACGTCCACCAGCGACGGGGGCTGGGTGCAGACGATGTTGGAGCGGGTGAAGCGCTGGATGTTTTTGAGGTCGAAGATCTCACGGCCGACGACAAAGGTGTAGGCTTTGCCCGAGCGGCCGGCGCGCGCCGTCCGGCCGATCCGGTGGACGTAATACTCCTCATCCTGGGGGAGATCGTAGTTGATGACCACTTCGATGTTGTCGACATCGATGCCGCGGGCGGCGACATCCGTCGCGACCAGCAGTTCCACATCGCCGCTGCGGAAACGGTTCATGACCCGGGTGCGGCTGAGCTGCTTCATGTCGCCGTGCAGGGCTTCGGCCGAATAACCGCGGGTCTGCAGCTTTTCATAGACATCGTCGACCTTGCGCTTGGTGTTGCAGAAAATAAGGGCCAGCTTGAT
>JAQVSS010000258.1 GCA_028700415.1 Kiritimatiellia bacterium
GTCCGGCTGCACATCTGGATGTCCCGGTTCATTGTTCTCAACAACGCGAATTGCCAGGAGTGGCGGTACCATCAGGCTCTGCAGAAAAGGTTGCCGCCGGACCTGTTTGCCGCGTTGCCGGAAGAGATCACGCCGGTGTATTCGCGTGAGCGGGGGTGGGGCATCCGGGAGAGCCTGATCCTGAACGCGGACGGCTCGCCGATCCAGCGGGTCATCAATGAAATGGAGCGGGTGACGGACGGGCGGGTGCGCCATCAGCTTTATGAGGCGGCCGAACGCCTGTTCGACCGGCTGGCCGAATACGCGGTCTGTTTTTACGATCCGCCCAACGTGATGGTGCAGTGGACGGGACCCGGCACGTTCAAGTTGCGTATTGTGGATTTCGAGCCGCAGGGAAGGGCGTTGATTCCCGGGCTCTCGGCGATCAAGCCCTATGTCCGCCGCAAGGTGCGGCGGCGCTGTTCGCGGTATCTCAAACGTTTGCGGGAAAAGTTTTTTTACGGAGAGGAGCTGTCAAAGTGAAACAGATCATTTGCATGAAGTGGGGAAACTATTATACGGCGGATTATGTGAACCGGCTGTATAACATGATCGCGCGCTACACTACGCCGCCTTTTAAACTGTACTGTCTGACCAACGAGCCGGAGGGGATCAATCCCGCAGTGGAGATCCGTCCCTGCCCCGTGCTTGACCTGCCGCCCCGCATGCGGAACGGCGGTTGGCGCAAGGTCTCCCTTTGGTCAAAAGAGGTGGCGGATCTGACGGGCGAACTGCTTTTCCTGGACCTCGACATCATCATCACCGGTTCGCTCGACGGGTTCTTCACCTATCAGGGTCAGTCGGATTACATGGTGATGCGGAACTACACGACCATGGATCGCCGGATCGGGAACACATCGGTCTTCCGTTTCACGGCGGGTTCTCATCCCGACGTCTTGGAGCGTCTGCTATCGAACCCTCAGGCGATGCGCGACTCGTACAGCAATTCGCAGACGTTTATCTCGAACACGATCAAGAGCATGGACTTCTGGCCGGACGGCTGGATCAGGCAGTTCAAGGTTCACTGTCTGCATCCTTGGCCCTTCCGGCTGTTTATGCAGCCCCGCCAGTTCCGGGACGCGAAGATCGTGGTTTGCACCGGGCATCCCACGCCGGAGGAGTTGGCCTCGGGCAAGTGGGAATCCCCCTGGTACAAGAAGTTCTACAAAAGCATTCCGCCTGTCAAATGGGTGCGGGATGCGTGGCGGTAGGAGGGGGTTGCCGGTACACGTTGTCGGCCCATTCGTACGCTTCGGAGTAAGGCTCTCCGAGGAGCGTCTCGATCATGAACTTCAGCGTGCGGCTGCCGTTGAACAGCTGGTGATAGCGTGTCCTTCCGGCGGCGGCGACCGCACGGCGTTCCCCGTCGTGCGCGTGATAATACAGGATTTTCTCCCGTAAATCCCCGGCATCGTGGAAGAAGACGGCCTCGCGGTCGCTGAAGAACTTCTGCATGTTGCCCCGGTCGCTCAGGAACGTCAGGATGCCGTTGCCCATCAGGTGGGCGATGCGGTCGGAGGAGTAAAGCGGCCATTCCTCTTTGCGGTTGAGGTTGAGCGCCATCTTGCTTTCGGCCAGGGCTTTCTCGTAGTTGGCACCCCAGACGGGCGGATAGTTGAACATGCCGAAGATGTCGAAGCGCAGCTGTCCTTTCAGGTCGCTTTCAAGGTTCCGCAGGAACTCGTTGCGGTCGTCGCCCGCGATCTCCTTGCCGCAGAACAGCAGGTCGCGCGCGAACTCCGTTTTCTTCGAATTGTCCTCGATTTCCATGGAGGGGTCCGAGGGGTTGGGCATGTAGGCCACCACGTTTTTGCCGGTGCAGAACTGTTTGAGGGCCTCGCCGCCGGTGGTCACGAAAATGGCGTCGGTCGAATGCATCCGTTCCCGGATCTGGCGGATATGCCAGCCCATCCAGATGGGGTCGATGTTGAAATGCGCCATACGGATATTCGGCAGGGCTGCGCGGATCTCTTCGAGCGCCCAGTTGCGGATGTAGTCGCAGTGCGCGATGAAGAGGATGTCCGGCTTGAAATTTTTGGCGGTCCGGATCAGCTTCTTGTTGGCCAGGTAGCCGCCGATTTTGCGGATGCCGAGGGGGGCGAGGTAGCGCGCGATGTCGCGGTCGCTGAATTCGGCCAGCCGGTAGTTGTTGCGGATGGCGCCGCAGACCAACTTCCGCCCGGGCCCCATCTTCAGGTTGCCGTACTGGCGGAGCTGCATGTTGTCGACCATCAGGATGCGCATGGGTCCTCCTTTGTTGTTGCGGGAGCGGGGCGCAGCCGGATGGCCGTGTCCCACCACATCAGTTTTTGGCGCCAAGCTTTGACGGGGAGAAAAGCCCTGAACAGGTTCGTCAGCAGCCGGGCGGGTGAGCGGGTTGTGAAAGCCTTGAGCTGGCGCGCGGTCGTGCGGTCGCGCTTGAGCGCGGGCGTGAGGCCGAGGCGCCGGCAGCCCTCGGCATAGAGCGCCGATAGGCGCGCCTCCCGCTCACACTTTGGCAGGTGCGAGACGATGTCCGCTTTGATCGTACTGTAAAGCAGGTACGAGAGCGGGACGCCGCCGATCAGATCGTATTCGAGGTCGAAAAAGCGGTAGCGCCCTGCCGCATCGATCATGCAGTTGCGTGGCACGGCATCGAGCGCGTAAGCGGGCAACAGGCCGTTGCGGGTTTCCGGAAAAGCGGTGAGCAGCGCACGCAGGAAGGCCTCCAGTCCGTCGCCGACGGCCTGCCAGTCGTCCTTCGCGACCCACTGTTGGAACCGGTCGGCGAGCGGCGTGCCTTGCAACAAAGGCTCGCGCGGCAAAACGCGCTGACGGAACTTTGCCGGCAAGAGGCGTCGGCAGCGTTTGTGGACAAGCTTCTCGACGCAGTACACGCCGTCATGCAGGGAAAACACGGTCTCCACCCGGTCGCGTCTGGACGGATAGTAAATCCACGCGATCTCGCCTGCCCGCGATTTCGCCAGCAACTGCGCATAGAGGGCGGAACTCTCCGGCACGCGATAGGGCGCGAGCCCGTCGAGCGGGATCGCCCGCGTGATCAAGGTTCGGGCCAACGAGGGGAAGCCCTCGACCAAGGTTTGGCTGACCGCACGCAGCAGGCGTCCCGCGCGATTATGAAAGGCATAAAAAACAGGGGTCATATCCCGATCTCTTTGACATCTCCCAAACACAGGTCGATCTTGAAAATACCGCCCAGCCGGATTTGGATGCGGAAGATGTTCGGCATGTCGATCCCGGTCAGCAGGTGGAGCTTGAACCGGTTAAGGCCGATGTCCACGGAGCAGAGATGGGCATGCGATTTCTTGAGCGCGACCACGCCGGGTTTCCCGGCGATGTTCAGGGTGTTGAAACCGACTTTATGGCTCAAGGGTTGGCAGTAAGAATACCCTTTGCGGTTCAGCCACTCTGCCAACAAGCCTTTCAGGTAGCCGTCGCCATCCTTAGCGAAGCGATTCGCGTAATCGCTGATACCCAAGGCGGAAGCGTTCGCGGCGAAAAACGTGTAATAGTCCGGCGAGACGGCTGTCTTGTGGATGAGCGCGTGATAGAGGAGCGAGAAGAAATGGTCTTCTTGGGACGGGACGCGGAGGTTCCCCCCTATCACGTGGCCCCTTGCGATCATGTCCTTCGCAAAAGCCGGGTCGTAATAACCGTCGCCCGGTTCGCGCAGGTCGAGTTTGACCACGCGGTCGCCCACTTGGAGCAGGTGGCCGACGTGCGTGGGCTTGCTCGACGTCTTCGTCGCGCCGGTGATTGACACGAAAAGGTCCCGGTCCGAGACCATCAAGTCAATGTCGTCGTGGCCGTTGGCCGTCTGCGGATCCAGGAGGGATTCGAAATTGCGCATTACAACATAAGGCACCGTCTCATTCAGGATATAGAAGAGATGGGAGAGACTCTTCCATCCCTTTTCGCCGGGCGGCGTGGTGATCAGATACTCGACGGCGCCGTCTGGCTTCACGTTCTTCAGGAAGTCCGCCAAGCTCATGTCCAAGAGAATAGACAGGTTGTGCCGGGTTTCGGTCAGGTTGACGGAAGAGTGGACCTTGTCTTTGCTTTTGATCAAAGTCCGGTAACGTTTTTTCGCGTCGTAGATGTTGAGGTTCACCCGTTCGGTCATGCCCCGCATGTTGTCGCGGTAGTCGTATGTCGCGTGCGGGTCCTCCACGATCACGACGCGGAAATTGCCGGTGCCGTTGCGCCGCGCCTTCGCGATCCAGACTTGGGAGAAGTGGCCGTAGAAAGCCTCGAGGTGCTTGACCCAGTTCGCTTGCGGCCACGCGACCTCATACTGCTTGAGGACGGTGAAGTGCTGCGCGATGTCCTCAAGGATCTCTTTCTCCTTGTCGCGGGAGGCTTCCCAGAGCAGGAAAAGGAAGATCTGCCGTTCGTTGGGATTGGGGCTGCTGTCGTTTTCTGGCATGGCCGTGTGATCCTGTTTTTGTGACATGTTGCGAGTGATTGTGGGCTGTTATCGGCGGGAAGGGTTCGCCGCCCCGATGAAGTCCATACTGTCTGAAAGTTGCCTTCGGATGACCGCGGTTGAAAAAGCGTGGTCGTAGAGCGCTCCGGCGGCATGTCCGCGCCCGGCCAGGGCTTCACTGCGTGTGGCCCATTCCGCCACCGCCGAAGCCAAGGAATGCGGGTCGCCCGGCGGCACGAACGCGAGGGCCTCCGACTTGGCGGTCTCTGCGGGATAAGCGTCGGAGACGCGCGTGATGACCGGCCTCCCCGAGGCCAGGGCTTGGAACACTTTGTTGGCGATGACGCGCCCGGCTTTCCGCGTGGTGCCGAACACGCCGAGGAGGATGTCGGCGCGATGGATGCGTGCGGGAAGTTGGGCATACGGGATGCGGTCTTCGAAGAAGACGTTGGGCAGACCCTCTGCCGCCTTCTGGCAGTCAGGTTTCACGGGGCCGTCGCCAAGCAAGCTCCAGCGGACTGGCGGGCCTTGATAAATCCGCGCGGCTTCAATGATTGTCGGCGCGCCGTGGAGCGGGATGAAACTGCCGTAGAAGAGCACGTCAATCGGCGAGCCCGGCGTGCGGTCGGGCACGGGGCGGAAGAGCGTCTCGTCCGCACCCACATAAACGATGCGGACGCGCTCCTCCGGTACTCCGAGGGTTTCCGAAAAGAAACGGGCGTGGCTGGGGGTGTCGGCGATCACGCGGTCGGCTTTATTGAAAAGCCCGCGCTCCCATGCCAAAAGTTTCTGCGCCGCGGGGCTGCCGTCCTGGAGTTTGAAGCGTTCCCACACCTGTTTGTCGTAAGCACTGATGAGCGGGTCGAAAATGAGCGGTACGCGATGGCGGTCGCACCAGCGGCGTGCGGCGGCCATGTCGCGCTGGCGGAAACAGGGAACCCATACCGCATCCGGTTCCGGAATCCGCCGCAAGGCCGCTTCGAGGTCGCCCGCCGCGCAGAACTTCGGCTGGAAGTCGCGGATGCCCCAGCCCAGCGCGGCGAGGTGTTGGCGCACCACGCCGTTACGGGAATAGGCGGGATCGAAGCGTCCCCACCAGAGCATCTGTTTGTTGGAAAACATGGTTGAACGCTCAACGTCCAACGCTCAAGTATCGCCAGTCTCCCTTGAGCGATAAACGTTCAGCGTTGAGCGTTATCCTTTCTCGCCATCTCGTACACCTCAAAATACCGTTTGCCGAAGTCGCGCAGGGCGTCTGCCGAGAAGTGCACCTTGTCGGGTTTCGAGCCGAGCCCCGCCGAGGAGACGAGCGCGCATCGCGGCACGGCGTTCGTAACCTGTGGCAACATCGCGTTGAAGGGCGCGTACGACGCTTTGTACGAGGCACCGAGCTCGCCGACGAGCACCGGCACGCCGTTGGCCCCGAGGTCGCTGCGCAACTGCGCGATCAGGGCCGCGAAACGCGCGGGGTAGGTCGCAATCTTCGCCGCGTCGCAGTCGCCCTCGCCCTGATGCCACAGGATGCCCTTGAGCGTCCCGTTCTTGAGGGCGGCGCGCGTGCGGGCCACGGCGTTGGTGTAGAGCGCGCCGCCGGGCTTCCACTGGTCCAGCGTGGTGCCGCCAAAGGCGCACGGGACCAGACCGATTGTGGCTTCCGGCTCTTTTGCGGCGACACAGCGCGCAAACGCCGAGCAGAGGCCGACGCCCGCGACTTTCGGCTTGTCGAAGTGGACGGGGTCTTTAGCCGGAACCCACGCATTCGTCTTGTCCAG
>JAQVSS010000259.1 GCA_028700415.1 Kiritimatiellia bacterium
CGTCCTGATGAAGAAAGGCGCCAAGTTTTCAAACATCTTGTTGTTTATCGGCGCCTGGTCGACGACCAAGATCCCGATGCTGCTGTTCGAGATCTCCTCGATGGGCCTTAAATTCGCCATGACCCGGCTGGCCGTCAGCCTGTCCGGTATCTTCGTGATCGCCTTCGTGGTCGAAAAGGTGCTGGGCCGGTCGTCGATTGATGCCTTATATGCCAGGTCTGACGAGCTGGATCCATGATGCCCAACAAGAGCGCTGAAAAGGCACCCAATCACCCTCTTGCTGCCAATATGGAAGACGAAAAAAAGCAACCCACGCTGGTTGCATCTGGTTTGGGCAATCAGCATGGGTTGCGGTATCTGTGTTTTAGTCGGCCTTCGTGTCGAAGATCAGCTGCGCTTCACCACCAGAACCCAGTCCGGGTTGGCGAAAGCGCCTTGCGGCGGCTGCCTGACGATCGTTTGGTCGGCCGGCAGGCTGCCGGCGTAGTTCATAACGCCACTGGCAGGGTTAAACCACCATGTATCCAGCCTGTCGCCGGGCAGGGCATTGGGCTTTAGGCGGATCGTTTGGCCGGTGTAGGTGTAAGCCAGGATAAAGCCGTCGCCGCGAAAAACTGAAATACGCTCGTAGCGCTCCTTCTCCGGCTCGGCCAGCAGCTCCTGGGCGGCCTGGCCCGTCGGGTAAGGCAGGCTTTCAAAAAGCCGGCGCAAATGGGTCATGCTGTCCGACCCCGGGTGGGACAGGGCGTCCTGCCAGTCAAAACCTGGTTCGTTGGGGTCGGCGGCTTCTTGCTTGTGGTACATGCGCATCAGGTCACAGTGGCCATAGGTGAACCCGCCCGCACCGGCCAGCATGGACCAGTAGGCGTAGCGGCGCACGTCATGGTCCTGCCAACGGGGCTGCGACGCGTCGTGCAAACCTTGCGGCAGCTGCTCGTAGGACGGTTCTGCATCCAGGACGGGCTTGGGACGATCGCCCATGCGCTCATAGGCGCGTGTGACATAACGCCAGTTGTCTTCGCCGAACCAGTAATAGTCGGGGTCGTTGACGTGATGGTCGTCCCACTGGTTCAAGCGGACCTGGTCATAGCGTCGGTGACCGGACTGGAACATATGGAAATCGAGCCAGGGAGCATCGGGAAAGAAGTCAATCGAACCGGTCCGACCGAAAGGGTGGAAGGTGACCAGCTTGTCCGGCGTCCGGCGTTTGAGCGCTTCGCCCATGGTTGTCCAGAAGTCGACATGCTCGTTACCGCGGGTGTCCCCGCCGTTGATCCAGATCAGGTTGGGCCGATTCCCATACCGGTCGGCCAGGAACGCCGCATAGGGCTCGGCTTGTTCTGGCTTGATCCAGTTCCGGGTGACGACACCGCCCCAGGTTGGCAGCAAGCCGATATAAAGCCCAAGATCACAGGCGGTGTCAAAGGCGTGGTCGATCAGCTGCCAGTAACCGCTGTCTAGGTTGGGCCGGGTTGCATCCTGGTCATGAAAGGCCTCCTGGCCGTAGCGGTTGACGGCGGGCATGCGCATGGCCGCGACGGATTGAATGACGGTATAGCCCTTGTCTGCCCGGTTACGCAGATAAAGGTCGATTTGTTCGCGGTCCAGGCGGTTGAACAGCAGCCAGGCGGTGTCGCCCAGCCAGAAGAACGGCTCGTCGCCATGGAAGAAATAATGGCCTTTCGCTTCGAGCAGGCCTCTTTCCCAGGGTTTGTTGGTCATAGATCGTACCTCGCTTGTTGCTTGTTACCCGGTTGACGATCAGCCCTTCAGGGATCCAACCATCAGGCCGGCGATGAAATACTTCTGCAGGAAAGGATAGATCATCAGGATGGGTACGGTGGTGATGATCACGATGGCCGCCTTGGTTGTTTCCTGCAGCTGCTCGTAGTTGATCAGCTCCTCGCCCCGGATGTCGAGATCGGTTCCCTGGATCAGGATATCGCGCAGGACCATCTGCAGCGGCCAGAGGTCGCGGGTACGCAGGTAGATCAAGGCGTCAAACCAGCTGTTCCAGTGACCGACGCCATAATAGAGGATCATGACCATCATGGCGGGCAGCGAGACGGGGATGACAACTTTGAACAAGGCGGTGAAATGCCCGCCGCCGTCGATAAAGACGGATTCCAGCAAGCTGTCCGGGATCGAAAGGAAATAGGAACGCAGCAGGATCAGGTTGAAGGTGTTGATCGCGCCGGGGATGATCAGGGCCCAGAGGGTGTTGTAAAGGCCGAGGTTGTTGACGTTCAGCCAGGTCGGAACAAGGCCGCCGCTGAAATACATGGTGATCAGGATCATGATCATGACGGGCTTGAACAGCATGACATTCTTTCGGGACAGGAAATAAGCGCCCAGGGATGTGAATGTTATATTGAAAACCAGTCCGATCGACAAAACAAAAAACGTGTTGCGATAGCCGGAGATGATTGTCTTTTCGGCAAACACGAGGCGATACGGCGTCAAGGTGAAGCCCAGCGGCCAGAGCAGCACACCGCGGTGCTTGGCGACCTGCGAGGCGACACTGAACGACATGAACAACTCGTAAAGCATCGGATAGAGCATAATCAAGGACAGAAAGCCAAGGATCATGACATTGATCGAGTCGCCAAACCACTCTGCCTTGCTTCGTTTGTTAAGCATGGTGATTCCTCCCCATTAAAACAGGCTTGTCTCGCTGACCTTGCGGCTGATCGCGTTGGCGCCTAGCACCATCAGGAAATTAATCACGGAATTCATCAGGTTGACGGCTGTGGAGAAGCTGAAGTTAAATTCCAGCAAGCCTCTGCGATAGACATAGGTCGATATGACATCAGCCGTCTCATAGATGCTGGGATTATACAGCAGCAGGACTTTTTCAGAGCCGACGTTCATGATGTTGCCGACGCTCATGATCAGCATGAGAACGATGGTCGGCTCGATATGCGGCAAGGTAACATGGATAATCCGGCGCATGCGGCCGGCGCCGTCCAGCGCAGCTGCCTCGTAGACTTCGCTGTTGACGCTGGCGATAGCTGCCAGATAGATGATGCTGCTCCAGCCGACTCCCTGCCAGATGCCGCTGCCGACATAGATGGTTCGGAAGTATTCGGGTTTTTGCAGGAATGAAACCGGCTGAGCTCCGAAGAGTTGGCCGATCTGGTTGAACAAGCCGTCGCTAAGCGCAAACTGGGTGATGATCCCGCAGACGACGACCGTCGATATGAAATGCGGGAAATATGTCAGGGTCTGAACCACTTTTTTGTACTTGCGGCCGCGCAGTTCGCTGAGCATGATCGCCAGAACAATCGGGGCCGGGAAGCCGAACAGCAAACTGTAGAAGCTGATCAGGACTGTATTGCGCAGTAGACGCTCGAAATAAGGATTGGTGACGAAATCGATAAAGTGGCCGAACCCGTAATGGATGGTCCACGGGCTGCCAAAGATACCGAGCGCCGGCTTATAGTCTTTGAAAGCGATTTGAATGCCGCCGATCGGGAAATAGCGAAAGACGATGTAATAGGCGATAACAGGTAAAACCAGTAAATACAGGGTGTAGTTGTGTTTCATGTCGGTAACCAGGCGGCTCTTGAACCGCTGCAGTTTGCCTTGCCTGGTTAAATATCCGGTTGACAGATGCTGTGCCATGGCCTGCCTTCTTTCTTGTCGTCAGGTCTGACCCGTCTGTCCGAAAAAGGCAGACCTGCTGAAGACCAGCAGGTCTGCCCGGACGGGGGTTCAGGTGTGATCAGCGCGAGCGGGCAGCAAAACGGTCATAGGCCGCCTGGTAGACATCCAGAACAGACTGGACGCCGTAGCTTTCCAACTGGCTGATAAACGCATCGTAATCGGTCGTTGTGTTCCATTGGCCGGTTACGAATTTGGCAATGGATTCCTTGCAGTAGGTGTCGATGTTGGTGAAGTTCCGTGAGACGATCGCGGCTTCGATCGATGTGAAGGTCGTCGCTGGATAGACGTGATTGGCCATGTTCTCGTTGACCCACTCCTTGTGGACGACCTTGGCATAATCAAGCATGTGGCCGGTGAACGCCCAGCGGATCACGGCATAGTTGGCACCCATGGATACGCGCCCTTTGACTTCGCCAGGGGTCGCGCCTGTCGGGTTGTTCCAGAGGTAATCGGTGAAAGTCGGTTCACCGTTCACCATTTCGTAGGAGACGCCTTCGGTCCCGTAGGTGCTGAACAGCTGGCCTTCTTCCGTGTACAGGTAGTCGAGGAAACGCGCGGCGGATTCGATGTCATCGCACTTGGTGCTGATGGCGACACCGAAGGATCCGTCATAGGTCTGGTAGTAATGGCTGAACATCGCGTCTCCGGTTGCCGGATTCTTGAAGGACGGAACGCCGCTGACCTTGTAGTCAGTCCCGGCATTGGCTTCGATACAACCGATGACGTTGTTCAGCTGCTGGATGGCGACACCGACTTCGCCGCTGGCGAACTTCGACTGAACCGTCGCTTTGTTGATGCTGGGGAAATCGGGATCAAGCAGTTGTTCTTCATACCAAGACGCCATCTGAGCCATGAACGCCTTAAAGCCGGGCTCGAGCGGACCAAACTTGACTTCGCCGTCGTTAACGAAGAAAGGATAGGTATAGCCATAAGCGGAGCTCAAACCGGCTGACGCCCATTCCAGCCACAGCCAGCGCATCTCAAAGGTGAAAGCGGAAGCAAGGCCGTATTCGTTCTTGAATGCGCGGAAAACTTCAGTTAATTCGTCAATGGTGGTCGGAACCTCAAGATTCAAGGCATCCAGCCAATCCTGACGGATAACCATTCCGGTTTCCGTATGGGCATCCGGATCGCCGCGCAGGTAGGGGAAGTTGTACAGCTTGTTGTCGTCGGTCTGAACCATCTGGTACCAGTCGGGGTGTTCGGCATACACTTGCATCAGGGCCGGGAAGTACTCCTGGTACGGGGTCAGTTCGATGATATAACCGTCGTCCATGGCTGCTTGCGGTCCGCCAGGGAAGCGGATCCAGTTGGCTTGCATCAGGTCGGGATAGTCACCGGACGCCAGCAGCAGCAAAAAGCTTTCGCTCATTTCGTAAGCGCCGGAAGAGGCGCCCACAACTTCAAGTTCCACGCCAGTTTTTTCCTTGTAGACATTCCAGGCAAAAACATCGTGGAAAGCCGGATCGATATTGGAGACATCGTAGGGGCTGTTGTCGCGGTTGATCGTCAGTTTTATCGGCGGATCAAACGGGTAAGAAAAGACTTCCTTTTCCGTCGTGGTCGCCCCGGTCGTCCCCTTGGTCGTCGTCGCGCCTGTCGTGGTCTGGCCGGTGGTTGAACCTGTCGTTGTCGGTGTGCTCTGACAGCTCAGAAGCAGCGACGTGGTCAGAACCAGCAGCATGATCATGGAGATGACACGTAACAATTTCTTTTGGTTCATATTTCCCTCCTGTAAGATCGGTGTCAAAATAGAAAAACACGAGTGGCTGGGTTTATGCGGCTACACCTCCTTAATGCCTTTTGGGCCATCATGGCAATAATTGCCGCGCGTTTCGAGATACCAGAACATACGAGGGTCAACGTCACCGTAGGTGACAGATGACCGGGCCGCTAGATTCGATTGTTGTCTTACTTGATTGTGAATACACCGTTGTCGCATTTCCAAGCTATCACAGGAAACAGACTAAGTCAATACGTTAAACATATGATCATCCTACAACTAGAAAGTGCATAAACCATCACCAATTAGCACAGGAATATACCAATATGCACAAAAGGCAAAACGCCTCATAACCATATGCCCCAAAATGCCCCAAAAGGGAATATCCCGGCATGGATCGGTTTCTGCCTGCCTAGCTCCCAAAGGCAAGTCCTATCGCCGACGGGTACCTGCATCATCTGAAAAATAAAAAAGCCATAAGGATAAGCGAGATTTGGATTCCGGCCGCGGTGCAGGGCAAAAAGCTTGTTGCTGTTTTCAGCTTGCTCCTTTTTGCTTTGCCTGGTCCAGGGCGATTATCCTCATTGTTCTTGTCGATACCCGTAAGCGACAAAGCATGGATGCTTCATGTTGAAAGCTTGACAAGAAGAACATAATTCCCTGACATCTCCGGTTCAGAATGAAAGCATGGATAAACCAACGAGGCACGAGGGCAAAACCCCGGCCATAAAAAAAGGAGTTGAACGAAATGAACAAGCAGATCAAGACATGGGCGGCCAGTCTTCTTGCCATCGCGATCGTCGGTACGGCAGGGGTGGTCAT